>SSMV01000166.1 GCA_004799435.1 Bradyrhizobium sp.
TTAACAAAGAAACGTCCGAAATATTCGCCATTGCGATTCATGGTGACGGTCAGATTGACGGGTGGATTGCCGACTTGTTGAAGGGCCGCGCGAAACCCAGCATTGACAAAATAGTCCGCCGGCTCCGCCCACGCGATCACTACGACCGTTGCTCCGCAGTCGCGAATCAGGTCGCTCAAAGATCGATCGCAGCCGGCAATTTTACCTGACGGCTCGAAATTGCAATAAAGAAACAGAACATCGCAAGGAACCGGGCCGTCAGCGGCCCGCGCATTCGGACCAAATATTTCGCCAATTGTGGCGTAGTCGTCAGCGGCAATTGCTGCGCTGATCGCGCCAGCCATATTCACGAAGGCGATCTTCCGCTCCGTGAGCACGGCGTCACGCTTCTCTGGCACACGCGGCATCGCGGCCCGCGCTTCGATCGCGTCATCGTTCCCGGGCCGCAGGGCCCGCTGGCCCCAGTTCGAATATGTCGGGGCGTCAATTCCCGAAGCCGCAACCGAAGCCGGATTTAGCTTCGACATTGGAACAGCCGCTTCTAGCAAGATCGTCACCGCAGCGCTCGTCGGAATCGGGAGGGCCTTTAGCTGGTGACTTCCGCCGCGAAGAGCCTGTGCTGCAGCGCCCAGGAGCGCCGGCCAATCGCCCGCGCGACAGTCTTTCAAGATCTCCGTCGCGTTGCCCCAGGTCCGTGCCAGCGCGTCGCGTGGAAGCTCGGAAAGCTTGACGTTCGCGGGCAACCGCGGCGTGCCAAATCCATCCGAGCCAAAAGTTCGGACGACGCGTCCCGCGAGTTCCGCAATATTGGGAAGCTGGGTCGCCGGCAAACCGCCAGCAGCTACGCTCAGGAATGAGAGTCGGTCTGGTCCCGTCGAAAAAAGGAATTGATTGATGGCTTCGCCGAGCAGAAATATTTCGTTCGAACGGCCGGTGCCACAATAAACTAGAAAATCGCCGGGGTCCCGGCCTTTGGGCAAAATCAATTCACGCCAAACCGCAATCTGGGAAGCAAATCCGGCACATGCGCCGATCGCGTTTAACACGGCGGGGACGCGCTCATCGGCAGGACTCGTTGCGTATTCTTCGACAAACATCCTGCACAGCGATGAAATCGTTGCACGACCCTTTGCATCGCGACCGAAGCTCATGTGCAACTTCCAATCTGGTCCGACGTCGTTCGAACGATTATCGCTTTCTTCGCCACGACCGGCCGACGCTGCCCACCTGGGCGTTGGGCTCGCCTTCGTGAAGCCGACGGTTTTATCGAGCGGCAGCCGCTTTCATTTTGCAATGGTGCGGACGGCGGGGGTCGAACCCGCATAGCCTTGCGGCCGAAGGATTTTAAGTCCTTTGCGTCTACCGGTTTCGCCACGTCCGCGCCGAACCTTGTCCCATAAACAGGGGCGAAAATGAACTCGGGCTCTTAGCCCGCCGCGTCCGTGGCGATCGGCGGCTGAAAGGCGAGGCCCATGTCCCAGGGAAAATAGATCCAGGTGTCCTGGGAAACTTCGGTGACGAAGGTGTCGACCAGCGGCCGGCCAAGCGGCTTGGCGTAGACGGTGGCGAAATGCGCCTTGGGCAGCATTTCGCGCACGACCTTGGCGGTGGCGCCGGTATCGACCAGATCGTCGACCACCAGAATCTTTGCGCCATTGGAGCTGGCGATCTTTTCGGCGATGGTTTTCAGCACCTGCAGCCCGCCCTGGGTCTTGTAGTCGTGATAGGAGGCGATGCAGACCGTCTCGATCACCCTGAGGTCCAGTTCGCGCGCCACGATCGCCGCCGGCACCAGCCCGCCACGGGTGATCGCCACCAGCGCCTCGAAGGGTCCGGCCGCCGACAGCCGCCAGGCGAGCGCCCGCGCGTCGCGATGAAACTGGTCCCAAGAGACCGGAAACGCCTTCTGGCGGCCCTCGACCATCGCTCTTCCCCGCTGCTGATCAGGGTGTTTTTAGCAACCCAGGGGCGGCTGCGCGAGGCGGCGGCCGGCCCGTCAACAGCTTTGCCGCTGGAAGGTCAGTCCGGCTTGGGCGCGGGCGGATTGGGGACGGCGTGGATCGCCGCCAGCATCGCCGCGACTGCGGCCCGCGCCTCAGCGACCTTTGCCGCCTCGCGGCCGCGCACCACGATCTGGTTGCGGAACGTCCCGTCGGCGAAAGACGGATAGGAGCCGATCACCGTCTCCCCATAGGCTTTGGCGATCTCGCCGAGGGCTTCCGCGTAGCGGCCTTCGGGAATGGCGCTGGCGTCGATCGTCTCCACGATCATCTTGGCGCCCGTTTCGAGCGTCGCCGCCGCGGCGTCGAGCATGGCCTGCATCACGGCCGGCACGCCGGCCATGACGATGACATTGCCGATGCGAAAGCCCGGCGGCGGCGAGACCGCATTGTCGACCAGTTCCGATCCCACCGGCATGCGCGCCATGCGCCGGCGCGCCGCGTTGAGATCGCTCGAGTTGTAGCGCGAGCGCATGCGCGCCAGCGCACGCGGATCTTCGATAATCTCGACGCCGAAGGCCTTGGCGACCGCGTCCGCCGTGATGTCGTCATGGGTCGGCCCGATGCCGCCGGTGGTGAAAACGTAATCATAGCGGGCGCGCAGCGCGTTGAGCGCGGCGACGATCTCCTCTTCGATATCGGGCACAATGCGCGCCTCGCGCAGATCGACGCCGATCTTGGCGAGATATTCGGCGATATAGCCGATGTTGCGGTCCTTGGTGCGGCCCGAGAGGATTTCGTCGCCAATTACGAGGACGGCGGCGGTGACGATTTTTTCGCTCAATGGGCCGGCTCCTCGCCAAGTTCATAGGCGACATTCTCGCCCGTGCGCAGGATTTCTCTGTATCCGAGCCGACGCAACCGCTGCTCGAGCTGCGCGCCGACCCTGAGCAGAGCGAATTCCATGACGATCAGGCGCGGCCATAGAGCGCGCGGCGCGGCGCTCAGGAACGGATCGAGCGCCAGATCCTCCGCCCCTTCGATATCGAGCTTGATGGCGTCGATCTGGGCGTAGCCCTCTTCGCGCGCGAGCGTCAGCAGCGTTTTGGAGCGCACCTGTATCCGCTCGACCAAAGCCTCGGCGCTGACGATCCGCACCGAAGACTCGCCCTGATTATGCGCGTTGACGAAGAGCGTCACCTCGCCGTCGATGTCGCTCAGCGCGCAGCAGACCGCTTTGACATTGGCGAAGCCGCTCTGGCCGATATTATAGGCAAGACGCTCGAACAAGGCCGGCAGCGGCTCGACGGCGAGGATGCGCGCCCGCGGCCCGGCATTGGCGGCGACCGCCAGCGCATAGCCGCCGACGCTCGCGCCGACGTCGAGAAAAACGAAATCGCCCCTCAAGCGTTCGGCAAGCAGCGCGCGTTCGCGCGGATCGAAATATTGCGGCGTGAACAGCAGCCGCTTCTCGGCGTTGTTGTTATAGGGATAGAGCCGCATGCGCGCGCCGAGCGAAGCGATGTCCACCGGCCGGCCGCGCAAGGCCCGCATCGCCGCGCCGCGCAGCAGGAAGGCGACGCGTTTGCCAAGCCAGCCGGTCGAGCATTTGCGCGTCGCCGCGACAACCAGCGCGAGCGCGCCGGAGGGCGCATAGGCGCCGAAAGGCGGAGATTCGGCCGAATTGTCCTTGGGCATCGAGGCTCGCTGCGGCTCGCGGCGCCCCTCCTAGCACGGCCCCGGCGCGGCTCGCCAGTTGGGCCCGCCGCCGGCCGGGGAGCCCATCCGCAGCGCCTTGTGTTGCGTCGCGGCGGCGGCGTATTACATAGGCGATTGGATCGCGGCGGGACCGGCCGCTCCCCGAGGTTGTCGATGACTTTTGTTGATTCCGCCGAACTGCGCGGCCGGCGCAGCGGCCACATCAAACTGCACGGCGCCGATGGTTTCGCCGGCATGCGCAAGGCCGGCCGTCTGACCGCCCAGGCGCTCGATGCGCTGGTCGACAAAGTGCGGCCCGGCGTGACGACCGACGCGCTCGACAAGTTCGTCTTCGAATTCGCGCGCGACCACAACGCCTATCCCGCGCCGCTCAACTATCGGGGCTATCGCAAGTCGATCTGCACCTCGATCAACCATGTCGTCTGTCACGGCATTCCTGACGACAAGCCGCTGCGCGACGGCGACATTCTCAACATCGACGTGACGCTGATCGTCGACGGTTGGCACGGCGACGCCAGCCGCATGTATGTCGCGGGCGAAGCGCCGCGCCGCGCGCTGCGCCTGATCGACGTCACCTATGAGTGCCTGCAGCGCGGCATCGCGGCGGTCAAGCCGGGGGCGACGACCGGCGACATTGGCTATGCGATCCAGAGTTACGCCGAAAGCGAGCGCTGCGCGGTGGTGCGCGACTTCTGCGGCCATGGACTGGGGCGACTGTTTCACGACGAGCCCAATATCCTCCACGTCGGCAGGCGCGGCGATGGCGCGCCGCTGCGCGCGGGCATGTTCTTCACTATCGAACCGATGATCAATCTCGGTGGCTTCGCCGTCAAAGTTCTGGCCGACGGCTGGACCGCGGTGACGCGCGACCGCTCGCTCTCGGCGCAGTTCGAGCACACGATCGGCGTGACAGAGACGGGCGCGGAAATCTTCACCGCCTCTCCAGCGGGGCTCGAACACCCTCCCTATAGCCGATGAGCGAGGGGCCTAACGGCGACGAGCCCCCGCATTATCAAGGCCACCGTTCGCGCCTGCGCCGTCGCCTTCTCGAGGCGGGCGGCGAGGCCGTCGCCGATTACGAGCTCCTCGAACTTCTGCTCTTTCGCGCCATCCCGCGCCGCGACGTCAAGCCGATCGCCAAAGCCTTGATCGCCCGTTTCGGTTCTTTCGCCGAGGTTGTCGCCGCGCCCCCTGCCCGTCTCGCCGAGATCGCCGGCGTGAGCGAGGCCTCGATCGCCGAGTTCAAGATCGTCGAGGCCGCCGCCCGGCGCTTCGCCAAAGGCGTGCTGACCAAGCGGCGGTCAATCGGCTCGTCCGGCGAAGTCATCGACTATTGCCGCACCGCAATGGCCTTCGAGGGGCGCGAGGCCTTCCGCGTGCTGTTTCTCGACAAGAAGAACGGCCTCATCGCCGACGAAACCCAGGGCGTCGGCACCGTCGACCAGACGCCGGTCTATCCGCGCGAGGTGGTCCGTCGCGCGCTCGAACTCTCGGCGACCGCGCTGATCCTCGTTCATAACCACCCTTCGGGAGACCCGACGCCCTCGACCCAGGACGTCAAAATGACGCTGGACATCATCGCCGTCGCCGAGCCGCTCGGGGTCGCCGTGCATGACCACATCATCGTCGGGCGCGACGGCCACGCCTCGCTAAAGAGCCTGCGCCTGATCTGAAGGGCGGCGTCAGGCCGGTCCGGGAGCGCCGGGATCAAAATACTTTCAGCCAATTGCCGGGGCCGCGCCCGCTCGCTAAGCTCGCTTGAAGAACGCCGCCCCGCGCCCCTCGGCGCATAGGCGGCGCGCCCGCGAAAAGCGGCGAGAGAGGGACCCCCAGTCCAGACTGGCGCGGTTCCTGCAGGGGGAACGGGTAACTCAGGGGGCGCCGCGACGCATGGACAATTTCCTGCAGCAGCTCATCAACGGTCTGACCCTTGGGTCGATCTACGGCCTGATCGCCATCGGCTACACGATGGTCTACGGCATCATCGGCATGATCAATTTCGCCCATGGCGATGTCTTCATGCTCTCGGCTTTCATCGCCCTGTTGGTGTTCCTGTTCCTGACGCAGATCCTTGGCGTGACGTCGCTGCCCGTTGCTTTCATCATCGTGCTGATCTGCGGCATGGCGCTGACCTCGATATGGAACTGGGCGATCGAGCGGATCGCCTATCGGCCCTTGCGCGGCTCGTTCCGCCTCGCGCCGCTGATCTCCGCCATCGGCATGTCGACCTTTCTCTCCAATTTCGTTCAGATTGTGCAGGGCCCGCGCAACAAGCCGATGCCGCCGATGTTCACCGACATCATCCATGTAGGGGGCGCCGGTCACGACATCGTGCTGCAATATCGCCAGATCGTCATCATGGTCGTCACCGTGGCGCTGCTCGGCGGCTTCTGGTGGCTCGTGCAAAAGACGGCGCTTGGCCGGGCGCAGCGTGCGACCGAACAGGACAGCAAAATGGCGGCTCTGATCGGCGTCGACGTCGACCGTACGATCTCGATCACCTTCGTCATCGGCGCCGCGCTGGCCGCCGTCGCCGGCGCGCTTTATATGATGTATTACGGCGTGGTGAGCTTCTCCGACGGCTTCCTGCCGGGCGTGAAAGCCTTCACCGCGGCGGTGCTTGGCGGCATCGGCTCATTGCCTGGCGCGGTGCTTGGCGGATTGACCATCGGCCTCATCGAAGTCTTCTGGGCGGCTTATTTCTCGTCCGACTATAAGGACGTGGCCGCTTTCTCGATCCTCGCCATTACGCTGATCTTCATGCCCTCGGGCATTCTCGGCCGTCCCGAAATCGAGAAAGTTTGACGATGACGGCCGCTTCCCAAAGCAGCGCGCCCGCCGGCGCAGTTCAGCGGATCGCTTCGGCCACCGGCGAACCGATGAACGGGGCCGAGCGCCTCAAGCAGGCGGCTGCCGCAGCCGTACTCGCCGCGATGCTCTGCGTGCCGATCATTCTGCTGCACGCCGAGGCGGACGGCGTCGGCGCGCTGCATCCGATTGTGCGGCCGCTGCCGGTGGCGATCTTCGCCTTTCTCGCCTTCTTCGGCCGCCTTGCGACCTTAAATTTCGCCGCCGAAGGCAAGCGCGAGCGCGTCGCCAAGCCGGCTGCAACCGGCTGGCGGGCGACGGTTTCCCGCCTGTTGCCGCCGATCGGTCTCGCCGTGCTGTTCCTCTACCCCTTCGTGCTGGTGACAATATTGGGCGCCGGCAAGTCGCTCAAATGGGTCGACAGTTACGGCATCCAGATCCTGATCTATGTGATGCTGGGCTGGGGCCTCAACATCGTGGTCGGGCTAGCCGGCCTGCTCGACCTCGGCTACGTCGCCTTCTATGCGGTCGGCGCCTATTCCTACGCTCTGCTGGCGACGACCTTCGGGCTCTCCTTCTGGATCTGTCTGCCGCTCGCCGGCATTCTCGCCGCGATGTGGGGGATCATGCTCGGTTTCCCCGTGCTGCGGCTGCGCGGCGACTATCTCGCCATCGTCACGCTGGCCTTCGGCGAGATCATTCGAACTATCCTCGTTAACTGGGTCGCCTTCACCGGCGGCGGCGCCGGCATCGAGTCGATCCCCAAAATCACCTTCTTCGGCCTGCGCTTCGCCTCCGCGCCCGACGGCTTCGATCAGTTCTTTCACATTCCCTTCTCGCCGATCCACGGCAAGATGTTCCTCTATTATGTGATCCTCTGTCTGGCGCTGCTGACCAATCTCGTCTCGATGCGTCTGCGGCGCCTGCCGATCGGCCGCGCCTGGGAGGCGCTGCGCGAAGACGAGATCGCCTGCCGTTCGCTGGGGGTCAACACGACCAACACCAAATTGACGGCCTTCGCGCTCGGCGCGTTTTTCGGCGGATTGGCGGGATCGTTTTTCGCCGTGCGCCAAGGCTTCATCAGTCCCGAGAGCTTCACCTTCAGCGAATCGGCGACCATTCTCGCCATTGTCGTGCTGGGCGGCATGGGTTCGCAGATCGGCGTCGCGCTGGCGGCGGTGTTTCTCATCGGCGGCTTCGAACTGTTGCGCGAACTTGATTTCCTGCGCGCCGTGATGTCGGACGGCGCCGGCGTCGTGATCATCTGCCTCGCGGTTTTCATTTTCGGCGTGACGCCGCGCCGTCGCGTCGCCGCGCAAATCGTCCTGGCGATGGCGGTCATCGTGCTGGCGCTGCGCTTCTTCCAGCTTCTGCCGACCGCGATCGTCGCGCCTTTCGGCATCCCCGATTTCGACCCCGCCCAATATCGCGGCCTGCTGTTCGGTCTGGCGATGGTGGTGATGATGATCGTGCGCCCACGCGGCTTCGTCTCGACCCGTTCGCCGTCGATCTTCCTCAAGGAGCGAAAAACAGTCTCGGGCGATCTGGTCAAGGAAGGGCACGGCTGATGCGCTGGCAGTCGAACCCCCTCCTCGTCGTCGAGCATCTGACCATGCGCTTTGGCGGTCTGGTCGCCGTCAACGATCTTTCCTTTCAGGTTGGCCGCGGCGACATCACGGCGCTGATTGGCCCCAATGGCGCCGGCAAGACCACCGTCTTCAATTGCGTCACCGGCTTCTACAAACCGACCGAAGGGCGCCTGGCGCTCGCCCGGATCGGCGCCGCAACACCCGCCGAAATCGAAGCGCTGACGGTCTCGCCGCTCAAGCACAGCGTCCGCAAGGACGCCGAGCTCTATCTGCTCGAGCGCATGCCGGGCAATGAGATCGCCTGGCGGGCCCGGGTGGCGCGCACCTTCCAGAACATCCGGCTCTTTCAGGGCATGACGGTGCTGGAAAACCTGATGGTCGCCCATCACAACCGCCTGATGCTCGCGAGCGGCTTCACCTTCCTTGGCCTCTTCGGCGCGTCCAGCTATCGCGCCGCCGAAAAAGAAGCGGTCGAGCGCGCCAAATACTGGCTGGAAAAGATCGACCTCATCGGCCGCGCCGACGATCCCGCCGGAGAATTGCCCTATGGCGCCCAGCGCCGCCTGGAGATCGCCCGCGCGATGTGCACCGACCCGGTGATGTTGTGCCTCGACGAGCCGGCCGCCGGCCTCAACCCGCGCGAATCCCTTGAGCTGAATACGCTGCTCAACGAGATCCGCGACAATCACGACACGTCGATCCTGCTGATCGAGCATGACATGTCGGTAGTCATGAAGATTTCCGACCATGTCGTCGTGCTCGATTACGGCATCAAGATCGCCGATGGAACGCCCGAAGAAGTGCGCAACGATCCCAAGGTGATCGCCGCCTATCTCGGTGTCGCCGACGACCAGGAGCTCGCCAGCGCGGAAGCGGAGATCGGCGCATGAGCGAGCCCAACGCCACCCCGGCCTCCGCTCCGAAGCCGCTGCTGACGGTACGCGGCGTCGAAACCTTCTACGGCAAGATTCAGGCGCTGAAGGGCGTCGACATCGACGTCAACGAAGGCGAGATCGTCACGTTGATCGGCGCCAATGGCGCCGGCAAATCGACGATGATGATGACCATATTCGGCCGCCCGCGCGCCCGGCGCGGCTCGATCGTCTTCGCCGGCCAGGACATCACCGCCATGCCGACCCATCGAATCGCGCGCATGCAGATCGCCCAGTCGCCCGAGGGTCGGCGCATATTTCCGCGCATGACCGTGTTCGAAAATCTGCAAATGGGCGCTTCGGTCGATGAATTCGCCCATTTCGACGAGGATCTTGAACGCGTCTTCGTCATGTTCCCCCGCCTCAAGGAGCGCACCCAGCAGCGCGGCGGGACGCTGTCGGGCGGCGAGCAGCAGATGTTGGCGATCGCCCGCGCCCTGATGGGTCGGCCGCGGCTGCTGATGCTCGACGAGCCCTCGCTCGGCCTCGCGCCGCTGATCGTCAAACAGATCTTTTCGGTTATCGCCGACCTCAATCGCGAACAGGGCCTGTCGGTGTTCCTGGTCGAGCAAAACGCCTTCCATGCGTTGAAGCTCGCCCATCGCGGTTACGTGATGGTCAATGGCCAGATCACCATGCAGGGCACCGGGCATGAGCTCCTTGCGCGACCGGAAGTGCGCGCCGCCTATCTCGAAGGGGGGCACTGATGGCCGGGCTTCTCTGGTCGGACACCGACTACGGCCTTTTGTCCTTCATCATCCTCACCGTGCTGGCGGGCGCCGCGGCCTTTGCCACCGGACGCGCGATGGCGGCGGGGTGGGGCCCGCGCTGGCGTCTCGTCCCAGCGATGATCGCTCTGGCCGCAGCGACCCAATTCCTGCACTATGCCCTGTTCCAGGAACAATTGCTGTCGCTGCGCCACTATCTCGTCACGCTGATCGTGCTGCTGATCGTCTGCTGGCTTGGCTATTCGGCGATGCGGTCGCGGCAGATGGCGACGCAATATTCCTGGGCCTTCACCCGCGTCGGCGTGACCTGGCGGCCGCGTTAGGGGCCTGGCCGGGTCTATAAATCATCCCCTTTTCGCAAGGGGCGTGACTCGCGGTCAAAAGCGCGCTTTGATCGGCGCGAGGGGGATCGCTTTTGCCTCCGGGGCGCCCGAGGGCGTCCCTAACTCTGGGAGTGAGTCGTATGAAAAAGCAATGGTTGACGGGTCTCGTGCTCGCCGCCGGTCTCGGCTTCGCCGGAGCGGCGGACGCGCAGATTAAAATTGGCGTCGCGGGTCCGATCACCGGCCCGAACGCGACTTTCGGCGCCCAATTGGTTCAGGGCGTCACGCAGGCCGCCGAGGACTTCAACAAGACCGGCGGCATTCTCGGCCAGAAGATCGACGTCGAACAGGGCGATGATGTCTCCGATCCCAAGCAGGGCGTTTCGGTCGCCAATAAGTTCGTCGGCGACGGCGTCAATTTCCTCGTCGGCCACTTCAATTCGGGCGTGACCATTCCCGCTTCCGAAGTCTATGTCGACAACAACGTCCTCTTCATCACCCCGTCGGCGACCAACCCGAAGGTCACCGACCGCAAGCTCTGGGACGCTTTCCGCACCTGTGGCCGCGACGACCAGCAGGGCAAGCTGTGGGCCGACAAGGCGCTCGGCGATCTCAAGGACAAGAAGATCGCCATCGTTCACGACAAGACCCCCTACGGCCAGGGCCTCGCCGACGCCGCCAAGGGCTTCATGAACGCCGGCGGCAAGCAGGAAGTCCTCTACGAGGGCGTCAATGTCGGCGAGAAGGACTATTCGGCGATCGTCTCCAAGATCAAGGCGTCCGGCGCCGACTATCTGATGTGGGGCGGCTTGCACACCGAAGGCGGCCTGATCGTACGCCAGATGCGCGACCAGGGGCTGAAGACGATCATGATCTCCGGCGACGGCATCACCGACAACGAGTTCGCCTCGATCGGCGGCCCCGGCGTCGAGGGAACGCTGATGTCCTTCGGACCCGAGCCGCGCAACAATCCCGCCGCCAAGGACGCGGTGGCCGAGTTCAAGGCGAAGGGCTACGAGCCGGAAGGCTACACGCTCTATTCCTACGCCGCGATGCAGATCATCAAGCAGGCGGCCGAGAAGGCCAACTCGCTCGATCCGCATAAGGTCGCCGACGTCATGCATTCGGGCATGGCGTTCCACACCGTCATCGGCGACATTTCCTATGACGCCAAGGGCGACCGCACGACGGCCGACTATGTCTGGTACGTCTGGTCGAAGGATCCCGACGGCAAGATCACCTACCATCAGATGTGAGCATCGCCGCGCTGAGCTTGTTCAGCCTCCGCTATCGAAGCCCGCCGGAAACGGCGGGCTTCTTGTCTTGGACGGCTCGCCGTCACGGAAAACGCCAGACGAGGATTGTCGAAGCGGGATTCGCTCTCGCCTTCCTGACCAGCGCGGCGGCCGGTCAGGAGACGACGTTTAAAACCGAAAATTCGGTGGTCGAGATTGTCGAGGGCGAACCGGTCAGAATCGTCGTCGCAACGCTGTCGCCGACCCGCAATGACGTGAAGATTCTTGGCCGGACGCAGACCGACGGCCAGTGCGCCACCGTGCATCTGCCCGAATTCACGCTGCTCAAGCCGGCGCTGCACGGAATGGTCTGCTACCGCGACGAGCGCCAGATCATCCGCTTCTCTTCCGATTCGGGCGCCAACCCCTGCGTCGGCAGCGAAGCTGTCGGACGTATCGCCTATTTCCGACCGCGGGCGGGCTATGTCGGAACCGACGCCTTTCAATATGCGATCGGCCCGAGCCTCGGCGAGACGAATTCCGCAACTGTCGACGTGAGCGTGACCTTGACGCCGTCCGGTTCGCCATCGCAGGAGCCGCCGCCCGCGACCTCGACGGCCCCCGTTTCCGCCCAGCCGCCCGGCGCGATGGAGAGCTGCGGCGAACTGACAATGTAGCCTCGGCGAGGCCGAGGCGCGGCGGAAATGCTAGCCCAGCCGCCCAAGCGCCGGGAACGTGTCGATCAGCCAGAATGCGGCGCTCTGAAAGCCGCCGGTGAGGAACATCACGCCGGTGACGACGAGCAGCGCGCCTGTCGCCTTTTCCAGTCGCGCAAACTGACTGCGAAAGCCGCGCGCGAAGCCGAGAAAACTGTCCATCGCCAGCGCCGCGACGATGAACGGCACGCCAAGACCGAAGGCATAGGCGCCAAGCATCAGCGCGCCCTGCCCGACCGAGTCCTGGGCGCTGGCGACGGCGAGAATCGCCGCGAGAATCGGGCCGATGCAGGGCGTCCAGCCGAACGCAAAGGCCGCGCCCATCAGATAGGCGCTCCACAGGCCCGGCGGCTTGGCAATTTCGAGACGCTTTTCGCGCAGCATCAGATCGAGCCGAAAGAGCCCGAGGAAATGCGCGCCCATCACGATGATGCCGATCCCGGCGACAATCGACAGCACATGGCTCCATTGTCGCAGCAGCGTCCCGACCACCGAGGCGCTGGCGCCCAGCGCGACGAAGACCGTCGAAAACCCGGCGACGAATAGCAGCGAGGCGACGACAATCCGCCAGCGTCCCTTGCCTGGTTCGGAGGTCAACTCCTCGATCGAGGCGCCGGCGAGATAGCAGAGATAGGGCGGCGCAAGCGGCAGCACGCAGGGGCTAAGGAAGGAAAGAAGGCCGGCCCCGACGGCGGCCGGCAGCGAGACATCGGTCATGTCTCCCTTTTGACCGTCCCCGCCCCCCCGATCAAGTCGCATTCTCCGGTCCGGCGCCTTTGCAGGAATCCGCGAAGGCGTGACGATCTCATGATAGTCTGGGCGCCAGCAGGCTTGGCAATCGGAGGCGCGCGTGTCGACAACGGCTCCGTCGAACAGCGAAGTGAACCCCGTCGGCTTCGATCCCTACGGCGCGTCCACCCATGCGGTTTTCAACCAGCCGACCGAACTGACCAATTACAATCTCTTTGCCGGCGACGCGGCGTTGCGCGAAGGCGTCGCGCGCGAAGGCGCGGACTGGGCGAGCAATGGTCTCGCCGCGCTTGGCGAAAGGCTGGGCTCGGCCGAGGTTCTCGAACTCGGCGCGCTCGCCAATCGCTATGGCCCCGAGCTCGACACCCATGATCGCTACGGCCATCGCATCGATCTCGTGCGCTATCATCCCGCCTATCACGAATTGATGCGGCTCGCCGTCGAAGAAGGCCTGCACGCCTCGCCCTGGACCGATCCGCAACCCGGCGCGCATGTCGCCCGCGCGGCGCGCTATTATATGCAGGCCCAGGTCGAAGCCGGCCATGGCTGCCCGATCACCATGACATTCGCCGCGACGCCCTGCCTCGCCAAGGAACCAGAGCTCGCGCGCCAATGGCTGCCGAAAGTCCTCGCCCGCATCTATGACCCGCATAACGTCCCTGTGGCGGCCAAGGCCGGTCTGACGATCGGCATGGCGATGACGGAAAAACAGGGCGGCTCGGATGTGCGCGCCAACACCACCCGCGCCCACCCGATTGGCCGCGACGCGACGGGCGACGCCTATGAACTGCTCGGGCACAAGTTCTTTGTCTCGGCGCCGATGTGCGACGCCTTTCTCACGCTGGCGCAGGCGCCGGGCGGCCTCACCTGCTTTCTTGCGCCGCGCTGGCGCCCGGACGGAGCGAAGAACCCGATTCAGATCGTGCGGCTCAAGCGCAAAATGGGAAATGTCGCCAACGCCTCCAGCGAGACCGAATGGCGCGGCGCGCTCGCCTGGCGCGTCGGCCCCGAGGGGCGCGGCGTCGCGACCATACTCGAAATGGTCGCCGCCACGCGCTTCGACTGCATGATCGGCTCTTCGGCCGGCATGCGGATGGCGTCGGCGCAGGCGCTCGACCATTGCCGTCAGCGCAAGGCCTTCGGGGCGACGCTGATCAACCAGCCCATCATGACGGGCGTGCTCGCCGATCTCGCGCTCGAGGCCGAGGCTTCACTGCTGCTGACGTTGCGCATCGCGCGCGCGCTCGACGCCCGCGCGGCAAACCCGAGCGAGGAGGCGCTGGCGCGCATCGGCGCGCCGCTCGGCAAATACTGGATCTGCAAGCGCGCTCCCGCGCATGCCTATGAAGCGATGGAGTGCCTCGGCGGCTCGGGCGTAATGGAGGATTGCCCGCTGCCGCGTCTCTATCGCGACGCGCCGATCAATGCGATCTGGGAGGGCAGCGGCAATATTCAGTGTCTCGACGTGCTGCGCGCCATTTCGCGCGCGCCGGAGACGCTGGAGGCCTATTTCGCCGAAGTCGAGACGGCGCGCGGCGGCCACAAGGCGTTCGACGCCCATGTCGCCGCGCTGAAGGACGACCTCAACGATCTTGCCGATTTCGAACCACGCGCGCGCGAGCTTTGCGACCGCCTGGCGCTCGGGCTACAGGCGAGCGCGATGATCAAGGGCGCGCCTGGCGCCAATGTCGACGCCTTTTGCCGCTCGCGCCTCGAAACGCGCGGGGCGCATAACTATGGCGCCCTGCCGACAGGTCTCGATCTGGCGGCGATCGTCAAGCGCGCCGCGCCAAGGTGAGCGGCTCCCGCTCGCCCGCGCCCGAAGGCGTCAGCGGAACGTTCTACGCCCGCCGCGCATCTAGTCTCTCGCGTTCGCTGTCGTCGCCGCCATTTCGCGGCGGCGCCAAGGAGGATTGTCATGGCCGAGGCAGCGCAGGCTCAAGGCACTGATCTGACAAAGGGAATCGCCGAGGCGGATCTTGCCGAGGGCGCGATGACGGTGGGCGACGTGAACGGCAGCGCCGTTCTTGTGGCGCGAAGCGGCGGCGAAGTCTTTGCGATCGACGCGACCTGCAGCCATTACGGCGGCCCGCTCGGCGAAGGCCTGCTGGTCGATGGCGCGGTGCGCTGCCCCTGGCATCACGCCTGCTTCAGCCTGCGCAGCGGCGAAGCTCTGCGCGCGCCGGCTTTCGCGCCCGTTGCAACCTGGCGGGTCGAAAGACGCGACGGTCGAATCTTCGTGCGCGAGAAGGCGCAGCCGGCGGCTCGCAAGGCCGACGCGAACCCCGGCGCGCCGCAGCGCTTCGTTATCGTCGGTGGCGGCGGCGCCGGATTCGCGGCGGCCGAGATGCTGCGCCGCGAGGGCTATGGCGGCGAACTCATCATGCTGAGCGCCGACGCCGATCCGCCCTGCGACCGTCCCAATCTCTCCAAGGACTATCTCGCCGGCAATGCGCCCGAAGACTGGATCCCGCTGCGCGACGCGGCCTTCTACGCCGATAACCGCATCGACCTGCGCCTCGGGACCCGCGTGAGCGGGCTTGATCCTTCGGCGCGGCGGGTCACGCTCGCCAGCGGCGAGACGATCGATTTCTCCAAGCTGTTGCTCGCGACGGGCGCGGAGCCGGTTCGCCTGACCGTCCCCGGCGCCGATCTTCCCCATGTCCTGACCCTCCGCTCGCTCGCCGATTGTCGCGCGATCATCGCCCGAGCTCAGCGCGGCCGTCGCGCCGTGATCGTCGGCGCGAGTTTCATCGGCCTCGAGGCGGCAGCGGCGTTGCGCAAACGCGAGGTCGAGGTTCATGTCGTCGCGCCCGATGCAAGACCGATGCAGCGCTCGCTCGGCGAAAAGATGGGCGACTTCATCCGCGCGCTTCATGAGCGCAACGGCGTCGCCTTCCATCTTGGCCGAACCGCCGCGGCCATCGAGGAGCGCCGCGTAAGGCTCGACAATGGCGAAACGCTCGACGCGGATTTCGTTATCGTCGGGATCGGCGTGCGGCCACGGCTGGAGCTCGCCGAGAAAGCCGGATTGGCCTTGGACCGCGGCGTGCTGGTCGATGAATATCTGCGATCGAGCGCGCCGGATATTTACGCCGCCGGCGATATCGCCCGTTGGCCAGACCCCTATAGCGGCGAGCGGCTCAGAATCGAGCATTGGGTCGTCGCCGAGCGGCAGGGCCAGACCGCCGCCCGCAACATGCTGGGCGCCAACGAGCGCTACGCTCTGGCGCCCTTCTTCTGGTCGCAGCATTACGATGCGACGATTGATTATGTCGGCCACGCGGCGGATTGGGAGCGCATCGCCATGGATGGCGATCCTGCAGCCTATGACGTCGCCCTGCGCTTCGAGAAAGGCGGCCGGGCGCTCGCGGTTGCGACCATCTTTCGCGGCCGGCAGAGCCTCGAGGTCGAAGCGGCGATGGAAGCCGGGCGGTCGCCCTGAGCGGCGGCGCAGGCGCTCAGGTGAAGAAATAGCGCGTCAGATGAAAGAAGATCGGCGCGGCGAAGACGACTGAATCCATACGGTCGAGCATGCCGCCGTGACCCTTGATCATGTCGCCCCAATCCTTGGCGCCCAGGCTGCGTTTGACCGCGGAAAGCGCCAGCCCGCCGAGGAACCCCATCACGACGATGACGAAGGCCATGCCGGCCGCCTGAAGCGGCGAAAACGGCGTGATCCAGGCCATACCCGCGCCGACCGCCACCGCGCCGGCGGCGCCGCCGATAAGCCCTTCTACCGTCTTCGAGGGACTGACGACTGGCGCGAGTTTGTGTTTGCCGAAGAGCTTGCCGCACACATATTGCAGCACGTCGCTGATCTGCACGACCAGCATCAGATAGAAAAGCAGCAGCGCGTTCTGTCCGGCATAGCCGGGAATCTGCAGCGTCAGCAAGGCGGGCACGTGGCTGATGCAATAGACGCAGATCATCAGCCCCCATTGGATTTTCGCGTTGCGCGCGAGAAAATCCTCAGGGTCGCCGGCGAGCGCCGACACCGCAGGCAGGGTCAGAAATCCGTAGACCGGCAGGAAGATCGCGAAGAGGCCGTACCAATCGGCGGCGATCAGCCCATATTGAATCGGGATGCCGAGGAAAAAAGCGAGCGATAGCGAGCGATGATCGGCCGGCCGGGTCGGCGTCAGCGTGACGAATTCGCGTAGCGCGTAAAACGACGCCAAGGCGAACATCACGATCGTCGCATTCTTGCCCAGCACGAAGGCGGCGGCGAAAATCGCCACCATGCCCCACCAGGCGCGCACCCGCGCGACCAGATTGTCGATGACCGCGCTTGGCTCCTTCGCCCGCCGGCGCAGCGTTTCAGTGATGAGCGTGGCGATTGCGAGCAGCGCGACGACGCCGCCGATGACGAGATAGAGCTTATGGTCGGGCGTCATCGGCTGAGCTCCACGACGGCCGCGCGGGCGCGCTCGAGAAAGGCCTGTTTGTCCTCGCCGCCGACGCGCGCGAGCGGCGCGCCAAAACGCGCCGCGCAATTGAGCGGCACCGGCAGCCACTCGCCCTTTGGCAGGCTACGATGAAGGTTCTCGAGATAGACGGGGATCAGTTCGACATTGGGGTAGCGCTGGGCGAGATGAAACAGGCCGGATTTGAACGGGCCCGGCAGGGCCTCGTGTCCGCGCGTGCCCTCGGGAAAGAGGATGAGCGACTGGCCGGCATCGAGCGCTTCATAAAGCGGCGCGAGCGGATCGACGTTCGGGTCTCTCGGTCCGCGCTTGATCAACACCGCATTGAGGCCTTTGAGCGCGATGAAACGGCGCGCCGCGCTCGCGCCCCAATAATCGGCCGCGGCGACCGGACGCGTGCGCTTGCGCAGCGGCGCCGGTAACGCCGACCACAGCACGATAGTGTCGGCGTGACTGGTGTGATTGGCGAAATAGAGCCGCTGCGCCAGAGTCGGCGGACTGCCCTGCCAGCGCGCCGAAGCGCCAAGCAAAGCGCGCGCCGCGCCGGTCAGGATCGTCGAGAGCCACATCAGCGCGCTCGCAACTGACGCGCGATCGCGGCGACGCGGGTGACGCAGGTGAGCGCCGAGCCGATCGCGATGACGAGGCAGCCGGCGATCAGCGCGTAATGCGTACCGAAGAGCAGCGCTTCGGCCGCGCCGGCGAGGCAGGCGGCGGTGAGGACCGCCATGCGATGCTGCTTGGCCATCGGCCCGCGAAAATCCTGCGCCAGCCCGAGAGCCCCGCCGAAGACGCGGACATAGGCGGTGAGCGCCGCCGCAAGCGCGCCGAACCAGCCCCATTCCGGCAGACCGCAGCGATAGCCGAGCGCGACTATGAACAGACTGTCGGCGATGCGATCGGGAAATTCGTTATAGAGCGGCCCGAGCGGCGTTTTCTTGCCGCCTTCGACCGCAATCATCCCATCGAGCAGATTGCAGATGAGGCGCGCCTGGACGCAGGCGGCGCAGGCAATGAGGGCAAGCACGCTCGGCCAGGCGATGAGGAGCGCGGCGCCAAGCGCGGCGAACAGCGCGCTCACCGCCGAAACTGTATTCGGCGCGACATTTGCTCGCACCAGAGCCGTCGCGGATTTTTGCGCCCAACCGCTTGAGCGCGCCGCAATCGGACGCCGGTTTTCGACGGGTTCGGTCATCGCGGCGCGGCCCCAATTTCGATCTTTTTGAGCCGCGGGCGAATCGGCCAACGGCGCGTTTCAACACATATTATGGGACACGCCTGGGCGGAAAAGCCTCCGCGCCCTCGCTCGGTCACTTCTGGGCGGCCTGTTTGACCCACATGACGAAGCCGCCGCCCCCGCCGACCAGCGCGCAGAGAATCACAATCCATTGCAGCGTCAGCACCCCGGTCGAGGGCGCCTCGGTCGCCGTCGCCATGTCATAGACTTGCCAAGTGATTGCCGCGGCGCTCATGGCGACCGTAAGGCCCCAATTCGGCCGACGCGCTTTGCCCTGGATCATGATGATTATCCCCTGCCCGAGAGCGATTACGGGACGGTCGGCGCGGATGGGCGATCAGACCGATAATGTGCTAAGGGGCGTCCGCCTCGCTTTCTCCCGGCGCGTTTGCGGCGCGCCGGCGGTCGGAAGTCGAAGCGCTTTGGAGGCCGTTGAAAAGGCGGACGCCGGAGCCGATTGGGGACAGATGGAAAAGCGAATCGTGGCGAACGACGACGCCGCAATCGCTGAGCTGACGTCGCTTGCCTTGGCTGGCGACGTCGCCGGCGCGCTGGTGATCGTCGATCAGCTTGCCCGCCAGGGCGCCGGCTCGACCTTCGTGTCGGCCCGGGTGCAGGCGCTATTGGCCCATGCTGCGATGGACGACCCGCGCATGCCGGCCTCGCTGCTCGCCGCCTTGATCCAACGTTTTCATTGGGCCGAGCCGATCAGCACGCTCAATCGCTTTCACCCCGATTTACGCGCCCGCGTTGCAGCGCGGCTTTCCGCAGCCCAAATCTGGCTCGACGACCTCCACGCCGGATCGCGGCGCCTCGATGACGTCGGCTCGGCCGCTCGGCTCGTTCTGCGCCCGCCGAGTACGCCAATCGACCCGACCCGCCTGTCTCCGGGCGCGCGGCAAGCCCTGCAGGAATTCGTGAACTCCGCGGTGCGGCTTGGACCGCTTCTTGGCGGCGCCGTCGACGACAAGGGCGTCGACCGGCTCGAAGCGGCTCTGCGCACTGACGCGCCGCTGATCGACCCGCTCGCTCATATCGGCGCGGCGACGCAGCTGCCGGAGGGCGCGCGCTGGGCCATTGCGCTCGCCGCCATGTATACGATCTCACAAAACGGGACTGACGCGACGCTCGAACCCTTTCTCGCCGCGCAAAGCGCTTTGAGCCTGGGCGTCTTGCATGACTATTGGGGAGTCTCCGCCGAGGATCCCGAAGCGCGGCGCGAGCAGACGATCGACCGGCTCGACTGGCTGCTCAACGAAGGCCATCGCGCCGATCCGCAATGCGCCGAGCCTGGCGACCCGGAAGCCCCCGTCGATTTGCTGGCCTGGGATCTCGCCCGCGCGGCGATGACGACGCGCCACGCCTATCTCGCCGACTGTTTCACCGAGGCCGAGGCCTGGAGCTATTTGCTGAGCATCGCGCTCAAGGCGCAATCGAGCTTCGAATCCTGGCCCGATTACTGCGAACGCTATCGGCGCGGACGCATTCGCTGGTCGAGCACGCCACGCGACCGTTTCGACGATATTCTCGATTTCCTGATCGACGATCCGCACTCGCCCTGGCGCCGCCTGCCCTGGCGGGTGCGTCTCGACGAGCGCACGGTGCGTGGGCCTGTGTCGGACAAAGGCCCTGGCCTCGCGACACGCCTGCTCGGCGTCTGGCGACGCGGCGGCCTTGGACCGTCGGTGGCGGCGGTGGTGGCGGTTGGGCTCGCGGTCGGCGGATGGCAAGTGATGCAGCGGATGAAGGCGAATCTGACCGTACCCGACGCGCCCAACACGGTCGCCGTCTCGCCGCTCGCCGAACCGACCGAGGACGCCAATTCCCCGCGCGGCGAATTCGGCCGCATACAGATGACTTTCACCGGCAACCGCGCCGGCTTGCGGCTGACGTTTCGCAATCCGCCGAACCTGCATCCGCTGAGCGATTTTCGCTATGGCTTCGATCGCGACACGCCCGACCGGGCGCTCAGCGCCAAGCAAATCGAAACCTCCAACCGAGGCCTGCCCCAGACCTTGGACGCGCCGGCCGGCCTCCATTTTCTGACCATTCAGGCGCGCTTCGACGACGGCTCGCAATCTCCGGTGCGTCGCTTCGACGCGCCCGCCGACCCCGCCCATCCCAATCCCTAAGATCGGCCGAACCCAAGTTTTTCGGGCCGGCCCGCAGGCTTGATCGGCTCCCACCGGCGCGCTACACGGCTGGCCGACTGGAGGACGCATATGGGGGCCCGTGACGCGCTGATTGAGCGCTTTCGCAATATTTTTGGCGGCGAAGCGCGATTGTACCGGGCGCCAGGTCGGGTCAATCTCATAGGCGAACACACCGATTACAATGGCGGCTTCGTGCTGCCGGCGGCGCTCGAACAATGCACCTGGATCGCGGCGGCGCCCCGCCCCGAGCGGCGGCTGCGCGCCCATTCGCTGCGCGAAAAGACGACGCTTGAATTCGACCTCGACGATCCAGCGCCGACGCCGCGTCATGACTGGAGCGACTATGTTCGCGGCGTCGCGGTCATGTTGCAACGCGACAACCAGGCCATTGGCGGCGCCGATCTCGTCATCGACAGCGACGTGCCGATCGGCTCGGGCCTCAGTTCCTCGGCGGCGCTGGAAGTGGCGACGGGCTTCGCCCTGCTCGACCTCGCCCACCTGCCCGAAGACCGCACGCGTCTGGCGCTCTCCTGCCAGCGCGCCGAGAACGAATTCGTCGGCATGCGCTGCGGCGTCATGGACCAGTTCGCTTCCTGTCACGGCGCCGCCGACCGCGCGCTGCTGATCGATTGCCGCAGCCTCGAATTTCGTCTCACGCCGATCGATCCTTCGGTTCGCCTGGTGATCTGCAATTCGATGGTCCATCACGAACTGGCCGGCAGCCAATACAATGTCCGTCGCGCCCAATGCGAGGAAGCGGTCGCCCGCCTGTCGGCCGTGCTACCCGGCGTGCGCGAGCTGCGCGACGTGACGATGGACGATCTCACCCGCCATGGCGGCCTGCTCAGCGAAGTGGTCCTGCGTCGTGCGCGCCACATCGTCACCGAGAACGAACGCGTGGTGCGCGCCGCCGACGCGCTTGCGGCGGGCGAAGTGGAGACCTGCGGGCGGTTGATGCGCGAATCCCACGTCAGCATGCGCGACGACTACGAGATCAGTTGCAAGGAGATCGACATTCTGGTCGATCTCGCCAGCAAAATTCCCGGCGTCCTTGGCGCGCGTATGACGGGGGGCGGCTTCGGCGGCTGCACGATCAATCTGGTGCGGGTCGATGCGGTCGAGCGCTTCGGCGCCGAAATCGCCGAAAGCTATAAGGCGGCGACCGGCATCACCGCGCCGCTGCTTGTCTGCCGCCCCGGCGCTGGCGCGGGCGTCGCGAACTGAACGCCAAGCGAGCGATGGGTTAGGAAGCGAGGACGCCGGTGAGCCTGATGCAGAATTCGTCCCACCGCCGATTCAATCCGCTCACGCGCGAATGGGTGCTGGTGTCGCCCCATCGTACGCAACGGCCCTGGCAGGGCCAGACGGAGCGCACGGCGCGGCCGGCCGAGCTTCGCTACGATCCCGAATGCTATCTCTGTCCGGGCAATAAGCGCGCCAATGGCGCGGTCAACCCGCCCTATCCGCATACGCTCGTCTTCCCCAATGACTATCCAGCCCTGAAGAGCGAGTCCGGCGAGAGCGGATTTAACCATCACGGCCTGATCGTCGCCGAGCCTGAGCGCGGCGTCTGTAAGGTCGTCTGTTTTTCGCCCCGTCATGACCTGACGCTGGCGCGCATGTCAGTCGACGAGATCGAGCCAGTGATTGCGGTATGGACCGAAGAATATCGCGCGCTCGGCGCCAGGCCAGAAATTTCCTGGGTGCAGATTTTCGAGAATCGCGGCGCAACGATGGGCGCAAGCAATCCGCATCCCCATTGCCAAATCTGGGCGACCGAGAGCCTGCCAAATGAGGCGGTTAAGGAACTCGGCGCGCAGCGCGACTATCGCGCCGAACACGGCTCCTGCCTGCTCTGCGATTATCTTGCGCTCGAGCTCGCCGCCGGCGAAAGGCTGGTCTGCGAGAATGAGCATTTTGTCGCCCTGGTCCCCTTCTGGGCGGTCTGGCCATTCGAAATCCTGGTTCTGCCGCGCCGTCATATCGGCGCGATGGACGAAATGCAGGGCGGCGAGCCGCGCTCGCTCGCCGACATTCTGCGCCAGGTGACGATCCGCTACGACAACCTCTTCGAGATTTCCTTCCCCTATTCGATGGGCTTCCATCAGTCGCCGACCGAGGGGAAAGCCCATCCCGAGTGGCACTTTCACGCCCATTTCTATCCGCCGCTCTTGCGCTCGGCGACGGTGCGCAAATTTATGGTCGGCTTCGAGATGCTCGGTTCGCCGCAGCGCGACATCACGCCGGAGGATGCAGCGCGACGCCTGCGCGAAGTTTCGGCGATCCATTTTCTCGACCGCTGAAAACGGCGCCGCCCGCCTCAGGCTTGCGCCAGCGCCGCGTCAATCTCGGCCACATCGCCGCTCGACAGCGCGGGCCCCTTGAGCGCATCGAGACAATCGTCGAGCTGCGCCACCGTGCGGGCGCCAATCAGAGCCGACGTCATCCGCGGATCGCGCAACACCCATTTGAGCGCGAGATGGGTCAGCGACACGCCGAGGCGTTCAGCGATGGCGCCCAGCCGGCGAACGCTGGCGAGCGTCGCCTCGGTTACCCCTTCGCGGCCCATCGAGCCGCCGCGACTGCCGCGCTCGGCGCGGGAATCGGCGGGGATGCCTGCGAGATATTTGCCGGTGAGAATCCCCTGTCGCAGCGGCGAGAAAGCGACGCAGCCGACGCCGCCCTCCGCCAACGTCGTCAGCAGGCCGTCGGCTTCAATGTTGCGCTCAAGCAGCGAATAGCGAACCTGATTGACGAGACAAGAGACGCCGAGCCGGCGCAGTTCGGCGATCGCTTCCCTGGCCTGCGCCGAGCGATAATTGGAGACGCCGGCGTAGAGCGCCTTGCCCTGGCGCACCGCGTCGGCAAGCGCCGACATGCTCTCTTCGAGCGGCGTGTTGGGATCGGGCCGGTGGTGATAGAAAATATCGACATAGTCGAGCCCGAGACGCTTCAGGCTGGCGTCGAGACTGGCCAGTAGATATTTGCGCGAGCCCCAGTCGCCGTAAGGCCCCGCCCACATCACATAGCCGGCCTTGGTCGAAACAATAATCTCGTCGCGATAGGGCTTCAAATCAGCGGCCAGGATTCGGCCAAACCGTTCCTCAGCGGCGCCGGGCGGCGGCCCATAATTATTGGCGAGATCGAAATGCGTTACCCCGCGGTCGAAGGCGCGCCGCACAATCGCGCGACCGGCGTCGAACGAATCGAGATCGCCGAAATTCTGCCAGAGCCCGAGCGAAATCGCCGGCAGCGACAGGCCGCTGCGGCCGCAACGGCGATAGGCGGCGCCCTCGTAACGCCCGGAACCGGCGACATAGGGCTCTTGGAGTTTTTGGGGGTCCTGGAGCTCCAGCGGCACGGGCGGCCCTCACTTTGCGCCAGCGCGCTGCGGCGCCCGGCGTCTCGGTCGATAACAGCCAAGGCCAGCGGCGATCAACTCGGTCCGCCCGCTGTGCATCGGCGCGAGGCGGCTCTCGACAAGCGCCGCCCCCTCGGCACAATGGGCGGGCGGTTGCGGAGGCTCAATGGATTCGTCGCTCGTCAAAGCTGTCGGCTTCGTCCATTTGCACGTCCATAGCGCCTTTTCGCTGCGCGAGGGGGCGCTGCCGATCGAGGTTCTGGCCAAGTTCGCCGCGGCCGACGGCATGCCCGCGCTGGCGATCACCGACACCAACAACCTTTTCGGCGCGCTGGAGTTTTCGGAAAAGCTGGCCAAATCAGGCGTGCAGCCGATCATCGGCGCGCAATTGACGGTCGATTTCGGCGACGGGCCGCCGAGCGCCTCGCGCGTCGCCGAAAGCCGCGCC
Organism: Bradyrhizobium sp.; assembly: GCA_004799435.1. GTDB lineage: Bacteria > Pseudomonadota > Alphaproteobacteria > Rhizobiales > Beijerinckiaceae > Roseiarcus. Next base: position 24,367 of record SSMV01000166.1, read on the forward strand.
GCGCGGGCGCCGCTGGTGCTGATCGCCAAGGATGAGACTGGCTACAAGGCGCTGATGCGGCTCGCCTCGCGCGTCTGGCTCGACCCCAAGGACGGCGAGGACCCGCATATCCCCTTTTCGGCGCTCGCCGAGAACGCCGGGTTAATTGCGCTGACCGGCGGCCCCATGGGGCCGATCGATCGCGCGCTGGCGCTTGGCCTGCCGGAGCTTGCGTCCTCACGCCTCGCGCGACTGGCGCCGCTGTTTGGCGACCGGCTCTATGTCGAGGTTCAGCGCCATGATTCGGAGAGCGAACGGCGCGTCGAACCGGCGCTGCTCGATCTCGCCTATGCGCGCGGCCTGCCGCTGGTGGCGACCAATGAGCCCTATTTCGCCGCCGCCGCCGATTTCGAGGCGCAGGACGCGCTGCTTTGCGTCGCCGAAGGCGCGCTGCAAAGCGCGAGCGACCGCCGCCGCCTGACGCCCGAGCATCGCTTCAAGACGCGCGCCGAAATGCGCGCGCTCTTCGCCGATCTCGAAGAAGCCCTCGACAATAGCGTCGAGATCGCGCTGCGCTGCGCCTATCGGCCGCATACGCGCAAACCGATCCTGCCCCATTACATGGCGCCGGACGGTCAGGCGGTCGACGAAGAGGAGGAGCTGCGCCGCCAGGCCGCCGAAGGGCTCGAGCGGCTGCTGTCGCGCTACGGCTGCGCGCCGGGATTCACAAACGAGGATTATCGCCAGCGGCTCGAATTCGAGCTTTCCGTGATCGTGAGGATGAAATTCGCCGGCTATTTTCTCATCGTCGCCGATTTCATCAAATGGGCGAAGGCTCAGGGCATTCCGGTCGGACCGGGGCGCGGCTCGGGCGCCGGTTCGCTCGTCGCCTATTCGCTGACCATCACCGATCTCGACCCGATGCGCTTCGGTCTCTTGTTCGAGCGCTTCCTCAATCCCGAACGCGTGTCGATGCCCGACTTCGACATCGACTTCTGCCAGGACCGGCGCGACGAGGTGATCGCTTATGTGCGCCAGCGCTATGGCAGCGATCGCGTCGCCCAGATCATCACTTTCGGCTCGTTCCTCGCCCGCGGCGTGATGCGCAATGTCGGCCGGGTGCTGGAAATGCCGCTCGGCCAGGTCGACAAGCTCGCCAAGCTGGTGCCGCAGAACCCGGCGCAGCCGGTGACGCTGAAACAGGCGGTCGCCAGCGAGCCGCGCCTTGAAGAAGCCGCCGCAGCCGACCCCAAAGTGGCGCGCATGCTGGCGATCGCCGCTCGGCTCGAAGGGCTTTATTCCAACGCCTCGACCCATGCCGCCGGCGTCGTGATCGCCGACCGGCCGCTCGTCGAATTGGTGCCACTTTATCGTGACCCCAAATCGGACATGCCGGCGACCCAGTTCAACATGAAATGGGTCGAGCCGGCGGGTCTGGTCAAATTCGACTTCCTTGGCCTGAAGACGCTGACGACGATCGCCAAGGTCGTGGCGCTGCTCGAATATCGCGAAATTACGGTCAACCCGTCGGCGATCCCGCTCGACGACAAGAAGACCTTTGAAATGCTCGGGCGCGGCGAAACGGTCGGCGTGTTCCAGGTTGAAAGCGCCGGCATGAAAAAGGCGCTGGTCGACATGCGGGCTGACCGCTTCGAGGATCTGATCGCGCTGGTCGCGCTCTATCGTCCCGGCCCGATGGCCAATATACCCGCCTATTGCGCGCGCAAACTTGGCGAGGAGCCGGTCGAATACGCCCATCCGCTGCTGGAGCCGATTCTCAAGGAGACTTTCGGCGTCATCACCTATCAGGAGCAGGTGCAGCAGATCGCCAAAGATCTTGCCGGCTACAGTCTAGGCCAGGCCGACATTCTCCGCCGCGCCATGGGCAAGAAAATCAAATCGGAGATGGACGCCCAGCGCGAGCGTTTCGTCACCGGCGCGGTCGAACGCGGCATCGCCAAAGCGACCGCCGACACGATTTTCGACGCCTGCGCGAAATTCGCCGAATACGGCTTCAACAAATCGCATTCTGCGCCCTACGCTTTCATCGCCTACCAAACCGCCTGGTTCAAAGCCAATCACCCGGCCGAATTCCTCGCCGCCTCGATGACGCTCGACAAATCCAACACCGACAAGCTTGCCGAATTTCGCGCCGAGGCGCAGCGGCTCGGCATTCGTGTTGCGCCGCCTTCGATCAATAGCTCCAACATCGATTTCGACGTGCGGCCGGACGGCGACGGCAAGTTCTCGATCGCCTATGCGCTGAGCGCGCTCAAAGGCGTCGGCGAAGGCCAGGCGGCGGCGCTGATCGCCGCGCGCGGAACGCGCCCCTTCGCTTCGCTCGCCGATCTGGCGCGTCGCATCGACCCGCGCATGGTCAACAAGAAGACGCTCGAAAGCCTCGCCGCCGCCGGCGCCTTCGACGAATTGGAGCCCGAGCGCGCCCACGCCTTCGCCGCCATCGAATCGACGCTTGCGCTCGCCCATCGCGCCGCGCAGGAGCGCGAAGCCGGACAAAGCGGATTGTTCGGCGAGGGCGAAACCGCCCCGCCGCCGAGGCTGCGCGCCGAGCCGTGGAGTGCGGCCGACCGGCTCAGGCGCGAATTTGAAGCGGTCGGCTTCTTCCTCTCCGGCCATCCGCTTGAAGCCTATGACGCGGCGCTGAAGCGGCTGCGCGCCAAACGCTGGGTGGAATTCGTCCAGGCGGTTCGCGCCGGCGCGACGAGCGCGCGGCTGGGCGCGAGCGTCATCGACCGCTACGAGCGACGCACCAAGAGCGGCAATAAGCTTGGCGTCATCCAGCTTTCCGATCCGAGCGGACAATATGAGGCGATCATCTTTCAGGAAGGCCTCAGCCAGTATCGCGACCTCTTGGAAAAAGGCGCCGACGTGCTGGTGACGCTGCAGGCCAATGTCGAGGGCGAGGATGTGCGCGCCCGCATCGTTCAGGTCGAATCTCTCACCGAGGCCGCCGCCAAGGTGCAGAAGGGCCTGCGCGTGTTCGTGCGCGACGAAGCGCCGCTCGCTTCAATCGCCGAACGCCTGCGCGCCAAGGGCGAAGGCGAAGTCTCGCTGGTCGTTATGCTGGGCCCGCGCGAAGGCGAGGTCGAGGTCAAGCTGCCCGGCCGCTATGCAGTGACCGGACCGATCGCCGGTGCCCTGAAGGCGGTGGCCGGCGTGGTGGCGGTGGAACACGTCTGACGAGGCGCGGCGGACCGCTGACGCTCTAGGCGCTTTTACGCGCCAGAATGAGCGAGAAATGCTCCAGCGCGTCGGACCAATTGGCGATCGGCGTCCAGCCGCCGGCGCGCAAAAGCACGCTGGCGTCGCGCGGCCCGTATTTGATGCTGTTCTCGGTGTGAATCGTCTCGCCCGCACAAAGAGCAAACGGACGGCCTTCGACCTCGAACTGCACGTCGCGGATCGCTTCGAGATGCATTTCGATCCGCGCTTCGGCGTCGTTCCAGCGCACGCGATGGCGGAACGCCTCGACCGGGATGACGCCGCCGAGCTCGCGATTGACGCGATGAAGCAGATTGAGGTTGAAGGCCGCCGTGACGCCCGCCGCATCGTCATAGGCGGGCAGAAGGACGCTCGTGTCCTTGATGCGGTCGAGGCCGATCAGCAGCATGGAATCGTCGCCGAGAACGGTCGCCATGCCGCGCAGCAGATCGACCGCGTCGGGAACGAGAAAATTGCCGATCGTCGAGCCGGGAAAGAAACCGAGCCGCGGGGCGCCGTCGAGCGCCTCGGGCAGACGCAGCGCCTCCGTGAAGTCGCGATCGACCGGATAGATCGGTAGGCCTGCAAACTTCTCGCCGAGCTTGGCCGCCGATTCGAGCAGAAAATCGCGTGAAATGTCGATCGGCACATAGGCGGCCGGGCGCGTCGCGGCGAGCAGGATCGTCGTCTTCGCCGAAGAGCCGGACCCGAACTCGACGATCGCCCGTCCCGGGCCAACCAAAGCGGCAACCTCGCCGACCGCGCTTTCGAGCAGCGCGCGCTCCGTGCGCGTGACGTAATATTCCGGCAAGGCGGTGATCGCCTCGAACAATTCAGAGCCTTCCCGGTCGTAGAACCAACGGGCGGGAATCGAACGCGGCCGAGCCGTGAGGCCGTTCAACACGTCGCGCCGAAAGGCCGGGTCGATCGCGGTCGCGCGCAGGCGCGATTCATCATGTCGAAGCAACATCACAAATCCCTCGCCAGACGCACGCCGGTGAACTGCCACCGCTGGTGCGGATAGAAAAAGTTGCGATAGCTCGCTCGCGCATGTCCGCGCGGCGTTGCGCAACTGCCGCCGCGCAACACGAACTGGTTCGCCATGAACTTGCCGTTGTATTCGCCGACCGCGCCGGCGGCCGGGCGGAAGCCGGGATAAGCCAGATAGGCCGAGCCGGTCCATTGCCAGAGGTCGCCGAACATCTGGCGAAGCCCGCTGCCCGCCCCGGCCGGAGCGGCGCGGACGGCATGGCCGTGATCGAGAAAGTTTCCGCTCGTCGCGTCGAAGCCCTCGGCGGCGCTTTCCCATTCCGCCTCGGTCGGCAGGCGCGCCCCCGCCCAGCGGGCGTAGGCGTCGGCTTCATAATAGCTGACGTGCTGTACCGGATCGGCGTCATCGAGCGCCGTGAGGCCGTCGAGCCCGAACTGATGCGACCATTTCCCGCTCTCGTCGCGACGCCAGTACAGCGGCGCCTCGATGGCGTTGTCGCGTCGCCAGCTCCAGCCGTCCGACAGCCAGAACTTCGCCTCGCCATGGCCGCCGGCCTCGATGAAGGCGCGCCATTCGCCATTGGTGATCAGGCGATCGGCAAGCGCATGCCGCGACAGCCAGACTTTGTGGCGAGGCCCTTCGCAGTCGAAGGCGAAGCCGCGACCGTCATGGCCGATTTCAGCCGGACCCTCGCGCCCCTCGATCCAGACGAGCGGCGCCGGCGCGGGTTGGGCGCGACGTTGGCTTGGTGGCCAGACGGCAGGGCTCAGCGGATTTTGCGCGAAGAGATGCAGGAGATCGGTCAGCAGCAACTCCTGATGCTGTTCTTCGTGATGACAGCCAAGCGCCACCAGTTCCTGCGCCTGCGCCGGCAGATCATCCAGCGCCGCGGCGACCTCGGCGTCGATATGGGCGCGATAGGCGCGGATCTCGTCGAGCGAAGGCCGGCTGAGCAGCCCGCGCGCCGGCCGCGCGATGCGCGCGCCTTCGGCCTCGTAATAGCTGTTGTAGAGAAACTGGAACCGCCCATCGAACGGCCGGTGGCCGGGCACAAAGTCGCGCAGCACGAAGGTCTCGAAGAACCAGGTCGAATGCGCGAGATGCCACTTGGCGGGCGAGGCGTCGGGCATGGATTGGAGGCTGGCGTCGGCGTCCGACAGATTGGCGGCGAGTTCGAGCGTCAGCGATCTGACGCGCGCGAAGCGCTCCCCCAGGCTGCCTGCGCCCCTCGCCTGCACCGAAGGACGCGCGGAGCTTCCGGCCGAAGCGCCGAAGTCGGCAAAACCTGCTTCCGTGCGATTGGCCATGCCGCTCTCCTCGCTTCCCCCGGGCGCATCGACATTTCCTACCGCCACGGCGACGGCGGCCCAAACCAACGCTGAACATCGCCTTTGGCTGCCGCCCTACCCGCCAGCCGTCCCATCAAAGCCGAAATTTCCGTCCTCATAATGACGTAGCGAAAGTGGCGATCGTTACAGACCTTCGCAAGGCGGCAGGCGAGATTTGCCCTCGCCGGCTGACAAACGCCTGTCTTAACCGCCGAATATACGTGAATTTTATGGGCGTGGATCACGCTGGTCCGCCAAATGCGTCCTGTCGGCCGCCGGCGTTGACTCCGATTTGGCGCGTCATCAATGTCGTGTCGCCTTACCGTATCTCCACGCGAAGGAGCGGAACATGCTGCGTGCGGCCGCCTCGTCGATGGCGCTGTTGCTCTGTCTCGGCGGTTCGCTTCACGCGGCCTGCCGGTTCGATGTCGCCGGCATCTATATCGGCTTCGAATCCCCGATTAGAGGCGAAGCGGATAGTGGCAAAATCTGTGGCTTTGGCTCGATGGGCATGCATGGCGCGAAGCAGGATTCTTTTCGCGTCGCCCAGCCGCCGCATCATGGCGTCGCCGGCGTTGGCGATAATTCCGGCATGCCGGTCATCGGCTATCGATCCGCCGCGGGCTACCGCGGGCCAGACGAATTCATCGTCAGCTTCATTGGCGGCGGCCCCAACACGGCAAACCAGGAAAGCCGCCTCCACGTTTACCTGGACGTGAAGTAAGCCGAGCCTATCCGATCCAGCGGAACGCCCCGTTTTCGAAGACGATCGCTCGCCCCTGCCAGATTTCGGCGTTTTCGGCTTCGAGCGGCGCGACGCCGGCGATCAGCGTCATCAGTGCACGCGCAACGCCGCCATGCGAGACGACAAAACAATCGGCCCGTCGCGCCTCTAACCACGGCAGCAGCCGCTCGGCGAGCATCGCGTAGCTTTCGCCGCCGGGCGGGCAGAAATTCCATTTGTCGGCCTCGCGCGCCGCGGCGCCGACGGGGTCGCGCGCGCCGACCTCGGGCCAGGTCAGCCCCTCCCAGGCGCCGAAGGTCAACTCTATGAGCAACGGATCGAGCCGGTAGCGCGATGGCGCGAGTCCCATCGCGGCGCGCGCCAGCTCCATCGTCTCGCGGGTGCGCCGAAGCGGCGAAGCATGGAATTCGCCGGTCGCGTCGAGCCGCGCCAGTTCTTCCGGCACGAGTTTACGGAGCTTCTCTCCGACCTCCCGCGCCTGCTGGCGACCGAGCGGGTTGAGCCCAATGTCGCGCTGACCCTGCAGCCGGTTCTCTGAATTGTAGCTCGTCTCGCCATGGCGCACGAAGAGGATGCGATGGGAAAAGGACGGCAAAGCGGATCGACCCTCGAGGAAAGAAGACGCGCCTTCTACGCGGGGCGTCTTTGCAGCGTCAAACCGCCCCGCGACGGCGCAGACCCGTCGCCGCTAGATCGGGGCGGGCCGATAGCCCCATCTCTCGCCAAGCGCGAGACATTGCGCAACCGTACCGACGCCGGTCGTCGTCGACACCGCCCGCATCGAGGCGGCGGCGCAGGCATGCGCAAGCCGCAGCGCCGCTTCGACGCCCTGCTCCTCATGCAACGCATAGAGCAATCCGGCGGCGAAGGCGTCGCCCGCGCCATTGACGCCGGCGACCGCTTCCGCCGGCGCGGCCACCGAACCGGCGGCGAAGAATTCGCCGTCGCGACCGAGCGCGATCGCGCCGGAGGGAAAATGAACCGCCGCCAGGCGCATCGGCCCCAGCGCCAGCGTCGCGGCGAGCGCGGCGCGAACGGCGCCCGGATCGGCGAGGCCGGCGCGGCGCGTCTCGACTCCCGCGACGGCGCCGATCTCGAAATCATTGACGATGAGGAAATCGAGATGCGGCAGGCAGGGCCGGGTCAGCGCGGCGATGCGCGCCGCGCTCGTCGACATCAATTCGAGATTGGTCGTCAGACCGGCGCGCCGCGCCGCTTTCAGCGTCGCGACCCAGCCATTGGCTTCGCCGTTCCACGGAACGTCCATTGCGGCATGGGCGCCTGGCAGGCCGAGATGAAGAATGCGCCCGCGCGCCTTGGCGAAATCGAAATGATCGGGGTTCATTTTCGCCGCGACGCCTTGTCGATAGAAATGCGTGCGCCGGCCGGTCGAGTTCACGGTGAAGGCGTCGACCGTCATTGTCCCTTCGCCGGCGACGCGGATCAGACCTGTGCGCGCGACCCCGAGAGCGTCGCATTGAGCGAAGAGGAAGTTTGCTTCGTCGTCGTCGCCGACGACGCCCATTGTCTCGACCGGCAGCGCCGGATCGAGCCGTTTCACATCGAGCGCCAGATTGCAGGCAGAGCCGCCGCCCTGGCGATCGATCGCCAGAACTTCATTGCTGGTGTCTTCGGCCGGCCAGTGGGAGATCGACTTGTTATAGTCAACGCACCAGGTTCCCGCCGTAACGATCCCCCTCGCGGCGCCCATGCCCTAACCCATCCGCAACGGGGCCTCGGTGATCTCGCTGTCGGCGGCCAGATCCCGGCGCGACGCCAGGCCCTGGCGGCGCAACGCGTCATGATAGGCCTTGACCGCCTCGACCGGCGACAGCGCGCCGTCGGCCACCGCGCGCATTAACTTGACGACGTCGAGCGGCGACTCGGCGAGATTGATCTTGCGGCCAAACAGCGCGATGCGCGCGCCATATTTCTCCGCCTGGCAGATGAGTTCGAAACAGTCGCGTGTGGTGCCGGCGCCGCCGCCGAGCACGCCGACGATCAGGCTCGGATCGAAAGAGGCGAGCTCGTCGAGCGCGCGCGGACCATTATAGGCGATCTTGAGAAAGCGCGGCCGCTCCGCTTCCGTCAGGCCGGCGAGGCAACGCACGATCGCGTCATTAACGAAATGCGGCATGTCCTCGGCGCCGACGAAGGCGACATTCGGATTGAACACTTCGAGGAAGTAACGGAAGTCATTGGCGAGCGCGTCGGCGCGAAAATCGGCGAAGGCTTCGAGCGAGGCGAGATCCCAATCGAGATCGCCGGTGAAAGTGATCGAATAGAGGCCGAGATCGGTCAGCGCGACGCGCGAATTGGGCTGCGGCGTCGAACCGCCCGAGCGCACGCGCGACAATGACGCGGTGCGAAACGGCCGCGACGGACTGGCGGAATATTTCGCGCCGCGCCCCACCCAGATGTCGGTGGTGTCATTGGCGCGGATCGCCGGCTTGACCTTGGAATCGGCGAAAGCGTCGCGCGCGACCAGGCGCTCGAGGTTCGAGACCGAGGTCAGCATGATGTCGACGATATCCTGGCGGATCACTGCGGCGATCGAATCGATAAACTCGCCGCGCGTGCGCAAACGCCCCGGATTGCCGCCCTGCCCCGCGGCTTTGCCGACGCCATGCAGCCCCGGCCCCATGTCGGGATCTTTTGCGTCGGCGATGATGAAGTCCGTGCGTCGGTAGGCGCCGGCGCGAATGCGGGCCAGCTTCTCATCCAACCGAAACATAAGGGCTCCTCGCCGCCGAATCTGGCTCACTGCATTTATAGTCCTCGCTCGATGCGAGGCAATGCTGCGCTGCGAACGAAGCAGCGGGCGCACGTCACGGTGGCATGTCAGCTCGCTTCGCGATATGAAGAGCGCGTCTTAAGCGACGACGAAAGGCCGCCATGCTGATTCTTCTCGTCGGGATCATCGTCTTTCTCGGCGCGCATACGATGACGACGCTGCGCGACAGCCGCGCCCGCATCATCGAGCGCATTGGCCTCGGCCCCTATCGCGGGCTTCATTCGCTCGTCGCCACGATTGGTCTGGTCCTCATCATCTGGGGCTTTGCGCGCTATCGAGCCGACGGCCTCATTCCGATCTGGACGCCGCCGCTATGGACGCGGCATCTGACAATCGGGCTGATGTGGTTCGCCTTCGTGTCGCTCGCCTGCGCCTATCCTGCGCCAAGCCGGATTCGCGGCTGGCTGCGCCATCCGATGCTGGTCGCAATCAAGATCTGGGCGCTCGCGCATCTTCTCGCCAATGGCGACGCTGGCGGGATGCTGCTGTTTGGATCGTTTCTCGCCTGGGCGGTCTATGATCGCATCGCCGTCAAACGACGCGGCGATATGGGCGCTCAATCCTCGCCGTCTTTCACGCGCGCCGATGCGCAGGCGCTGATCCTCGGCACGCTCGGCTATGTGGCGATGATTGTCCTGCACCCCTATCTGATCGGCGTCGCAGTGATCGGCTACTAAATCAATGCGTGCGCGACGCCGGTCATTTTGCCTCCGCCGCGTGCATTCGTTAGTGTCCCGCCATTCTTGCTAAAGGAGCCGGCTCCATGGCTGACGCGCCGCGGTTGCGCATCCTCGTCATTGGCGCGAGCGGCGTGCTCGGGCGAGCGATCTTCGCCGAGTTGGCGCCGCGACATGACATCGTCACCGCCGGCTCGAAGTCGGGCGAGATTCGCTTCGACATCGCCGACCCGGCCGCCATCGTCGACGGGTTGAAGCGCGCTGGACCGCTCGACGCGGTGGTCTGCGCGGCGGGAAGCGTCAATTTCACGCCGCTCGAAGCGATCGCGCCCGCCCGGCTCGAAGCATCGTCCTTCGGGCTCGGGCTGATCAACAAGCTTATGGGACAGGTCAATCTGGCGCTGGCGGCGCGCGACGTGCTGCGCGACGGCGGTTCGATCACGCTGATTGCCGGCGTCCTCGCCGATACGCCGATCCTCACTGGTTCGTCGGCCAGCATGGTCAACGGCGCCTTGGAGAGCTTCGCGCTTGCCGCGGCGATCGAGATGCCGCGCGGCCTTCGCATCAATGTCGTCAGCCCGACGGTGTTCGAGGAATCGATGGCGGACTACGGTCCGTTCTTCCGCGGCTTCGACCCGGTGCCGGTTGCGCGCGCCGCGCGCGCCTTCTCTCGCAGCGTCGAGGGCCGGCAGACCGGCCAAGTCTACAAGGTGCTGTGAGCGGCATGGGGAAAGCATTCTGGGCGATCTGCGCCGCCATCGTGCTGGTCGGCGTGGTCTTCGCCGTCTGGCCGGATCTCGATCTTGTCGTCGCGCATTTTTTCTATGACGGCGGCGGCTTCATGGGCGGCGAGGGCTGGCAACGCTTGCTGCGCGAATGCCTCGGCGATCTGCCCTTCGTCGTGCTCGCCGCCTATGTCGTCCTCTACCTGCTGCGCCGCTTCGGCCGCGCCGTTCCCTGGGCGCCGGACGGGCGCGGAATTGTCTTCCTGATCCTCACGCTGGCGATCGGGCCGGGGCTAATCGTCAATCTCGGATTTAAGGATCATTGGCATCGGCCCCGCCCCTCGCACATTGTCGATTTCGGCGGCGGCGATCCCTTCCGTCCGTGGTATCTGACCGACGGCGCCTGCAAGCGCAATTGCTCCTTCGTCTCCGGCGAAGCGTCCACCGGCTTCTGGATGGTCGCCCCCGCGCTGCTGGCGCCCCCGCCGCTGCGCAGTGCCGCCGTCGCCGGAGCGCTGGTCTTCGGCGTCGCGGCCAGCGCGCTGCGGCTCGCTTTCGGCGGCCATTTCCTCTCCGACGTTCTGCTCGGCGGGCTGGTCGCCCTGCTGGTGATTGTCGTCACGCGGCGCTTCCTCTGGCCACGCGGCGGCCCCTAGGCAGTTGCGCGTCGCTCCCGCGCGTCTATAAAGCCGCCGACTGGCCGGCCGCCTTCGGCCGCCCCGACGCTACCACCGAGCAGAATCCAGATGTCGCAGCCGAAGATCAAAGTGAAACGGGTCGTGCTCGCCTATTCGGGCGGCCTCGACACATCGATCATCCTCAAGTGGCTGCAGACCACTTACGGCTGCGAGGTCGTGACCTTCACCGCCGACCTCGGCCAGGGCGAGGAACTGGAGCCGGCGCGCAAAAAGGCCGAGCTGTTGGGCGTGAAACCCGAAAACATCTTCATCGAGGATCTGCGCGAGGAATTCGTGCGCGACTACGTGTTCCCGATGTTCCGCGCCAATGCGCAATACGAGGGCCAATATCTGCTCGGCACCTCGATCGCCCGGCCGCTGATCGCTAAGAAGCTAGTCGAGATCGCCCGCAAGGTCGGCGCCGACGCGATCGCCCATGGTGCGACCGGCAAGGGCAACGATCAGGTGCGCTTCGAGCTTTCAGCCTATGCGCTGGAGCCGGAGATCAAGATCATCGCGCCCTGGCGCGAATGGGAATTCGCCTCGCGCAACGCGCTGATCGCCTTCGCCGAGAAACATCAGATCCCGATATCCAAGGACAAGCGTGGCGAAGCGCCCTTCTCGACCGACGCCAATCTCCTGCATGTGTCCTCCGAGGGCAAAGTCCTCGAAGACCCGGCGCAAGAGACGCCAGCCTATGTCTATTCGCGCACCGTCGATCCCGAGAGCGCCCCCGACAAGCCGACCGTGGTCGAGATCGCTTTCGAGAAAGGCGATCCGGTCGCCGTCGACGGCAAGCGTCTGTCGCCGGCCGCGTTGCTGGCCGCGCTCAATACGCTTGGCCATGACAATGGGATCGGCCGGCTCGATCTGGTCGAGAACCGTTTCGTCGGCATGAAATCGCGCGGCATGTATGAGACGCCGGGCGGCACGATCCTGCTCGCCGCCCATCGCGCCATCGAATCGATCACGCTCGATCGCGGCGCCGCGCATCTCAAAGACGAGTTGATGCCGAAATACGCCGAGCTGATCTACAACGGCTTCTGGTTCGCGCCTGAGCGCGAGATGCTGCAGGTTCTGATCGACAAGAGCCAGGAGTTGGTCGCCGGTCGTGTGCGGCTCAAGCTCTATAAGGGCGGCGTCCATGTGATCGGCCGCGACAGCCCCAATTCGCTCTACGATCAGGATCTCGTCACGTTCGAAGAGGGCGCGGTCGCCTACGACCACAATGACGCGGCGGGCTTCATCAAGCTCAATGCGCTGCGCCTGCGCACTTTGGCCAAACGCAAGCGGCGGGCTGAAGCCAAGGCCTGAAGCGGCGCTCCAAATCTGAACTGCGCCCCTACGCCTCGTCGTCGGGCGCCGGCGAAGCGGGCGTCTCGGCTCCTGTCACGCCCGCGCAAGCGGGCATCCAGACCTTCCGAATGGCGCCAATGTTAAAGCTGGATTCCCGCTTTCGCGGGAATGACGCGCGAATTCACCTCAGGATGAGGGATAGATAAGCCGTGCCGCCCTCAGTGGCGGCACTTGCTCGCCTGCGCGTCGAAGGCGATGCCGAGGAACGGCAGGAACGTCGAAGTCATCGCCTCCTGGCTCGACAATTCGCGACACTGGCTGTTCCAGATATAGGCCGCATTGACGATCACACTCGCGGTGCCGATGAGGATCGCGACAGCCGGCCAAGGCGACGAAGGATGCTGCGTCGGACAGGGGGAGCGGGGCGCCCCGCAGGTCACACCGATCGCGCTGCATACGGGAATGAACCCGCAGCCGAATGGCGGAAAAGCCTGCGCCGGGACAGTTGAAGGCCCCCAGAACGCGAGGCTGGCGGTCGCCAGCACGGCGACGATCCTGCGAAATCCCATGTGGCCCCCAAATCTTTGCGCGAAGTCTTTCCACGCTTGCGCCGGCGAGCGGGCGTCGCGATGCTGGGAACGATGCGGTCGATTGGACGCGGCCTCCGTTTCCATCTCCGCGCTCAGTGGCGGCACTTGCTCGCCTGCACGTCGAAGGCGATGCCGAGGAACGGCAGGAGCGTCGACGTCGCCGCCTCCCGGCTCGACAATTCGCGACACTGGCTGTTCCAGATATAGGCGGCGTTGACCATCACGCTGACCGTGCCGACGAACACCGCGACCGGCGCCCATGGCGACGGCGCATGCCCCGGCGAACCATGGGTCAACATCGGCCCGCAGAAGGCGTAGGCCGTGTCGACGGTTCGATATTGCACCTGGTTCGCGCCGCAAGTGACGATTGGAAGCGCCTTGACCGGAATGATCGACGGCGCCCAGAACGCAAGACTGGCAGCCGCCAGAACAGCGAGAAACCTGCGAATGCGCATTGTTATCGCTCCTGCCTCGCCTTTTCCGCCGGCGCGGCTCAATGGCGGCACTTGCTCGCCTGCGCGTCGAAGGCGATGCCGAGGAACGGCAGGAAGGTCGAAGTCATCGCCTCCTCGCTCGACAATTCGCGACACTGACTGTTCCAGATATAGGCCGCGTTGACGATCACGCTGACGGCGCCGACCATGATCGCGATGGCTGGCCAGGGCGACGAAGGATGCTGGGTCGGACAGGGCAACGGCGGGGTCGCATAGGCCGTGTCGATCGTTTGGTATTGACCAACCAGCCCGCAGCCGACCGGCGCCGCTTTCATCGGAACGATCGAAGGCGTCCAGAACGCAACACTTGCGGTCGCCAACACGGCGACGATCCTGCGAAGTCCCATGACAGCCCCCAAATCCTCCGGCGAAAGCGTCTCGCCGACGGTCTCCGCGACGCGGCCCCCGCCGGCACGAATCGCATCGTCACTTGGGGAGTGATTCGCGCCGCTGTCAACGCGACTCGGAGTCGCAGCCGCATGTCGAAGCCGCGGCGTCAGGTTTGCGCTCGCTTTGGAGCGCAAATGGCGCAAACAGAGCCTCGGCCGCCTCGCGAGCGCCTTCCGGCGCGGTGATCGTGACGGCGATCACGTCCGCCCGCTCGCTGACTTCGAAATCGAGGAAGGCGCAGCAGATCCGCTCGGCCTCGACCATTCGGCGGACGTCGTGAACCGCGGACGGGTCATAGGCGAGCGTGAGCCGGAGATCGTCTCGAACCGACATTCGCAGGGCGTGGCGATTGAGATCGGCGATCCAATCCGATCGCCGCTGGAAGCTTCCTATATCCAATGCACAGGCGATGGGCGCGGGTTCTGCGGTTTCGGGCATGATGACCTCCTCCGCCATCCTGGGGCTCGCCGGTGGCGCATAACCGCTCTACAAGTTAAAGTGACTTGAGGTTCAAGTCCCACGCTCGCGAGACGAATATGTCCGGATACAAGATAGGCATTCTTGCCAAGCGCGCGGGCGCCAATGCGCCGACAATCCGTTACTACGAGCAGATCGGCTTGCTGCGACGCCCGGACCGCCAGGACGGTAATCAAAGACGCTACAGCGACGAGGATGTTGGGCGACTGACCTTCATTCGCCGCTGCCGCGCGTTTGGGTTTTCAATCGATCAAGTCCGAAGGCTCGCCGCCTTGGTCGAGGATCGGTCGCGCTCATGTGTCGAAGCGCGCGATATCGCGCAAGCCCACCTTGCCGAAGTTCGCGCCAAGCTGCGCGAACTCAGGGCGCTTGAAAAAAGCTTCGCGGGGTTCGTGGCCGATTGTGACGCCAAATGTGCCGGCGCACTCGGTCCCCAATGCGCCGTCCTTGACGAACTGTCGGTCAATGGTTCGACCGGAAAGCGCTAGCGACCTAGCGCCCCTGCCCGCTTTTGGCCTGATAGGCCGGGCGGGTGCGGCGGCCCTGACGGGCGCGATGGGGCTGTTGGCTCGCCGAACGCGGATCGCGATGGGGCTGATGATGCGGCCGGTCCGGGGCCGGCGTCGCCTCGGCCTTGTGGGTCACCGGCGCCGGCTTGGGCGCCTTGTCGCCGCGACGATCGATCGAGAAAATATGCAGCCGGGTCAGGCGCTCGATCGCCCGCAATTGGTCGCGCTCGCTGCCGTCGCAGAGCGAGACGGCCTGCCCCGCCGCGCCGGCGCGCGCGGTGCGGCCGACGCGATGGACATAGGCCTCGGGCACCTCGGGCAATTCGAAATTGACGATATGGGTGACGCCGTCGATGTCGATGCCGCGCGCGGCGATGTCGGTCGCCACCAACGCGCGCGCCTGTCCAGCGCGAAACGCCGCCAGCGCCCGCTCGCGCTGGCCTTGGCTTTTGTTGCCGTGAATGGCGAGCGCGCCGATCCCGGCCTCGGCCAGCGTCGTGGCGACGCGATCGGCGCCGCGCTTGGTGCGGGTGAACACAATGGTTTTCGTCATCGCCGGATCGGCGAGCAATTCGACCAGCATGTCGCGCTTGCGCGCCGCGTCGACGAAAATGACCGTCTGTTCGACGCGGTCGGCGGTTTTAGCCGCCGGGGTGACCGCGACTTCCTGCGGGTCGCGCAGCAGCTCGGCCGCGAGTTTACGGATGTCGGTCGGCATGGTCGCCGAGAAGAAGAGGTTTTGCCGCTTCTTCGGCAGATCGCGCACGATGCGGCGGATGGGCTTGATGAAGCCGAGATCGAGCATCTGGTCGACTTCGTCGAGGACGAGAAATTCGACGCCGCTCAGATTGGCGACGCGCGCATCGAGATGATCGACGAGACGGCCGGGCGTCGCGACCAGCACGTCGAGCCCGCGCGCCAGGGCGCGGATCTGCGCACCATGCGGCACGCCGCCGAAGACGACGGCGATCTCGAACGGCAGGCCGGCGGAGAGATCGCGAAAGCTCTGCGCGATCTGACTGGCGAGTTCGCGGGTGGGCGCAAGCACCAGCACCCGCGCGCCGCCGCGCGGCGCGGGTCGCTTGTCGGCGAGCAGGCGATTGAGGATGGGGAGAGCGAAAGCCGCAGTCTTGCCGGTGCCCGTCTGGGCGATGCCGACGAGGTCATGTCCATTCATCAGAATGGGAATCGCCTTGGCCTGGATCGGCGTCGGCTTGGAATAACCCATCTTGGTCAAGGCGATAACGAGCGGCGCGGCAAGGCCGAAGCCGTTGAAATTTTCCAATGGAATCTCTTTTCAGGTAGCCGCAATGGCGCGAAAAACCCGCGCGGCGGCTGATAGTGGCTAAAGGGGGGACGCCCTGCGTGTCCGGGCAATCGGGTGGTTTACAAACCAGCGCTCGACAGGAGGACAAATCTGCCCTTCACGCAATCGGCGCATGTCGGCCGCAATTCGCGCGACGGGGCCTTATCCATGCTGCGGCGCACAATGTCAAGCTGATCCCGCATCGGACCGTCGCGACGATGGGCGCCGATCGCCTCAAGCGGCCCTGTTTTTGGGCCGAAGCGCGCTTTCGGTAGGCGTGAGCAGTTTGCAACTGTTGATGAGCCACTGGCCGTCCGGTTGGCGCTCAAGTTGGTAGAGCGCGATCCAGATCTGATTCTCATCGTCGACCAGCGTCGCCGTGATCGAAATCGTGTCGCCGTCCACCTGTGCCTCACCGAAACCGACCTCGCGGTGGCGATAGACCGGCGCATAGTGGTTGCGCACCATGCCGATGAAAATGTCCTGATCGGTGAACGTCATCTTCAGGCCCGGCGAGACCAGCGCGTAAGCGCCGGCCGCGTCATCGTGGGCGAAGGCGTCGAGCTGGCGCGAAATGATCGCCCGTGCTTCCTGCGTCGATTGGGCGCCAGCAGGACCGCTCACAAGCGCGGAGAAGAGAACGGCGACGAGCGCCAGTCCTCGCATAACACTCGCCATGGCCCCGCCCTCCTCAAGACGATGAGAATAGATACGCGCTGACTTCAAGAAAGTTTCACAGGGAATCGAGGAACGCTAGTGCGCGCGCCTTATAGGCCTTGTCGCCGACCGCGAGATTATGGTCGCGACCAGGAATGTCGAAGGCTTCACCCTGCGCCAGCATGGCCGCCAGGCGATGCGGGTCGCCCGCCACCGCATCGCGCGTCCCGACCGCCACCAGCGCCGGACAAGCGATGCGCCTGACCTCGTTCTCGTCGAGCGTCTGGCGCGACCCGCGAATGCAGGCGGCGAGCGCTGGCAGATCGCTCTTGGTCTGTTCGGCGAAGGCGCGAAACATGCGCTGCATCGGGTCGCTCAACTCGTCGAGCGAAGCCGCCTCCATCGCGTCGGCAATGCCAAGCGGCAGGCCGACCCCGTCGGTCAGATGATCGCCAAGGCCGCCCAAGATCAAGGAGCGCACGAGCTCCGGCCGGGCGAGCGCGAGGAAGCTGGCGATCCGCGCGCCCATCGAATAGCCCATCGCGTCGGCGCGACTTATGCCGAGATGATCGAGCAGATTGGCGGCGTCCTCAGCCATTGTCGCCGAATGATAGGCCTCGGGATCGGTCGGCTTGTCGCTCTGGCCATGGCCGCGATTGTCGAAGGCGATCACCCGCCGGCCGGCCCCGGTCAGCGTATCGACCCAGCGCGGATTGACCCAATTGACCCGATGGTTGGAGGCGAAACCATGGATAAGCAGAATCGGCTCGCCGCGATCCGCGCCCTGCGGCGCAACATCGATATAGGCGATGCTGAGACCGCCGGAATTGAAAAACGCGACCATGACGCCGCCATAGCGCGGCGACCGGATGCGCGCCAGCGTGATAGAAGACGGCTTGGCGCATAGGCGACGATCGGCCTTAATGGCGCGCCTTGAACCGGAGCCCGCTTTGAAAACCCTCGCCCTTGTTCTCTCCGCCTTCGTCGCGCTGGAGCATCTCGGCTTTCTCGGCCTCGAGATGTTCGCCTGGACAACGCCGCTCGGCCAAAGCACCTTCCACACCACGCCCGATTTCGCCAAGGCGACGGCGCCGCTCGCCGCCAATCAGGGACTCTATAACGGCTTCCTCGCCGCCGGCCTCGCGTTTGCGCTATGGCGGGGCGACATTGGCGCGCAGCTGTTTGTTCTGGGCTGCGTGATCGTCGCCGGCGTTTTTGGCGCAGCAACCGCCTTCATTAACATCCTGTTCATCCAGGCTTTGCCGGCCGCGCTCGCTTTCGCGGCCACCCTCGCGGCGAATCGGTGACTGCGCAATTCGCGCCCCGACTTTCGCTGCGCGCGCCTTTCAAGGCGAGCCCCGGTTCGCCGCCGGTCGAATGGCTCGTCGCGACAGGCCCCGTCGCCTATCCCGACGCGCTGGCCGAAATGGAGCACCGCTCAGCGGCGATCGCCGAGGGGAGCGCCGCCGAGCGCGTCTGGCTCGTCGAGCATCCGGCGATTTACACCGCCGGCGCCAGCGCGAAGGACGGCGATCTCCTCGATCCGCGTTTTCCTGTCTATCGCGCCGGGCGCGGCGGCCAGTTCACCTATCATGGGCCCGGCCAGCGCCTGGCCTATGTGATGCTCGACCTCAAGCGCCGCCGCCAGGATCTGCGCGCCTATGTCGCCGCGCTGGAAGGCTGGCTGATCGACGCGCTGGCGACGCTGGGCGTCACTGGCGAAACGCGCGAGAGCCGGGTCGGCGTCTGGGTCGCGCGGCCCGACAAAACGGCGGGAGTCGACGGTTCGCCGGCCGAGGACAAGATCGCGGCGATCGGCGTTCGTGTAAGGCGATGGGCGACATTCCACGGCGTCTCGCTCAATGTCGCGCCGGACCTGTCGCATTTCTCAGGGATCGTCCCTTGCGGCGTCGCGGACTCTCATTACGGCGTGACCAGCCTTGCCGATCTCGGCCGCCCCGCGAGCATGGCCAAGGTCGACGCCGCCCTGGCCGCGGCTTTCGTCGCTCGTTTCGGGCCGACGATCGCAATCTGAGCGTTGAGCGCAGCGTGAGCGGTCGGCTGGCGCGGGCGCGACGCTTCGCATAAGAAAACGGCCGGCCGCCGGCGGCGCCGTCCCTCTTGAGCGAGCGCGGAACCCAAGGGAGCCCAAGGGAGCCTATGTACGTCGCCCCCCAACGTGACCGCGAACGAATCGACGGCCTGGCGAGCTTCGCCGCGGTCGCATTTCTCGTCGCAATCGGTTTGGTGGCGGCCTTGGCGCGCGTCGGCGCGCCGGCGCGGCTTGTCGAAACGCTAGGGCCGCTGGTCGCGCTGCTCGGCCTCCTCGTCATCGGCGCCGTCAATCGCACCGCCAGGCTCGCCGATTTTCTCGCCGCACGGCGTTCCGTGCCGCCGGTCTACGGCGGCCTCGCTTTCACCGCGACCGCGACGGGGCTCGCCCTGACGCTCGGCCCGGAATCGAGCGCAACGCTCGCGCCATGGCCGGCGGCGGCGCTCGGCCTCGCCGGCGTTGCGCTGGTCGCCGGGCCGCTGCTCAGACGGGTCGACGCCAGCGGCGCGGCGGATGTCGTCGCCACAAGATTTCCCTTCGCGTCAATTCGCCTGCTCTTCGGCCTGGTCTCGGGCGTTGTCGGGGCGCTGACGGCGGCGGCCGGATTTTCCGCCGCCTCCGTCGCCCTGATCGCCGCGACGGACGGAAACCCGCGCCTCGCCGAAATCGTTGTCGCTCTGGCGCTGGCGATCGGCGTCATTCCGGGCGGCCTCAAGGGATTGTTGTGGAGCGACGCGGCCAGCGCGGCCGGCGCGCTGGCGATCGCGGCGATCGGCGTCGCGGTGGCCTGGGCCGGCGGCGGCGACAATTTGGCGACGCTGGTTCATTGGCTTTCGATCGCGCCCCAGCCGGCCGACACCGACGCGATGCTGCGCGCGGTCGCCGGCGTTCTGGCGATCGCCGGCTTCCTTCCGCTTGCCGCGCCGGCGCTGGGCGCCCCGGAGGGAAACGCCCAAAGCGCCGGCGCCTACGGGCTCGCTTTCGGCGTCGTCGCTCTGGCGCTCGGCGCGATCGCCTGGGGCGCCTTTGCGCCCGCGGTGGCGGCGGCCCGCGCGCCGACCGCCGCCGCGCTGATTGGCGCCGCAGCGTGGTTGCCGGCGCTGGCGCTGGCGCGCGCCGGCGTCTTCGCCTCGGCGCGCGGCTTTGGCGTCGATCTCTCCGCCGCTTACGCGCGTTTCGCTCTGCTCGCCAGTCGCCGGATTGCGCTGACGCGCCTGACCATGGCGATGGTCATCGTCGGCGCGGGTGTCGCCGTCGATCGCGGCCTGGTCGACCCGCCGCGAACGCTGGCCTGGGCGCTGGCGCTCAATCTCGCGCTCGCCACGCCCCTGCTGGCGCTCGGCTTCGCCGATCGCGGCGGCAAATATTCGGCCGCCGCGCTGATGGCGAGCTCAGCCAGCGTGCTGGCGATCCGCCTTGGCCCGAATTTGAGTTCGGTCGACTCAGGAGACATTCTGGTGGCCGGTTTGATCGCCGGCGCCATGGGTCTGCTGGCGGGCGCTTTCGCCGCGCTCTTCGAAGGCCGGCCGCCGCCGCCAAGTTCGAAACCCTATGATCCCTTCGCCGATCTGCCTTTTGCGGCGCCGGAGTGAATCTTCACCCCAGCAATAGCCGCTGCGCCTCGTCATAGACGCGGCGATCGCCAGCGGCGATGATCCGCCCGCCCCCGCTCGCCTCGCCGCCGTCCCACGTCGTCATTACCCCGCCGGCCCCGACGATGATCGGCTCGAGCGCCACGACGTCATGCGGCTTCAGGCCGGTCTCGATCACCAGATCGACGAAACCCGCGGCCAGCGCGCAATAGGCGTAGCAATCGCCGCCATAGCGCACGAGGCGCGCCTGTTCCTCGACGCGGCGATAGGCCGCGCGGTCGGCGTCGTCACGAATGAGCGCCGGGCTGGTCGTCATCACCGTGGCCTCGGCAAGGCTGGCGCAGGGCCGCGTGCGCAGGGATCGGGTGACCCATTCCCCTGCGGGCGCGTCGGCGCGCGCAGGGGCCAGCGAACGCAGGCGCGCTCTCGCGCCGTCGCCGAAATAACGCTCGCGGGTGAAGGGCTGCGCCATCATGCCATAGACTGGCTTGCCGCGATGGGTCAGGCCGATCAGCGTGCCCCAAGTCGGCAGGCCGGAGATGAAGCTCTTGGTGCCGTCGATCGGATCGAGCACCCAGACATATTCCGCATCCGGCCTATCGTGACCATATTCCTCGCCGATGACGCCATGGGCCGGGAACATCTGGGCGATCAGCCGCCGCATCGCCGATTCGGCTCCGCGGTCGGCCTCGGTGACCGGGTCGAAGACGCCGCCGCGCGATTTGTCCTCGGCGCCGATCGAGGTGCGGAAAAAGGGGAGAATCACCTCGCCGGAGACTTGCGCCAGACGGTCGACAAAGGCGGCGAAATCCACCGCAGTCATCTCAGGCGCTCCAAAAGGGCGAAATTGATTTGCGCTGTTCGCATATCAGCTATGTCCAATTCTTTCAGGCGGCCCAATCGCAACTTTCCAAGCCGCCCGCAAGCTCTTGTTTCGTATAATATTATTTTCCGATGACGATTCCGGGCGGTCAAAGGTCTGTTGCAGATTGGTCGCACTCCCCTGAAACCCCGCGCAAAACCTCAGATAAGGCTTGCCTTCGCTGCGACGCATGCACATATTGTTGCGGTGCGGCATGACCTGCCGCATATGCCCTCCTTGGGCGTTTCCTCCCTAGACTCAGGCCGCCGTGGCGACATGGCGGCCTCCTTTCTTTCTAGGGGTCCCCCTCGTCATTCCGCCGCCCAGCGGCCAACGCCTCGCTCGGCCAACGCGCGCGCCGCCAGCCTTTCCATGGCGGTGAGCAGTGCGGCCGCAAGCTCTTGCGCCCGCTCGAGTTTCGCCATGCGCCGCTCGTCCATATAGAGGGCGCGGTTGACCTCGATCTGCACAGCGTGGCGGCCGGCCGAGGGTGCGCCATAACGCTCGGTGATGTAGCCGCCCGCATAGGGTTTGTTGCGGCGGACGCGGTAGCCCTGCTCGGTCAGGGTCGCCTCAAGCGATTCGACGACCCAGGCGGAAGCGCTGGCGCCGAATCGGTCCCCCAGCACCACATCGAGCGCCCCGGCGTCGGCGAGCGTCGATGGCATGGAATGGCAGTCGATCAGGATCGCCATGCCGAACTGGGCGCGGGTTCGCTCGATCAGCCCGGCGAGGCGCTGGTGATAGGGATGATGGAAGGCGGCGATCCGCGACAGACCCTCGGCGACCTGCAGACGGGCCCGATAGATCGGCTGATTGTCGCCGACGACCCGGGGGATCACGCCGAGCCCCGCAGCGACCCGCAGGGAGCGGGTGTTGGCGTAATCGGGCAGCGCCGCGTCGAACATCTGCGGATCGAGTTCGAAGGGTTCGCGGTTGACGTCGAGAAAAGCCCGAGGAAAGCGCGCCCGCAGCAGCGGCGCGCCGATCGCGACGCAGGGCAAGAACAATTCGTCGACGAAAGCGTCTTCCGAGCGGCGCAAGGTGAGCGGGTCGAGCCGCGCCGCGGCGAGGAAAGCGCCCGGATAGCAGGAGCCCGAATGGGGCGAATCGAAAATCAGCGGCGCGCCGATGCGCTGGGGTTCGATCACCTCGAACGCCGGCTCGATTTCGCCCCCGCCGGGCCGCCCCCGTTCGTCCATCGCCTTTTTGCCGCCATTGTCCTCGCCGGACGCTCAAGGCCCGGCGCTTCATCATAAACGCACCTGACGCTTACCCGCCAACGACGAAACGAATAAAGTCCGGACGCCTTCACTCGATTTTTACTCGACGGAGGCGATCATTTGGGAATTGCAGAGGATTAATGATGATCGCGCCGGTCGATATTCCCGCCCGTATCCTGCTCGCCGAAGACGATGGCGATATGCGTCGCTTCCTCGTCAAGGCCCTTCAGAACGCCGGCTACTCAGTCGTGTCCTTCGACAATGGTCTGTCCGCCTATAACCGGCTGCGCGAGGAGCCTTTCGAACTCCTGCTCACCGATATTGTGATGCCGGAAATGGACGGCATCGAACTCGCCCGCCGGGCGACCGAGCTCGACCCCGAAATCAAAGTGATGTTCATCACCGGTTTCGCCGCGGTCGCGCTCAACCCCGACAACAAGGCGCCCAAAGACGCCCGGATCCTTTCCAAGCCTTTCCACC
Source organism: Bradyrhizobium sp. (assembly GCA_004799435.1). GTDB lineage: Bacteria > Pseudomonadota > Alphaproteobacteria > Rhizobiales > Beijerinckiaceae > Roseiarcus. The sequence goes on from SSMV01000166.1 coordinate 47,434, forward strand.
TGCGCGACCTCGTCAATGAGGTGCAGCGCCTGTTGACGGCGGCCTGAAGCTTCAGCCCGCCGTGATCGCCGAGCGCAGTTTCAGCGGTCGGTCGATCCTGGCGAGGCGCTCCATGGTCGTTCCCGTGCCGCGGATGGTCACCGAGCCATAGTTGAAAAGACGGCCGAGCTGGCTCTGGTCGACATCGACGCTTTCGACCTTCTGCATATTCATTTCGACCGTATGGCGACGGATGAAGCCGCGCTTGAGCACGACCCGGCGGTCGGTGACGGCGATTTCGGTCGTCGCGCGGCGAAACCAGGCATGAAGGAAGCTGATGAAGCCGGCGAGCGAGGCGAGCGCGGAGGCGACCAGCACCACCGGGCCCCAGCCGGGCGCGCCTGCGGTCAGGACCGGCAGAGCGAGCGCGATCACGGCGAAGCCTATCGCCCGGCCATAGACCGTCCAGGAGAGCGAGGTGCGGAAAACCACCCGTTCGTCCGGCTCGAGAACCTGGTCGACATAACCCATCACGCGGCCTCTTCGCCTCGACGAAGAGGCCATCATTCGTCCGTTGAGATGGGAAGACAAGCCGAGGATTCTCTGGCCGAGGAGGCGACGCAACAAAACGTATATCTATTGTCTCGCCCCAGCATCATCGGCGGCCCAAGATGAGACCGGCCCGGCGTCGCTCATGACCAATTTACCCACTCTCGGCACATGCCGATGCAGTCCTGAGCTTGAAAGCTTACTGTATTTTCAGTCAGCCGGAGGATTGCCGACTTCTCCGAATCCGTGAGATTGTAAGCAGTCGAGTAAATCGGCCTTCGCTTCTCGAGATTGGCAATGTCTAATCGTTCAACGTTAGTTCGATTGAAGCCGAACCCCATAAAGTAAATTTGCTCGGCTTCCCTAAGAAATTGCTTCGCAAGCGCAAATTCCGTATCGCGCCCGTCTTTGATATCTTCATGGATGATTTTGATACCCTTTATGCATCGCTCCAAAGACTCCTTGGACAAATTCGGAGCAAATGGACGACTGTCGGGAGACTCCCACGGCAGGTATCCGAGACGGCCATGCAAGTGAACTACTGGAATACGGTTCATAACAGCAAGGCAAGCGTCTGCGTCTTTGCCGTAGGAGTTCATGATCGACGTAAAAAGGAAGTGCTCTACGACTCGATCGTAATTAAAAGTAACAAAGCTTACTTGGTTCTCACCAAATTCATCGAAAGTAGTGCTCATTTGGTTGTAGACGTATCTCAACCAATTCTGAGAATCATAACTGAACACCGTGGAATTCTGCTCGCGGGGAATAAGCACGGCGGCTATGGCAGCCTTCCCGATTTCCATGAAATTCGATCGGTGTTCAAGAAAGGCGTCGATCGAATTTTTGCCTGATTGGAAGAACGTCTCTCGGAAAAAGACGATCTCTCGCTCAGAGAAAAGGGAGAATTGCTGAAGCAGGTTGTAGGGGCCATTTCCCGGGTGCAACTGTGAGACGATTTGGTCCGAAAGCGCACTGCCGATGGGGAAATTAAAAGGCGCGCTTGCACCGGCTCCTAGTACGAAGACGGTCTTTTTCGTGAGCATGGCCTCCCCCAAAATGCGAATTGGGCCGTTGCCAAGGCGAATCGCGAGTTGCCTATCAAATATATGCCTGCAGGACGCGACACCCGTGCCAAAAGTAACCCATTTTCACGGGCCACCCTTGACGCGTGTGGTGCACTCTCCTACTTACGCGACAGCCATTAGCACTCTTTATGAAGGAGTGCTAACAGAGGCCGTAGCGGCCCAATAAAAGGGCTTATTGCGCAACGAGATAGGAAGCTTCCCTATGAAATTCCGTCCCCTGCATGACCGTGTCGTCGTCAAGCGCCTCGAAGGCGAGGAGAAGACGAAGGGCGGCATCATTATCCCCGACAACGCCAAGGAGAAGCCGCAGGAAGGCGAGATCGTCGCCGTCGGCCCCGGCGGGCGCGACGAAGCCGGCAAGCTGATCCCGATCGACGTCAAGAAGGGCGACAAGGTCCTTTTCGGCAAGTGGAGCGGCACCGAGGTCAAGATCGACGGCCAGGAGCTCCTGATCATGAAGGAGTCCGACATCATGGGCGTTATCGCCTGATCTTTCCTCGGAATTTGATCCCATTCGGCCGCTGACGGCCCAGGAGACAGAATAACATGGCTGCCAAAGACGTACGTTTCTCTTCCGACGCGCGCGAAAAAATGCTGCGCGGCGTCGACATTCTCGCCAATGCGGTCAAGGTCACGCTCGGTCCCAAGGGCCGCAACGTCATCCTCGACAAGTCGTTCGGTGCCCCGCGCATTACCAAGGACGGCGTCACCGTCGCCAAGGAAATCGAGCTTGAGGACAAGTTCGAGAACATGGGGGCGCAGATGGTGCGCGAAGTCGCCTCGAAGACCAATGATTCGGCGGGCGACGGCACCACGACGGCGACCGTGCTCGCCCAGGCGATCGTGCGCGAAGGCGCCAAGCTGGTCGCGGCCGGCATGAACCCGATGGACTTGAAGCGCGGCGTCGATCTCGCCGTCATCGAGGCCGTCAAGGACATCGCCAAGCGCTCGAAGAAGATCAAGGACAGCGCCGAAGTCGCGCAGGTCGGCACGATCTCCTCGAACGGCGACAAGTCGATCGGCGACATGATCGCCAAGGCGATGCAGAAAGTCGGCAACGAAGGCGTCATCACGGTCGAGGAGGCCAAGAGCCTTGAGACCGAACTCGATGTCGTCGAGGGCATGCAGTTCGATCGCGGCTATCTCTCGCCCTATTTCATCACCAACGCCGAGAAGATGGTCGCCGAACTCGAGGACGCCTACGTCCTGATCCACGAGAAGAAGCTCTCCTCGCTGCAGCCGATGCTCCCGGTTCTCGAAGCCGTGGTGCAGACCGGCAAGCCGCTGGTGATCATCGCCGAGGACATCGAAGGCGAAGCGCTGGCGACGCTGGTCGTCAACAAGCTGCGCGGCGGCCTCAAGGTCGCGGCGGTCAAGGCGCCCGGCTTCGGCGATCGCCGCAAGGCGATGCTCGAGGACATCGCGATCCTGACCGGCGGCACGATGATCGCCGAGGATCTCGGCATCAAGCTCGAGAACGTCACCCTTCAGATGCTCGGCAAGTCCAAGCGCATCCGCATCGAGAAGGAAAACACCACGATCATCAACGGCGCCGGCAAGAAGGCCGACATCGAGGCGCGCGTCGGGCAGATCAAGGCCCAGATCGAAGAGACGACCTCCGACTACGACAAGGAGAAGCTGCAGGAGCGGCTGGCCAAGCTCGCCGGCGGCGTTGCGGTGATCCGTGTCGGCGGCGCGACGGAAATCGAAGTCAAGGAGAAGAAAGACCGCGTCGACGACGCCCTCAACGCCACCCGCGCGGCGGTCGAGGAGGGCATCGTTCCGGGCGGCGGCGTCGCGCTCCTGCGCGCCAAGGCGGCGGTCGCCAAGCTCAAGGACGAGAACGCCGATGTCCAGGCGGGCATCAGCATCGTGCTCAAGGCGCTCGAAGCGCCGATCCGTCAAATCGTCGAGAACTCTGGCGGCGAAGGCTCGATCGTGGTCGGCAAGATCATGGAGAACAAGTCGCAGACCTTCGGTTTCGACGCGCAGAACGAAACCTATGTCGACACGATCGAGGCGGGCATCATCGACCCCTCCAAGGTCGTGCGCACCGCCCTGCAGAACGCGGCCTCGGTCGCCGGTCTGCTGATCACCACCGAAGCGATGGTCGCCGAATTGCCGAAGGACAAGCCCGCCATGCCGATGGGCGGCGGGGGCGGCGGCATGGGCGGCATGGACTTCTGACGTCCTAGCTCCTACGAAAAGCGAAAAGGGCGGCTTCGGCCGCCCTTTTTGTTATTCGCCCGAAATTGCCGAGATTTCATCTGGGTGGGCGGCCGGCCGCCCTTCTTTTGCCCGGCTCGGTCTGCTAGTGCGGATTCGCCAATTTATTTCCGCCCGTTCATAGGTTTCCGCCTCATGCGTGTGATCAGCCTCGCCATCTTCGCCGCGATAGCCTTAGTGGCCGGCGCCTATAAATCGGACGGCATGACGATCGGGCTTGGCGCGACGGCGGCGCTCGCCGCCTTCGCCTCACTGCCGGTGCTCAGGCTCTCGACATTTCTGCGCATGATGGCGGAATTCTTCGCCGCCGAAACGCTGCTTTTCGGCCTCGCCGATCTTGTCAACCTCCTGGGATTCTGGCCGAGGGCTTACGAAGACTATGCCCTGCCGCGCTACCTGCCGATTGCGACCGCGGTCTTCGTCATCGTCCTGACCCTGGTTTCCTTCATCCCGCTCGTCGGCAAGATGATGGCGATCGCCGATCCGTTCTTCGAGGCGCGCACGCCGATCTCGGTTCGCACCTGGCCCCTGCCGGCGATCGTCGCGATTCAGAGCCGCTACGCGCGCCTCTGTCTCTATTTTTTGATCTTCATCAATCAGGCGCAGGTCGCGCTCACCGTCCGGGTGAATTTCTGGCAGCGCGACTTCGGCAACGCGATGCAGGTGGCCGACGACGCGCATCGGGCGGAGTTTTGGCGTCAGTTGGTCGACGTCTTCACGCCGCTCGCTGCGTCGCTCATCATTCTGTTTCTGATCGAATTCTTCGTCGCGTCGAATTTCGTCCTGCAATGGCGGCGATGGATGACGGCCTCCTACACGTCGCGTTGGCTCTCTAACTCGATACATTACAAGCTGGCGCTCTCGGGGAACGTCACCGACAACCCCGATCAGCGTATTTCCGAAGACATTGGCGGCTTCATCAGCGGCGGCGGCGGTTTCGGCGCGAGCATGAGTCTCGGCTTCTATAATTACACGATTCAACTGATCGCGACCGCGACCAATCTCGTGTCCTTCTCGATCATTCTCTGGGCCATATCGGCCCAGATGGATCTCACAGTGTTCGGGGTCAGCATTCCCGGATTTCTGTTCTGGGTCGCAATCTTCTACGCGATCTTCGCCACAGGCGTCATGCATCTGATCGGTCGGTCGTTGACGCGATTGTTCTTCCGCCAGCAAGCCCTGGAGGCCAATTTTCGTTTCGACCTGGCGCGCGTGCGCGAATATAGCGAGCAGATCGCCCTGCTAAAGGGCGAGGATCGCGAAATCGATCGCGCCAACGGCGCGTTCGCCGAAGTGTTCAGGACGGTTCAGCGCATCATCCGCGTGCGGCTCTGGCTGAATGTGTTCCTGCAGTTCTACACCCAGGTTTCAATCGTCATCCCCTATGTCGTCGTGGCGCCCTTCTACTTTCTCAAGAAGGTCGATTTCGGCCGCTTCGCCCAGTCGGCCGACGCTTTCGGCAACGTCAACACGGCGATGAATTTCTTTGTCGATCGCTACACCGGTCTGGCGGCGTTTCGCGCCACCGTCGAACGTCTCACCACCTTCGACGAAGCCTTCGCGAGAGCCAATGAGGCGCGCGCGCGAAGCATCCGGACATCGGTCGCACCCGCCGACAAACCGGCCCCGATGATCGCCGGTCTCGATTTGGAATTGCCCGACGGCCGCAAGCTCGCCCATGTCGGCGATCTCGTCATGGTGCCGCAGGAATCGATCCTGGTCGTCGGCCCATCGGGGTCGGGAAAATCGACCTTCTTCCGCGCGATCGCCGGACTATGGCCATTTGGCGCCGGCGAAATCATCCAGCCCGCGCACGCCAAGCTCATGCTGCTGCCGCAGCGGCCCTATATCCCCAACGGATCGTTGCGCGAAGCGCTCGCCTATCCGGCGGCGACGGCGGCCTTCTCGGAAGAACAGTTGCACGACGCGCTCGTCAAGGTTGGCCTGCCCGCCCTCGCCGACCGGCTCGACGAGAGCGACAATTGGCAGATGCGATTGTCGGGCGGCGAACAGCAGCGGCTGGCGGTGGCCCGCGCGCTGCTTGCCGCGCCGGACTGGCTGTTCCTCGATGAGTCGACCTCGGCGCTCGACGAGGCGAGCGAGCGCGACCTCTATCGCGCGATCGCCGCAACATTGCCGAAGACCACCATCGTGTCGATCGGCCATCGCTCGACGCTGTCGGCCTTCCACAAGCGGCAGATCGTCCTCACGCCGCATGCCGGCGCGCCGACGACGGTCGCCGAGGCGCCGCCGGCGCAATGAACGTCGCGCCTAGAGAGAGCGGCCGAGGATCATTTCGCCGCGCGGTCCCTTGATGACCAGTTCGCCGTTGACGAGATCCCATGTCGGCGTGCCGAGCAGCCCGGTCAGGAACGAGGATTCGATCGCCATCGTGTCCTTGTCGCATTGCTTCTTGGTCAGGGCGTAAGGGCCGACGGCGAGGTGCTGATCCTTGATCGGGTACATCGTCGCCGACCAGGAATTGCAGCCGGTAAAGCCGGACCCGCGCAGCGCGCTGTCGATCTTGAGGCTGGCGTCGATATCGGCGGAGACCGGCTTGCCGTTCAGCTCACGCAACTGCCAGGTCTGATCGAGCGGGAAATTCTTCTGCAACGGCGGCAGCGGTTTGGGCGGCCCTTTGTCGTCCGCCAAAGCCACAGAGACGACGCCGACGGCGGCCAAAGCGAAAAGCGCGCGTAACAGGATTGTCTTCATCGGTCCGATCCTCGATCCGCCGGTTCGGGCGCGGAATTTCCGCGTTTGGGTATAGCCAGCCGCCCTGATGGACGCAACGACCCCGCTATCGGGACATGCGAGCAAATTTGCGCTTCCAGCGCCCCCGGGGCCTTGCGCAACACAGCCGCAACACCAGATTCATGAGCGACGCGGGCCCATTCAGGGACGCGTCGTTCGAGCGCCGCCAGGACGGGACGCCGGACGCATGTCGCTTCTCACGGAGGATATGGATCATGTTGAACTATGATTTTTCGCCCTTCTATCGCTCGACCGTCGGTTTCGACCGGTTGCTTTCGCTCCTCGACAAGAGCGCCGGACTTGACGCCGGCTCGCCCACTTACCCGCCCTACAATATCGAACGAACCGGCGAGAACGCCTACCGCATAACGCTGGCGGTGGCGGGCTTTGCGGGCTCCGAATTGTCGGTCGAGACGCGGGAGAACACGCTGACCGTGCGTGGGGCCAAGGATGCCGAGCAGAAGGCCGGCGACAAGCGCGACGTGCTCTATCAGGGCATCGCGGCGCGCGCCTTCGAGCGTCGCTTTCACCTCGCCGATCATGTGAGCGCGAGCGGGGCGACTTGCGAGAACGGTCTCCTGCACATCGATCTGGTGCGCGAAGTGCCCGAGGCGCAGAAGCCGCGCGCCATCCCGATCCAGGGCGGCGCTACGACCATCCAGGCCGTTCCCGCCGGGCAGACCAAACAGGCCGCCTGACGCAGCCAACAGTTGCGATTTTGGGAGGGCGCCCTTCGGGGCGCCCTTTCTTTTTGGCTCAGTCGAGCGGCGTGACCGGAATGTCGTTGACCGGCTTGCCCTTGGCCGAAGGGGCCGGCGTCGGCGCGCTTGGGGCGGGCGCCACGACGGGAGCGGCGGCCGGCGCGTCAACCTTGGCGGCCTGTTGGCTCGCGCTTGGCGAAGGGGTCGGCGCCGCTGAAGCCGCCGGGGTCGGCTTTGCCGAGGCCGCCGGAGTCGGCTGCGCCAGGGTGGGCGCCGGTTTGGGAGGAGCAGAGCTCACCGGCGCGGGCGTCGACCGGATCGCCGGCGGATTGGCGACATTGGCCACCGGCGTCGGTGTCGGCTTGGGTTTCGTTTCGACCTTCTTGGGCGCGCTCTTGGGCGTCTCGATCGCGGCGGGCGCCGCCGGCGCCAGCGCCGGACCCTGCGGAACCCAATCGTCTTGCGGCGGCGGTACGCCGGGGCCGATGTCAGCGGGCGGGCGCGGCCCGTTCCACTGGCGCGGATCCTGATCCCAGCCGTTGGGGGGCGGCGCTGCGGCCTCGCGCCAGCCCTCGCCGCGCATGCGGAAACGCTGCATGATGCGCCCGCTCTCCGGGTCGATGACCAGGCGCTCAGGTCCCTCGCCGCGAACGACGACATCGGCGAGATAGACGTCGCCGCGCATGAGCAACGGGCCGGTGACGATATAGCCGCTCGCCTCAAGCTGCCGCTCGATTTCATAGGACGACGGCTCGCCCCCGCGGAACATGGAAAACAGGCCCTGCGCGTTCGCCGCCGCCGGGAGAGCGACAAGGGCGATCGCCAGTGCGGCCCAACCTGCCCGACGCGGCGAGAGGCGGTGCGGATGCCGGATCATTGCGGAAAACTCCCTGAAAGGCGCGCGGCCCAAGTTTAAGTCTTGCTAAGAATTGCGGCTTCGATACGGCGCGGCGGCGAGCGCGATCAACGCGTCGATTTCCTTTTCGTCGGTCTCGAAGGACGTTACGAAACGCGCCATCGCCTCGCCCGCCCGAGGCGCGGCTTCCGGCGGCGTCGCGCGGGTCGACCAGTCATGGAACCGTGCGCCCGCCGCCCGCCACGCGGCAAGGGCCGCCTCGGGCGCAACCACGAAGACCTCGTTGACCTCGACGGGAAAGACAAGCCGAACGCCCGGCGCCTTGGCGAGTCCCTCGCCAAGGCGCCGCGCGCTCGTATTGGCGCGGCGCGCCAGGTCGAGCCAAAGGCCGCCGGCCAGCCACGCCTCCATCTGCGCGCCGAGAAACCGCCCTTTCGACAGGGTCTGACCCGCCCGCTTGCGTTGATAGGGCGTCGCGGCGGCCAGCGCGGGATCGAACATGATCACCGCCTCGCAGGCGAGCGCGCCGTCCTTGGTCGCTCCGAGCGATAAGACATCGACGCCGGACCGCCAGGTCATTTCGGCGGGCGAAGCCCCGGTCTTGACCAGCGCATTGGCGAAACGGGCGCCATCTAAATGCACGCGCATGCCCGCCTCATGCGCGATCGCCGCCAGCGCGGCGATTTCCGCGGGACGATAGGCGGTCCCCGCCTCGGTCGCCTGGCTAAGCGACAGCGCGGCCGGTTGCGTCGTCTTCGCCTGCCCGAGCGGAAAACGGGCGAGCGTCGCTCGCAGCGCCGCGGGTTCGATTTTGCCGTTCAGGCCGGGGATCCCGACAAGCTTGGCGCCGCCGCTGAAAAATTCCGGCGCGCCGCATTCGTCGTCGATGATATGCGCTTCTTCGTGGCAGAAAGCCGCCTGCCAGGGCTTGGTCAGGGCGGCGAGCGCCAGCGCATTGGCGGCGGTGCCGGTCGACACAAGAAAGACGGCGAGTTCGCGTTCGAAGATTTCGCAGAGCCGGCTGGCGGCGCGCGCGGTGTAAGCGTCGGCGCCATAGGCCGGCGCGTTGACCCGGCTCGAGGCGACAATTGCCTCGAGAATAGGCGCGGCGACGCCTGCCCCGTTGTCGCTGGCGAAATTCATTGCCGCGCCGCCCGCCCGCCAATCCCGAGCCAAAACCGTCGTCGCGCTTCTCTTGCCTGCGCCCCGACGGATTGGCAATGACGATCGGCAAAATCTGCGTCGCCGACACGGATCAAAAAAATCAGGTTTCGATGCTCGCCGTCGTCTTGTATCGTGAGGACGTTTCTGTCATGGTCAGCGAAATAGGACAGCGGTGCTGACCATTTAGGCGGTCAGCCTTCGGAGCAGGCAATATGCCGGACGCAACGATCAAAATGGATCGCAAAAAACGCGCCGCGTGAATGCCCTCGCGGCTGCGCGGTCGCGCCGCTTAATTCGTGTCCAACGTCAGCCAAATCCAATCGTCGAACGAAGCCCGGAACGCAGTGCGACCGTGCGGGGAGTGGAAAAATGAAGGCCAAGGCCCACGAGACCCATCCCGCCCCGGCGCAGGCTTCGCTTTTGCCGCGCGGCGCAGACCCGACGCTGCCGCGCGCCGAGGGCCTTTATGACCCGACGCGGGAACACGATTCCTGCGGCGTCGGCGTCGTCGCCGACATGAAGGGGCGCGCCTCGCACGCGATCCTCGAAAAGGGATTGCAGGTTCTCGTCAATCTCGACCACCGCGGCGCCACCGGCGCCGACGCGACGCTGGGCGACGGCTGCGGCGTGCTCACGCAGATACCGCACCGGTTTTTCGCCGAGGAATGCGCGAAACTCGGCTTTAGGCTGCCGCAAGCCGGCGATTATGCGATCGGCCAGTTCTTCATGCCGCGCGCGGCGGGCGCGCGGGCGCGCGTCGAGGCGATCGTCGCTCAGGCGATCCATGACGAAGGCTGCGACCTGATCGGCTGGCGCGACATTCCGGTCGACAATTCCGATCTCGGCGAGCGCGTCAAGGCGGTCGAGCCGGCGCAACGCCAGGTGTTCATCGGGCGGCGCGCGACGATCGCCGACGAGGATGCGTTTGAACGGCGCCTCTTCATTCTGCGCAAGGTCGTCTCCAACCGCATCTACGCCTTGGGCGGCGACGACGTCGCCGAATATTACCCCGTGTCGATGTCCTGCCGCACCGTCGTCTACAAGGGCATGGTGCTGGTTCGTCAACTGCCGCGCTATTACAAGGATCTGCAGGATCCGCGCTTCGTAACCGCGCTGGCGCTCGTTCATCAGCGTTTCGCCACCAACACCTTCCCGTCCTGGCGGCTCGCCCATCCCTATCGGATGGTCGCACATAATGGCGAAATCAACACGCTGCGCGGCAACGTCAACTGGATGGCGGCGCGACAGGCGAGCGTCGCCTCCGAACTTTTCGGCGCCGATATCTCCAAGCTCTGGCCGATCTCTTACGAAGGCCAGTCAGACACCGCCTGTTTCGACAACGCGCTCGAGTTCCTGGTGCGCGGCGGCTATTCGCTCACCCACGCGATGATGATGCTGATCCCGGAAGCCTGGGCCGGCAATCCGCTGATGGACGAGGAGCGGCGCGACTTCTACGAATACCACGCCGCTTTGATGGAGCCGTGGGACGGCCCGGCTGCGATGGCCTTCACCGACGGGCGCCAGATCGGCGCCACGCTCGACCGCAACGGTCTGCGCCCCGCCCGCTATTTCGTCACCGACGACGGGCTCTTCGTGCTCGCCTCAGAAATGGGCGTGCTGCCGGTTCCTGAGGAGACGATCGTCACCAAGTGGCGATTGCAGCCGGGCAAGATGCTGCTGGTCGATCTGGTCGAGGGGCGGATTGTCTCCGACGATGAGATCAAGCGCAGCCTGTCGCAGGCCAACCCCTATCGCGAATGGCTGGAAAAGTCGCAGATCGTTCTCGAAGATCTCAACCCGGTGGCGCCGCGCGCCGCGCGGACCGACGTCTCGTTGCTCGATCGCCAGCAGGCCTTCGGCTATTCGCAGGAGGATCTCGCCTTCCTGCTGTCGCCGATGGCCACCACCGGTCAGGAAGCGGTCGGCTCCATGGGCAACGACTCGCCGATCTCGGCGCTGTCGAGCAAATCCAAGCTGCTCTACACCTATTTCAAGCAGAACTTCGCCCAGGTCACCAATCCGCCAATCGACCCGATCCGCGAAGAACTGGTGATGAGCCTCGTCTCCTTCATCGGCCCGCGGCCCAATCTGTTCGACCTCGCCGGCCACGCCGGCGGCAAGCGGCTTGAAGTGCGCCAGCCGATCCTCACCAACGAGGATCTGGAGAAGATCCGCTGCATCGGCCATTTCGAGGATTCCTTCGACACCAAGACGCTCGACATCACTTACGAGGTCGAGAATGGCGCCGAGGGTCTCGCCGACGCGCTGCGTCGGCTGTGCGAGCGCGCCGAGACCGCGGTGCTCGGCCGCTACAACATCATCATCCTGTCGGACCGCATGGTCGGACCCGACCGCATTCCGATCCCCGCGCTACTCGCGACCGCCGCGGTCCACCATCATCTCATCCGCAAGGGCCTGCGCACCTCGGTCGGTCTCGTCGTCGAATCCGGCGAGCCGCGCGAGGTCCATCATTTCGCCTGCCTCGCCGGCTATGGCGCGGAAGCGATCAATCCCTATCTCGCCTTTGAAACGCTGGCCGCGATGGCCAAGGATCTGCAGCCGCCGACCAAGCCGTCAGATGTGGTCAAGCGCTTCATCAAGGCGATCGACAAGGGCCTGTTGAAGGTCATGTCGAAGATGGGCATCTCGACCTATCAGTCCTATTGCGGCGCACAGATTTTCGATGCGGTCGGCCTGTCGCATGAGTTCGTCGCGCAATTCTTCTCCGGCACGGCAAGCCGCATCGAAGGCGCGGATCTCGCCGAAATCTCAGAAGAGACCGCTTTTCGTCACGCCGAGGCCTTCGGCGAATCTCCGGTGTTGCGTAGCGCGCTCGAGGTCGGCGGCGAATACGCTTACCGTCTGCGCGGCGAAGCGCACGCCTGGACGCCCGAGACTGTCTCGCTGCTGCAACACGCGGCGCGCGGCAATGTCCGGCACAAATACGACGCCTATGCGAAGCTGCTCAACGAGCAGAGCGAACAGCTCCTGACGGCGCGCGGGCTCTTCCGCGTGCTGGCCGCCGAGGAAGATGGCCGCGCGCCCGTGCCGCTCGAAGAGGTCGAGTCGGCCGTCTCCATTGTGCGTCGCTTCTCGACCGGCGCGATGTCCTTCGGCTCGATTTCGCGCGAGGCGCACACCACGCTGGCGATTGCGATGAACCGCATCGGCGGCAAGTCGAACACCGGCGAAGGCGGCGAGGAATCCGACCGCTTCAAGCCGCTGCCCAACGGCGATTCGATGCGTTCGGCGATCAAGCAGGTCGCCTCCGGCCGCTTCGGCGTCACGGCGGAATATCTCGTCAATTCCGACATGATGCAGATCAAGATGGCGCAGGGCGCCAAGCCCGGCGAAGGCGGTCAATTGCCCGGCCATAAGGTCGACGCGGTGATCGCCAAGGTGCGCCATTCGACGCAGGGCGTCGGCTTGATCTCGCCCCCGCCCCATCACGACATCTATTCGATCGAGGATTTGAAGCAGCTCGTCTTCGATCTCAAGAACGTCAATCCGCAGGCGCTGGTTTCGGTCAAGCTGGTCTCGGAAATCGGCGTCGGCACGGTCGCGGCGGGCGTCGCCAAGTGCAAGGCCGACCATGTGACGATCTCGGGCTTCGAGGGCGGCACCGGCGCTTCGCCGCTGACCTCGATCAAGCACGCCGGCAGCCCCTGGGAGATCGGTCTCGCCGAGACTCACCAGACCCTGGTCATCAACGGTCTGCGTTCGCGCATCGCCGTCCAGGTCGACGGCGGCGTTCGTACCGGGCGCGACGTGGCGATCGGCGCGCTGCTGGGCGCCGACGAGTTCGGCTTCGCCACCGCGCCGCTGATCGCCGCCGGCTGCGTCATGATGCGCAAGTGCCACCTCAACACCTGCCCGGTCGGCGTCGCCACGCAGGATCCGGTGTTGCGCAAGCGCTTCGTCGGCCAGCCCGAGCACGTGATCAATTTCTTCTTCTTCGTCGCCGAGGAAGTTCGCGCGCTGATGGCCTCGATGGGCTATCGCAAGTTCGAGGAGATGGTCGGCCAGAGCCAGATGCTCGACAAGGCGGAGCTGATCGCCGAGGCCAAGGCGAACGGGCTCGACTTCGCGAAGCTCTTTCACAAGCCGACTCCCTGGCCGACCGACAGCGCCTTTCACAGCACGACCCAGGACCACGGGCTCGACAAGGTGCTCGACCGCCGCCTGATCGCCGAGACCAAGGAGGCGGTCGAGCATGGCCGTCACATCCGGCTTGAGATGCCGATCCGCAACGTCGATCGCTCGACCGGTGCGATGCTGTCGGGCGTCATCGCGCGCCGCTACGGCCATGCGGGCCTGCGCGACGAAGCCATCCACATCAAGTTCAAGGGCACGGCGGGCCAGAGCTTCGGCGCCTTTCTCGCGCGCGGCGTGACCCTGGAGCTTGAAGGCGAAGCCAACGACTATGTCGGCAAGGGCCTCTCAGGTGGTCGCATCATCGTCTATCCGCCCAAGGAGGCGACGCAGATCGTGCCGGATCATTCGATCATCGTCGGCAACACCGTGCTCTATGGCGCGATTTCCGGCGAATGCTACTTCCGCGGCGTCGCCGGCGAACGTTTCGGTGTGCGCAACTCTGGCGCGATCGCCGTCGTCGAGGGTGCGGGCGATCACGGCTGCGAATATATGACCGGCGGCATCGTCGTCGTGATCGGCGAGACCGGACGCAACTTCGCCGCCGGCATGTCGGGCGGCATCGCCTATGTGCTCGACGAAGCCGGCGACTTCGCCCAGCGCTGCAATCTCTCGATGGTCGAGCTTGAGCCCGTCGCCGCCGAAGAGGAGGCGATGCAGCGCCAGCTTCATTCGGGGGGCGATCTCGCCGGGCATGGGCGGGTCGACGTGATGAACGATATGAGCCGTTTCGACGCCGAGCGTCTGCATCAGCTCATCACCAATCATGCGCGTTACACCGGCTCGGACCGGGCGCGGCGCATCCTGGAAAACTGGGAGGCCTATCTGCCGAAGTTCCGTAAGGTGATGCCGGTCGAATATCGCCGCGCGCTTGCCGAGCTGGCGGCGAGCCGCTCCAAGCCGGCGCTTTTGGCGGGCGAATAGAGACGACGGTTGAAGGCTGAGCGATCCGGGGATTTACGAGGGGAATGGCGTCGCAATGGGCAAGGTGACAGGTTTCATGGAAATCGACCGCGTGGATCGCCGCTACGCGCCGGCGTCAGACCGCATCCGCCATTATCGCGAATTCGTGCTGCCGCTCAGCGAGGAAGGCACGCGCGACCAAGCGGCGCGCTGCATGAATTGCGGCATCCCCTATTGTCACAACGGCTGCCCGGTCAACAACCAGATCCCGGACTGGAACGACCTCGTCTATCGCGCCGATTGGCAGGAAGCCTCGCGCAATCTCCACAGCACCAATAATTTCCCCGAGTTCACCGGACGCGTCTGTCCGGCGCCCTGCGAAGCCGCCTGCACGCTCAACTTGCAGGACACGCCCGTCACCATCAAGACGATCGAATGCGCGATCGTCGATCGCGCCTGGCGCGAAGGCTGGCTCAAGCCCGAGCCCGCCCCCCGCCGCACCGGCAAGCGCGTCGCCGTGGTCGGCTCCGGCCCGGCGGGCCTCGCCTGTGCCCAGCAGCTCGCCCGCGTCGGCCATGAGGTTCATGTCTACGAGAAGAACGCCGAGCCCGGCGGTCTGCTTCGTTACGGCATTCCCGACTTCAAGCTTGAGAAGAGCCATGTCGAACGCCGCGTCGAACAGATGAAGGCGGAGGGCGTGGTCTTTCATTGCAACGTCGCGGTGGGACGGGACGTGTCGGCCGCCTCGCTCGTGGACTCCTATGACGCGGTCGCGCTGGCCGGCGGCTCGGAATCGCCGCGCGATCTTGCGGTGCCGGGACGCGACCTTGGCGGCGTCCATTTCGCCATGGATTTTCTGCCGCAGCAGAACCGCCGCGTGTCCGGCGAGCCGATGGGCGCCAACGACCTGATTGTCGCCGCCGGCAAGTCGGTGGTGGTGATCGGCGGCGGCGACACCGGATCGGACTGTATCGGCACCTCGATCCGCCAGGGCGCGCTCAAGGTCACGCAGCTCGAAATCCTCGCCCAGCCGCCAAAGGCGGAGGACAAGCTGATGAGCTGGCCAAATTGGCCGTTCAAGCTGCGCACGTCGTCGAGCCATGAAGAAGGCGCCGAGCGCGACTTCGCGGTGATGACCAGCGCCTTCCGCGGCGAGAACGGCGTCGTGACCGGGCTCGAATGCGTGCGCGCCGACGAGAAGATGAAGCCGATCCCCGGCTCGGAATTCGTTCTGAAGGCCGATCTCGTGCTGCTGGCGATGGGCTTCGTTTCCCCAGTGCGCGAAGGCATGCTGGAGGAACTCGGCGTGAGCCTCGACGGGCGCGGCAATGTCGCGGCCGACACCCGCCGCTACGCCGCCAGCCGGCCCAAGGTCTTCGCCTGCGGCGATATGCGGCGCGGACAATCGCTGGTTGTCTGGGCGATCCGCGAGGGGCGCCAATGCGCCGCTTCGATCGACGAAACGCTGATGGGCGCGACGGTGCTGCCGCGCTGAGCGGCGGCCTCAGACTGCGCTGGCGACGCGCGCGTCGGCGCGTCTCATAGCAGCGAAGCCTTCTTGTCGCTGCGCACGACCATCACTGTGCAGACCGCATGGCGCACGATCGCCGCCGCGCTCGATCCCAGGAGATAGGTCGCCATCGAGGGCTTATGGGCGCCGACAATGATGAGATCGGCGCGCCATTCCTCGGCCTCGGCGAGAATTTCCGGATAGACCGCGCCGACCCGCACGACGCTCGACACGCCTTCCGCAGGGCGATTGATCGTCGCCGCCAGCCGCTGCAGCTCCGACTTCTCATAGACGCCGACCTGCTCGTAAAGCGCCTGCGGCACCACCGCCAAAGGCGAGCCGACGACGATCGGGCTGGCGACGTTGATGAGCCGGATTTGCGCGTTGAAAGCCTCGGCGAGCGTCGAAGCCGTCCGGATCGCTTCGAGCGCGACATCATCCTCGCCGATCGCGATGGGAAGCAGGATCTTGCCGAACATCGATCCTCCAATTGTCGCCCGGCGCCTTGCCGGCGCGGCCGGCCGCTCCGGCGGGTGCGGACCCGCCTGAGAGCGGCCAAAACTCGACCTTTGGACGGCTTGCCACGTAAGCCGCGTCGGCGCAACATCGCGGCCAACCCCGGGCGGCAATGCCGCGCGGCGAAAACGACAGGGAGGATGGCGACGATGAAACCGTTGAAAGTTCTTGCGTATGTCGGCGTGTTCGCCGCCAGCCTGTGGGCCGTGGGCGCCAATGCCGCCGAGAAGGTCGTCATCGGCGACATCGACGACATGTCGGGCCCCTATGCCGATGTCATTGGCGCCACCGGCATCGAGGCGATCAAAATGGCCATCGCCGATTTCGGCGGAACGGCGCTCGGCCAGCCGATCGACATTCTCACCTTCGATCATCAGAACAAGCCGGCGCTCGGCGTCGAGAAATTCCGCGAATGGGCCGATCAAAGCGGTCTGACCATGCTGCTGGGCGGCTCCAACACCGGCGTCAGCCTCGCCATCAGCGCCGCAGTCAAGGAGAAGAAAGTGCCCTTCTTCGCCATCGGCGCGGCGGGCGCGTCGCTGACCGGAAAAGACTGCACGCCCTATACGATCCATTATGGCTACGACACGACCGCGCTCGCCAATGGGACCGCCAAGACGCTGCTGGCGCAAGGCGGCAAGAGCTGGTTCTTCCTGACCGCCGATTACGCTTTCGGCACCCAGTTGCAGAACGCCGCCAGCGGCGTGGTGACGGCGGGCGGCGGCAGCGTCGCCGGCGCCGTGCGCGTGCCGCTCGGCACCACCGACTTCGCTTCTTATCTTTTGCAGGCGCAGAGTTCGGGCGCGCAAGTGCTCGGCCTCGCCAACGCCGGCACTGACTTCTCCAACTCGCTCAAGGCGGCCAATGAATTCGGCATCGCCAAGACGATGAAGCCTGCGGCGTTGCTGGTCTTTCTTTCCGACATCAAGGCGATCGGCCTCGACGCCGCTCAAGGCCTAACGCTGACCGATGGCTGGTACTGGGATCTCAACGACAAGACCCGCGCCTTCGGCGCCGCCTTCATGGCCAAGACCAACCGCGAACCGACGATGCCGCAGGCGGCCGTCTATTCGGCGACGATGACCTATCTCAACGCGGTCAAAGCCGCCGGGACGACCGACCCGGACAAGGTGATGGCGGAGCTGCATAAGGCGAAGATCGACGACATGTTCACCGCCAACGGCGTCATCCGCGCCGATGGCCTCATGCAACACGACATGTACATCATGCAGGTCAAGACGCCGGCCGAATCGAAAGGCCCATGGGATCTCTACAAGCTCGTCCAGACGATGGGCGGCGAAGAGGCTTTCGGCAAACTGACCGATTCCGCCTGCCCGCTGGCCAAGAACTAAGGCCAAGAACCAAGGCATAAAAGCCGCGTCGCCCTCAGGCGGCGCGGCAGTGGCGCGGACCTCCGTGGCCGCGGGCGCGGAGGCCCGCGCCACTCCCCCGACTGGCGCCCGATGACTCCGCCATGACTCGGAGCGACCAACGCTGTCGCCCGTTAACGCTTTGTTGGGCGTGATTCGAGTTCGGCAAACGAAGCGTGAAAAAGAACGGTAAAATTCTCTCCAATCGCCGACCCGGCCATTCGGCATGGCCCGCCAATTCGGCCTGGAGTGTTCGTCATGCGTCGCCTTGTCCTCGGCCTTTCGCCTGTCGCCGCCCTGCTCTGCGCAACCGCCGCCGGCGCGGCTGACGTCAACCGCACCTACACCGGCCCCGGCGTCGCCGATTTCTCCGGCGTCGAACTCGGCCCCGACCTCGGGGTGGCGCTCGGCACGGTCGGCTCGGCCAATATGTCCGGCCCGGCCGGGGGCGCGCATCTGGGCTATAATTTTCAGTCGCAGCAATTCGTCGGCGGCGTCGAGGGCGACGTAACTTTTGGTTCGATCCGCACCGGCTCGCTGGGCTCGGCCGAATTCAATGAGAACTTCATGTCTTCGGCCCGCGTGAAGGCCGGCTACGCCTTCGGGCCAATGCTCGCCTATGGCACGCTGGGCTGGGCGTGGTCGACCACCAACTATTCCGATCTCGGCTCGTCTAGCGGGCAGACGGTCAAGGGCGTCGTCTTCGGCGCCGGCGTCGAATACGCCATCACCCGCAATGTCTCGCTGCGCGCCGAGTTGCTGCGCTATGACTTCAACGGCGCGGACTATGTCATTCCGCCCTCGTCGCAGTCTTTGACGACGTCGACCAATGTCGCGCGCATCGGCGCGAGCGTGCATTTCTAGCTGCTGCGCAACGACTCTAGCCGCCGACCTGCCCGCGATGCCTTAGGAATGCGTCGGCGAGAACGCAGGCGACCATCGCTTCGCCGACCGGCGCCGCGCGAATGCCGACGCAGGGGTCGTGCCGCCCCGTCGTGACAATATCGGTGTCTTCGCCCGCGCGCGTGACGGTGCGCCGCGGACTCAGGATCGACGACGTCGGCTTGACCGCGAAACGCGCAACGATCGTCTGACCGGTGGAGATGCCGCCAAGAATGCCGCCGGCGTGGTTGGAGAGAAACTGCGGCCGGCCGTCCGCCCCCGCGCGCATCTCGTCGGCATTCTCCTCGCCCGACAGTTCCGCCGTGGCGAATCCATCGCCGATCTCGACCCCTTTGACCGCGTTGACGCTCATCAGGGCGGCGGCGAGCTCGCCGTCGAGCTTGCCATAGATCGGCGCGCCCCAGCCGGCCGGCGCGCCTTCGGCGACGACCTCGACCACCGCGCCGACCGAGGAGCCGGATTTGCGCACGCCGTCGAGATAATCGGCGAAGCGCGCCGCCGCCTCGGCGTCGGGGCAGAAGAAGGGATTGCGCTGGGTCTCGTCCCAATCCCAGCGTGCGCGGTCGATCTTCAGCTTGCCGATCTGCACCAGCGCGGCGCGAATGCGCACAGCGGGGATGATTTTGCGTGCGATCGCGCCGGCGGCGACCCGCGCCGCGGTTTCGCGCGCCGACGAACGTCCGCCGCCGCGATAGTCGCGCAAGCCATATTTGGCTTCATAAGTGTAGTCGGCGTGGCCGGGGCGAAACTTGTCCTTGATTTCGCTGTAGTCTTTCGAGCGCTGATCGACATTGTCGATCAGCACGGCGATCGGAGCGCCGGTGGTCACCTGCCGCCCCGTCGAGTCGTCGATCATGACGCCCGACAGAATCCGCGCTGTGTCCGGTTCGCGCCGCTGCGTCGTGAAGCGCGACGTGCCGGGTCGACGACGATCGAGATCGGCCTGGATGTCGGCGACATCGAGCGCGAGCAGCGGCGGGCAGCCGTCGACCACGCAGCCAATTGCCGGCCCATGGCTCTCGCCAAAGGTGGTGACGCGAAAGAGATGGCCGAATGTGTTGTGGGACATGCCGTGAAGCCTCGGCGCTTCTTTAGGGAGCAGCCGGGCGGCCGTCAAACCGCAGTCGCGCCGACAGAAGCCCTCGGCCCCGCGTTCAAGCTTCGCCTAGCGCGCCCAGAGCGTCCGGCCTGTGGAGACCAGCATTCCGAGGCCAGAGGCGAGCAGTAAGGCCAAAACCAGTCGCTCGAAGCCCCGATCATCGACGCGGTGAAACAGGCGCGCGCCCAAAAGCGAGGGGATCAGCATCGCTGGCGCGACCAGCGCGAAGAGGCGCAAGGCGCCGGCGTCGAGGCCGCCGGTGCGCGCGTAAGCCGCCAGCGTCAGCAGATGCATGACGACGTTGTAGACCTGCATCGTCGCCCGGCGCAGTTCGCGCTTCCAGCCGCGCAATTGCGTCCAGATCGCCGGGACGGTTCCCGACATGCCGGCAAGGCCGCCAAGCAACCCGCCGATCAGACCGGCGAAAGCGTCGAGGCCGACGCCGCCCGCCTCGACGCGCGGCGGATTGCGAACGGCAAGGCCGTAAAGCCCATAGAGGGTCAGCAGCGCGCCGATCGCCAGTCGGAAATGCAGCGGATCGGCGTTATGCAGCAGGAAGACCCCGAGCGGCACGCCAAGCGCGCCACCGATCACCAGCGGGGCGATGCGTCGAAGATCGAAGCCGCCCCGGATCGAGGCGAAGCTCGCAACCTGGCCAAGCAGCGCGCCGAACACCGCCAGCGGCGCGGCGACTTGCGGCGGCAGCGCCCAGGCCCAGAGGCCGAAGGCGACGAGGGAAAAGGCGAAACCCGAGACGCCCTGAACGAAGCCGGCAAGCGCCGCGCCCGTCACCACCAGCGCAATCGTCGACCAGCTTTCGCTCATCCCGGCGCCGCTTAGCCAGCGGCGCGACGCGCGAGCGCGGCCTGGCGAATGGCGCTCAGCGTCGTCGTCGGCGTGATTGTCTCGGGATCGACTTTCAGATGGAGGATCGCCGGCTTGCCCGAGGCGAGCGCGCGTTCGAAAGCGGGAAGGAATTGGCGCGTTTCCGCGACGGTTTCGCCGTGACCGCCGAAGGCGCGCGCATAAGCGGCGAAATCGGGATTGCGCAGCGCCGTCGCGCTGACGCGGGCGGGATATTCGCGCTCCTGATGCATGCGGATCGTGCCATACATGCCGTTGTCGACGATGATGACGACGATCGGCAGATCATATTGCACGGCGGTGGCGAATTCCTGTCCGTTCATCAGGAAGTCGCCGTCGCCGGAAAAGGCGACGACCATCCGCTCGGGATGCGCGCGCTTGGCGGCGACCGCCGCCGGAACGCCGAAGCCCATCGAGCCGGACACCGGCCCCAGCTGCTGGTTGAAACGGCGGAAGCGCAGGAACCGGCCGGGCCATAGGCCGAAATTGCCGGCGCCATTGGCAAAGATCGCCTCTGGCGCGGCGCGTCGCAGCGCCAGCATGATCTCGCCGAGTTGCACGGGACCGGGATTGGCGGGCGCGACGTCGCTCCAGGCGAGAAATTCGGCGCGCGCTTCACGGGTCGTCTCGCTCCAGGGGATGGCGTTGGGCGGCTGCAGGCCTTCAAGCGCCGCGCAAAAGGCCGTTGGCGTCGCGACGATTCCAAGCCGCGGATGATAGACGCGGCCAATCTCCTCAGCGTCGGCATGAACATGCACGAGCCTCTGGCGCGGCTCGGGAATTGAAAACAGCGAATAGCCCTGCGAGGGGACCTCCGCCATGCGGCCGCCGATCAGCAGCACGAAATCGGCGGCTTCGACGCGCGCCTTGAGCTTGGGATTGATCCCGAGGCCCAGCTCGCCAACGTAATTGGGGTGATCATTGTCGATCAGGCTGGCGCGGCGAAAGGACGCGGCGAGCGGCAGATCGAAACGCTCGGCAAAACGCATCAGCGCCTTGCCGGCGCGTTCGCTCCAGCCGCCGCCGCCGAAGATGACAAGCGGGCGGTGCGCCGCCCAGAGCATCTTCTGCAACTCCGCCATCTGGGTTTGGCCGGGCCAGATCGCGCTCGCCTCGACGCGCGGCGCGTCGGCGACGGTCGCGGTCTCGGTCAGGACGTCCTCGGGCAGCGCGATCACCACTGGCCCCGGGCGACCTTGCATCGCGACGCGGAAGGCGCGCTGGATGATTTCGGGCAGGCGCGCCGCATCCTCGACCTCGGTCGCCCATTTGGTCGTCGAGCCGAAGAACGCGCGATAATCCATCTCCTGAAAGGCGCCGCGGCCGCGCATGCCGCGCTCCACCTGGCCGACGAACAAGATCAGCGGAACGGAATCATGTTCGGCGATATGGACGCCATGGGCGGCGTTGGTCGCGCCGGGGCCGCGCGTGACGAAACAGACGCCGGGGCGACCGGTCAGTCGTCCATCGGTCACAGCCATGATTGCCGCGCCAGCCTCCTGACGGCAAACGGTCACGCCAATCCTGGCGTCATGAAGCGCGTCGAGCGCGGCGAGATAGGATTCGCCGGGCACGCAATAGAGCCGCTCGACGCCCTGGGCGACAAGTTGATCGACGAGAATCTGTCCGCCGGTGCGCGGAGCGTCGGACCGCATTGAAGACTGGCGCCTCGGGACAAAGGGGAAACGCGGATCGCGACCCGTTTTGGCGCCTCCCTGTCCTCCCGGCAAGGCGAACCGGCCCTTCCCCATCGCGAATCCGCGTCAGGGCCTCGCCCGGACCAACTCAGGGCCGCCCCTTGCGCCCCGGTCCTCGTCTCGCCATTGTCTTATGATGTCCGCTCCCGTCGAACGCGCCGCCGCAGAGCCCAGCGCTCTCGCCAATCTCGACGCGCGGGCGCGCGAAATTTTCCGCCGCATCGTCGATTCCTATCTCGGCAGCGGCGAGCCGGTCGGCTCGCGCCATCTGTCGCGAATCCTGCCGATTTCGCTGTCGCCCGCTTCGGTGCGCAACGTGATGCAGGATCTCGAGGAGCTGGGCCTGATCTATGCCCCCCACACCAGCGCGGGGCGGCTGCCGACCCAGACCGGCTTGCGCTTCTATGTCGACGCCATGCTCGAAATGGGCGGGCTGGCGAACGAGGAGCGCGCCCGGATCGATTCCAAGGTGCGCGCCGCCGCTGAGGAAGGCGGTTTCGAAGGCGCGCTCACCCAGGCGACCTCCCTGCTCTCCGAGCTGACCCACAGCGCCGGCGTCGTGCTGAGCACGAAGGACAACATCCGCCTGAAGCATGTCGAGTTCGTCCGGCTCGACGCGCGCCAGGCCCTGGCGGTGCTGGTCGGCGAGGACGGATCGGTTGAAAATCGCGTCGTCGCCACGCCAGCCGGCATGCCGGCCTCGACGCTTGCGGAAGCGAGCAATTACCTCAGCGCTCATGTGCGCGGCCGCACGCTGAGCGAGGCGCGTGACGAGATTGCGCGGGTTCGCCTGGCGGCGCGGGGCGAACTCGACGCACTGGCGGCGCGACTCGTCGATGCCGGGCTCGCTTCCTGGGCCGGCGCCGAGGAGGCCAGCCGTCAGCTCATAGTGCGCGGTCAGGCCAATCTCATTGGCGACTTGCACGCCGAGTCCGATCTTGAGCGCATCCGCCGCCTGTTCGCCGACCTCGAAACCCAGACCGACGTCATCGATCTCCTGCACCGCGCCGAGGATGGCGAAGGCGTCAAGATCTTCATCGGCTCGGAAAACAAGCTGTTCTCGCTCTCCGGCTCGTCGATGATCGCCGCGCCCTGGCGTGGCGGCGACAGCCGCGCCGCTGGCGTGCTCGGCGTGATCGGCCCGACGCGGCTCAATTACGGACGCATCGTGCCGATGGTCGAATATGCCGCGCAGGTGCTTGGAGACCTCAAGCTTTCAAGATGAGACGTTCTGGAGACGCTCCGGAGACGCTCCGGAGACACTCCAGAAGCGCTCTGGAGCGGCGGCCGATTTTGCGATAGAAGCAGGCCAAAGTTTGGGGGGAACGCGCTATGTCCGACGCCGCCAGCAACCCGACGCCGCCCCATAGTCTCGGCTTCGCGATCGAGCATCTTCGCCGTCGCTGGGGGGCGTTCGTCGCCTTTGGCGTCCTCCTCTTCGTGCTCGGCGTCGCCGCGCTGATCTTCACGCTCGCTTCGACGGTGGCGACCGTCACGCTTAACGGCGCGTTCTTCCTGATCGCCGGCGTCGCCGAGATCGGCGTCGGCGCGCACGCCAAGAGCTGGGGACGGTTCTTCCTCTGGCTGATCGGCGGCGCCCTCTATCTGGTCGCCGGCATCATCTGCATCGTCAATCCGATCTTCGCTTCGGCGGCGCTGACGCTGGCGCTCGGCGCCGGGCTGATCGCCGCGGCGGCGGTGCGCTTTTACCTCGCCTTCCAACTGCCGGCCGACAACCGCGCCTTCGTCTTTCTCGCCGCGGCGGTGACCCTGCTGCTCGGCCTGATCATCGTCGCGCATTGGCCGATGGACAGCGTCTATGTGCTGGGAACGCTGCTCGGCGTCGATCTGTTGTTTCATGGCGCGAGCTGGACAGCGTTCGGATTCCGGCTGCGCACGCATTAGCGCAGAGACTTCGCCGCGAAACGCCGCAATGAAGAACTGAGAGCGCAATGGCGGATCGGGAAATTAACGTCGGCGTCGTCGGCTTTGGACTGGGCGGACGCGTTTTTCATGCCCCCTTCGTCAACGCCGTCCCCGGCATGCGCGTGGCGGCGATCCTGCAGCGCAAGGGCGACGAAGCCGCCAAAGCCTATCCGGCGGCGCGGATCATGCGTTCGCTCGACGAATTGCTGGCCGACAAGGCGATCGATCTGGTGGTCGTCACGACGCCGAACCCGACGCATTTCGAAATGGCCCGGCGAACGCTGGAAGCCGGCAAGCATGTCGTCATGGACAAGCCCTTCACGGCGACCAGCGAGCAGGCCGCACAGCTTGGCCAGCTCGCCAAGCGCAAGGGCCTGTTGGTCGTTCCTTTCCACAATCGCCGTTGGGACGGCGATTTCCGGACGGTCAGGAAGCTGATCGAAACCCATGCTCTCGGGCGGCTCGTCACCTTCGAGTCGCATTTCGATCGCTTCCGCCCGGTCCCGCGCGCCGATCAATGGCAGGAGGCCGAAGACCCCGCCAATGGCATGCTGTTCGACCTCGGCCCGCATCTTCTCGATCAAGTTCTGGGGTTGTTCGGGCCGCCCGAGTCGATCGTCGCCAGCGTCCGCTCGGACCGCGACGGCACCGCGATCGAGGATGCTTTCGACATCACGCTGATCTATCCCGGCGCCGAGGGCAAAGGCTTTCGGGCGCATTGCCGGACCAGCTATCTCGCCTGCGACTATTCCCCACGCTTCCTGCTGCATGGAACGAAGGGCAGCTTCCGCAAACACGGGCTCGATCCGCAGGAGCCCAAGCTGGTCGGCGGCGCCGCGCTGCCGAGGCTCGGATCGCCGGAAGTGTGGCTCGAGGAGGATGAGTCGGCCTGGGGTACGCTGACGCTGGCGCCCAACCCGAATCTTCCCGGCGCATTGGTTCAGAGTCAGGTGAAAACCGAACTCGGCGATTATCGCGGCTTCTACGCCAATGTGCGCGACGCGATCCTTGGCGCGGCGCCGCTGGCGCTCACGGCCGAGGACGGCTACCGCGTCATCCGGCTTTTGGAGCTGGCCCGCCAAAGCTCGGCGGAAGGGCGCACATTGAAGGCCAATCTCTGACGGCTGAGTGGAACTGGAACAACAGTGGCGCGGCCCTCCGTGGCCGCGGGCGCGGAGGCCCGCGCTACTGACCGCGACTGCGCGGCTAGGAATTGCAGCCGACGCCCTTGCCGATTTCGAAGGCGTTGACCCAGAAGCGCCACGGCACTGAGCCGATGCGCGCCAAGACCGGCTGATCGATGCGGCCGCAGATTTCGATCTCGTCGATCTTGGTGCCGCCATTCAGGCCGGTGATGAGGAAATCGATCGGCTGCGCGGTCTTCTCGGTCACGGTGATCTGATTGTAGAACTCGTCCTTGATCTTTTCGAGGCCGATCGTGATCTCGCCGCTCTTGGGCTGCGCGCCGGCCAGCGGCCCCAGACGCGCGACGCCCGCCGTCACCTTGCCATCGACGATCGAAATCGGGATCGTCAGGGCCATGCCCGGCTTGGCGTCGAAAGGATGCGGCGCCTCTCGCGGCGGCGCGACCGCTTTGTGCGGAGCGATCGGATGGCGCGGCGCAGCCGAGGCGGTCGTGCAGCCAAGCGCCAGGACGACAGCGGAAATGATTGCGATCTTCATGGCGACTCGCGAGCTTGGCCCCGGTGCGGCCATTCTATCCCCGCTCGCCGCCGCGCCAAGCGGAAGTCGCAGCGAAGACGTAAGTTTGGGCTGTTCGGACCGAATCCGGCCTCCTCGCGGACCGTCGCCCGCCACGCTCAGCGCTTTTTCGCCTCGGCCTTGTCGGCAAGCCTGGCGATCTCGCGCATGATCGCCAGCACGCCTTCGAGGCGGTCGGCGAGATCGTCGAATTCGCCGCCGACCACGATTCGCATATCGGGGCGAACCCGCGCGTTCGGCCCTTGCGCGCCGACCCAGCGCACCAGACCGCTGGGATCGGCGAAGGAATTGTCGCGAAAGGCGAGCGTCACGCCTTTGGCGCCGGCCTCGAGCTTCTCGACGTGAGCGCGGCGGCAGAGAACCTTGATCGACACCAGCTTGATCAGCAGCGCGACTTCCGGCGGGGGCGGCCCAAAGCGATCGACGATCTCCGCGCCCATGGCGTCGATCTCGGAATCCTCGGCAAGCGCCGACAGACGACGATAGAGGCCGAGGCGCGTCGTCAGATCGGGAATATAGCTCTCGGGGATCGTCACCGGACTGCCGAGCGAAATCGTCGGCGACCACATGTCCTGCGCCGGCTCGTCCTCGCCCGCCTTCAGCCGCTCGATCGCGTCCTGCACCATCTGCTGATAGAGCTCGTAGCCGACCTCCTTGATGTGGCCGGACTGTTCCTCGCCCAAGAGATTGCCGGCGCCGCGCAGATCGAGATCGTGGCTGGCGAGCTGGAAGCCCGCCCCCAATGTGTCGAGCGACTGCAGCACGGCGAGGCGCTTCTCCGCCTGCGGCGTGATCGGCTTGCCCACCGGCGTGGTGAAGATCGCATAGGCGCGCGCCTTGGCGCGCCCGACCCGGCCGCGCAACTGATAGAGCTGCGCCAGACCGAACATATCGGCGCGATGGACGATCAGCGTGTTGGCGCGGGGAATGTCGAGGCCGGATTCGACGATCGAAGTCGAGAGAAGAATGTCGTATTTGCCGTCGTAAAAGGCGCCGATCCGGTCTTCCAATTCGCTCGCCGCCATCTGGCCATGGGCGACGACGAATTTCGCCTCCGGCACATTCTGGCGCAAGAATGCCGCCGCCTCGTCGAGATCGTCGATGCGCGGGCAGACATAGAAGGATTGGCCGCCGCGATAGCGCTCGCGCAGCAGGGCTTCGCGCACGATCAGCGCATCGAAGGGCGAGACGAAGGAACGCACCGCAAGACGATCGATCGGCGGCGTCGCGATGATCGATAGTTCCCGCACCCCGCTCATCGCCAGTTGCAGCGTGCGCGGAATGGGCGTCGCCGACAGGGTCAGCACATGCACCTCGGCGCGCAGCTCTTTCAGCCGCTCCTTGTGACCGACGCCGAAATGCTGCTCCTCGTCGATCACCACCAGGCCGAGATCCTTGAAGCTCACGTTCTTGCCGAGCAAGGCGTGCGTGCCGATGGCGATGTCGATTGACCCTTCGACGAGGCCTTTCTTGGTCTCGCGCTGTTCGAGCGCGCCGACCATGCGCGACAATTGCCCGACCCTGATTGGCAGGCCGGCGAAACGAGCGGCGAAGGTCTTGGCATGTTGACGCGCCAGAAGTGTGGTCGGGGCGACGATCGCCGTCTGCTTGCCATTGATCGCGGCGCAGAAGGCGGCGCGCAGCGCGACCTCGGTCTTGCCGAAGCCGACGTCGCCGCAGACCAGCCGGTCCATCGGCCGGCCGGCGGCGAGATCGTCGAGCGTCGCTCCGATCGCGCCTTCCTGATCCTGCGTTTCGTCATAGGGGAAACGCGCGCAGAATTCGTCGTAAAGCCCCTCGGGCGGAATCAATCGCGGCGCCGAGCGCGTCATGCGCTGGGCGGCGATGCGGATCAACTCGCCGGCCATTTCGCGCACGCGCTTCTTCAGCCGCGATTTGCGGGTCTGCCAGCCGGTCGAGCCCAGGCGGTCGAGCTCGCCCTGCTCCGAGCCGTAGCGCGACAGAAGTTCGAGATTCTCGACCGGCAGGAACAGTCGGTCGCCTCCGGCATAGTGAAGCTCGAGGCAATCATGCGGCGCGCCGGCCGCCTCGATGGTCTTCAGGCCGATGAAGCGGCCGACGCCGTGATCGATATGGACGACGAGATCGCCGGCGGTCAGCGCGGCGGCTTCCGCCAGCACATCCTGAGCGCGGCGCTTGCGTTTGGACGCGCGCACGAGACGATCGCCGAGCATGTCCTGCTCGCCGACGATCGCCAGATCGTCGGTCTCGAAACCGCGCTCCAGCGCGATCACCGCCAGCGGCAGCGCATTGGCGCGGGCGTCTTTCGCCTGCGGCCAGGAGGAGACGAGTTCCTGGCTCTTGATCCCATGCTCTGCCAGCACATGACCGAGACGGTCGCGCGAGCCGTCGCTCCAGCCGGCGACCACCACCTTGAGCCCGCGTTCGCGTAAAGTCGCGATATGGCGCGCGACGGCGTCGAAGACATTGATGTTTTCGTCGAGCCGTTCGGGCGCGAAGTCACGCCCGACGCGGCCGCCGCAATCCACTGCATGGGCGTCGCCAGGCAGGCCCTCGAAGGGGGCGAGCCGCGCCAGACCGCCCCGCGCCAGGCTCGCGGCGAATTCGTCGGCGGTCAGATAGAGCCGATCGGGCGGCAAGGGCCGATAATCGGCCTTGACCGGATCCTCCTGCAGCGCGGTCCGACGCGCGGAATAATAGTCCTCGATCTGCGCGAAGCGCGCTTTCGTGACCTCCTCGACCCGGGTGTCAAGCACGAAGGGGGCGTCGCCGACATAGTCGAAGAGCGTGTCGAGCCGCTCGTAGAAGAGCGGCAGCCAATGTTCGAGACCGATGGCGCGGCGACCCTCGCTGACCGCCTCATAGAGCGCGTCGCCGCGCGGCGGCGCGCCGAATTCGGCGGTGTAAGTCTGGCGGAAGCGGCGGATGGTCTCGCTTGTGAGGCGCGCCTCGCTGACCGGCGCAAGATCGAGCGAGCGCAACTGGCCGATGCTGAGCTGGGTTTCGGGGTCGAAAGCGCGGATCGATTCCAGCGTGTCGCCGAAGAAATCGAGACGGATCGGCGCCGGAGCGCCCGGGGGATAAAGATCGAGAATGCCGCCGCGGGCCGCGTAATCGCCGACGTCGCGCACCACGCCGACCCGCGTATAGGCGCTGTCGGTGAGCCATTGGGCGAGGTCGTCCATGCGCACGCTATTGCCGGGCGACGCGGAAAAAGCCGCGCCGGTCACGAAGCTGAGCGGCGGAACCCGCTGCGTCAGGCCATTGACCGAGACGACCAGCACGCGCGGCCGCTCGATCGCACCGCGACTGCGCGCCAGCCGCGCCAGCGCAGTCATCCGCGCCGCGGATGTCGCAGCATTGGGCGAAACGCGATCATAGGGCTGGCAATCCCATGACGGGAGATAGAGCGCCTCGATCTCAGGCGCGGCGAAGGCCAGCGCATCGATCAGGCTTTGGGCGCGCGCCCCGTCGCGCGCGACGAAAACCAGCGCCGCCGCTCGCGTCTCGCCAGCGCGCGCCAGTCCGCGCGCCAATTCGGCGAGGACGAAGGCGTCAAAGCCTTCCGGCGCGCGGGAGAGCGTGAGGGCGCCCCCTGCCCCAAGGCGCGCGATGGCCCCTGTTAAGGATCTCACGGCGCTGCGGCGTCCCTCGTCAGGGCGCTCGCGGGCGCCGATCGCAGACGGGCGAACAGCGGCGTGTCGAAATCGGCCGGCGTCGGCGCTTCGCCGGTGATCCAGCTCAACACCAGCGGATCGGGCGCATCCAGCAGACGCTCGAACTCGTCGAGCTCTTCGTCGCTCATGGCGGCTAGGTTCATGTCGGCGAATTGGCCGAGCACCAGATCCATTTCGCGCATGCCGCGACGCCAGGCGCGAAATAAAACGCGCCGCCGCCGCGGGTCGAGCCCGGCGCTGGTAAGGTTATTGCCAGACATGATTGTCCTTTTGCGCGGCGGGCTAGGCCCGTCGCCGCGCCGGCTTATAGCCGGGCTAAGGACGATTGTCAGCCAGCGCGGGTCGCTTCGCGGGTCAGGATTCGGTCGACAGCTTGAGCAGCGAGGCGATAAGGCCGGTGAGCGCCCCGCCGACGATCAGCAGGCCGACAGTGTCGCTGTCGCCCGAATTGACCACCGTCGCCGAGACCATCTCGTAGATGCGCCAACCGGCAATCGCCGCGCAGGCGGCTGCGCAGAGGCCCCAATGCGATCCTTGACGTTTTGCAATCATGGCGGCATGTCCGCAGTAATCTTCGATAAACCAAGTCTGCGCATAGAAGATTGCCGCCGGCTTGCGAAAATCGTTGCAATTCTAGCTAAGGCGCGCCGGCGGGACACAACGCTTCGCCCCGCAATTCGGGCGCCGGCTCACCGCCCGCGATGATTTTCTGTGAAGCTCGGCGAAGGATGAAACTTCCTTCGCGCTTATTCATATCCGGCCGGCCCGCGCGGCACGATTCCGTTCGGATTGATGAACTGCAGGCTCTCGTAATAATGATGTCTGATGTGAAAATAATCGATTGTCTCGGCGACGCCGGGCCAGGCGCGAAGCTCGGCGAAGTAGCGACTAAGATGCGGGTAGTCGGCAATGCGACGCAGATTGCATTTGAACAGGCCGACATAGACCGGATCGAAACGAACCAAGGTTGTGAACAGCCGCCAATCGGCTTCGGTGGCGCGCGCGCCGCAGAGGAAACGCCGGTCGGCGAGCCGCGCCTCCAGCCAGTCGAGCGTGTCGAACAGCGCGGTCGCCGCCTCGTCATAGGCCGACTGCGTTTTGGCGAAGCCGCTGCGATAAACGCCATTGTTGACCGTCGCATAGACGCGCGCATTGAGCGCATCGATCTCCGTGCGCAGATCGGCGGGATAGAAATCGCCCGCCGCCGCGCCGACCCCATCGAAGGCGGAGTTGAACATACGGATGATCTCAGCGGATTCATTATTGACGATGCGCTTTCGCACCTTGTCGAACAGGATGGGGACGGTGACACGGCCGGTATAAGCCTGACGCGAGGCGCCGTAGAGCTCATACAGGCGCTTGGCGCCGAAGACCGGATCGGCGACGACGCCGGCGCCGGGCGCGAATGTCCAGCCGTCTTCCCTCAGCAGCCAGTTGACGACCGACAGGCCGACGATCCCCTCGAGGCCCTTGAGCGCGCGAAAGATCAGCGCGCGATGCGCCCAGGGACAGGCGAGCGACACATAGAGATAATAGCGCCCCGGCTCGGCGCGGAATCCGCCTTCCCCCGCCGGCCCGGGCGCGCCGTCGACGGTGACCCAGTCGCGAAACTGCGTCTCGGCGCGCATGAAGCGCCCGTTCGGATCGCGCGAGACCTGATCGTCGCTGCGCCACACCCCATCGACCATGACGCCCATGCTCAAACTCCGATGCTCGTCACTTCGTCTCGTTCAAGGCGGCGATCACCTGCGGCGCAAGTCGCTCGGCCAGCAGGCGATGCCCTTCAGCCGTCAGATGGATGTGGTCGGGCTGGATAAACTGGGGCGGCATGTCGCGATTGGTGTCGAGATCGACGATGGCGATGGCGCGCGCGCGAAGCTTCGCCTTCATGGTCGTGAAATCGGCGACGCCGACCGCATAATCGACATGCAGCCGCGCATCGTTCCACATGCCGCCGCCAATATCGAGAATGACCACCCGCGTGCCGGCCGGGATCGCCGCATCGAAGCGCGCCAGCATTTGCCGGCTGCCGTCGCCGGAGACGCCGGCATTGGTCACCGCGACCGCATAGCCCTGCGCGCGGAGAATCCCCTCAAGCTGTGCCGGAAAGGCCTCAACGCGACTGACGCCGCGGCCGGCGACATTGCTGGCGCCGAAGGCGACCACCTGCGCCTGCGCCGTCGCTGCGAGACCTGCCAGCCACAGGCCGAGGGAGGCCGTCGCAACGATCCGCCGCATGGTCATCGCAGCCGCTCCCGCGTCACGATCCGGCGATCCTTTCCGCGCTTGCCAGCCATTGCCGCTCATTGGCGCGCACATGCGGTGGCGCGCGGCGCAGCGACGTGACGACATCCTGCGCGACCGCCTGCGCCTCGGCGTCGCGGCCGAGCCGCTTCAGCAATTGCGCCAAACGCACATTGGGTTCGACGCCGGGAAAATGCTGGCTCGCCGCGCCATAGCCGGCGAGCGCCTCATCCATGCGCCCCGCCCCTTCGAGCGCGATCGCGCGCACAAGCTCGGCTTCCGGTGTTTCATATTTCGGCCAGAGCCGCTTGAGTTCATCGAATGTCGTGACCGCGCCGGCGGCATCGCCCAGGCCGAGTTGCGCCCGCGCCTTGCCGAGCATGAAACTGGGTTCGTCGCCAAGCGGCATCGCCAGCACGGCGTTATATTGCGCCAGTGCTTCATCGAAGCGCCCGAGCGCGAGACATTCCTCGGCGAGGCTCGATCGATTGGCGACTGTATCGACAACCGCCAGTTGGTCGCGCAATTCGCGGTAGCGGCGGCCGGGATCGAGCGCACCGGCGAGGCGGCCGCGCGCCTGGCGGGCGCGCCGCGAGCCGAGCCATTCGGGAGCCAGCTCGACGACCACATAGGCGAGCGCGCCGATCGCCGGCAGGAAAAGAATGATGAAACCCCACGGCATGAAACGGCCGGTGCGGGCGGCGTGG
>SSMV01000167.1 GCA_004799435.1 Bradyrhizobium sp.
CGCCTTCGCGATCGACGCGCCGCATTTTGCTCCTGAAATCGGCACGAAACTGACCGTTGGCGTGCGGCCGGAGCATTTGTCGATCGGCGTCGTCGGCCGCTTTCGTCTCCAGGCGACGATCGAATTGATCGAGCGGCTCGGCGAGACCTCCAACGCCTATCTGCGCTCCGGCGATCAGGGTTCGATCATCGTCGAGATCAAAGGGCGCGAGGTTCCTGACGTCGGCGCCGTAGTGACGCTCGGCGCGGCCGATCAAGACCTGCACATATTCGACGAGGCGGGCCAGCGGGTCGCGCTTGGCTGAGCCCTGACGCCATCGGGAGGCGAAGATGAAACCGGTTCGCGTGCTCGTCGTCGGCCTCGGCAACATGGGGCTCAGCCATGCGCGCGCCTATCAGGCGGTTGACGGGTTCGAGATCGCCGGACTATGCAGCCGCGACATCGAAAAGCGCGCCGATCTCGTCGCCGAATTTCCCGGCGCGCCGCTCTTTTCGGATTTCGCCAAGGCGCTGGCGCAGTTGCAACCCGATGCCGTCGCCATCTGCACCTGGCCCGACACGCACGCCACTTACGCAAAAATGGCGCTGAACGCCGGCTGCCACATCTTCATCGAAAAGCCGCTCGCCGACACGGTCGCCGAGGCCGAGGACATCCTCGCGCTCGCCAGGGCCAGGCACCGAAAGGTCTATGTCGGCTATATTCTGCGCGTCCATCCTTCCTGGACCAAGTTCGTCGAAATCGGCAGGACGCTCGGCAAGCCGCTCGTCATGCGCATGAATCTGAATCAGCAATCGTCGGGCGCTCAGTGGGAGACGCATAAGCAGTTGATGAAGTCGATCAGCCCGATCGTCGACTGCGGCGTGCATTATGTGGATGTGATGTGTCAGGTGACTGGCGCGAGGCCGGTTCGCGTCCACGCCATCGGCGCGCGCCTGACCGGCGAGGTCCACGAGGACATGTATAATTACGGTTGCCTGCAAGTCGCCTTCGACGATGGCTCGGTCGGCTGGTACGAAGCGGGCTGGGGGCCGATGATGTCGGAGACGGCGTTCTTCGTGAAAGACATGATCGGACCGAAAGGCTGCGTCTCGATCGCGATGGACGAGTCCAAGACGGCGTCGGCTTCCGTCGACAGTCACACCAAGACCAGCGCGTTGCGGCTGCATCATGCGGAGCTGAATGGGGAAGGGCGCTTCGCCAAGCCCGACGAGATTCTGCAGATGGATGACGAGCCGGGGCATCAGGAGTTGTGCAATCGCGAGCAGCGCGCCTTTCTCGCCGCCATTCGCAACGACGAAGACCTTACCGAACATGCGCGCGGCGCTGTCGATTCCCTGCGGATCGCGCTGGCGGCCGACCAGAGCGTGCGCACCGCCGAGGTCGTGAGGCTCTGAGGGTTTGGCGCGACGGGGCCCTTTCAGGCCTCCGGCCAATCCATCACAGCGCCGGCGCCCGCGGACCCCGATAGGCCAAGCCAATCGCCCCTGCGCAACAATCAATTGGCAAACCCGATAAAACCATGGATATTATAGGCGCTTAGGCGGTCCGCTGAGGCCGCGGGCTTGGGGAGAATAGTCCGTGACGGGCAAGGCGCCCTGGGACGCTGGAGAAGCGAGGGCGATGATCGCCGCACGCAGCGCGGAGCCCGGCGCGATGCTGCCCATCCTCCATGATTTGCAGCAGACCTTCGGCTATATCGACGACGCCGCCGTTCCGCTGATCGCCGAGGCGCTGAATCTTTCGAAGGCCGAGACGCTCGGCGTCATCAGTTTCTACCATGATTTCCGCCGCGCTCCGGTCGATGGCGCGGTGCTGAAACTGTGCCGCGCCGAGTCCTGCCAGGCCGCCGGCTGCGAGGATCTGGTCGCCCATCTCGCCAGCCATGGCGTCGAACTTGACGCACAGGACGGCGGCCCGCTGAGGGCGGAGAGCATCTACTGCCTGGGCCATTGCGCGCTTTCGCCGGCTGCGTTGATCGATGGGCGGCCGGTCGCCCGGCTAGATGAGCGCAAGATCGACGCGATTCTCGCCGCAGCGAAGAGCCGCCCGCAATGACGCGCGTTTACGTCCCCGCCGATTCCGGCGCGCTCGCCGTCGGCGCCGAGGAGGTCGCGGCGGCGATCGGCGCTGAGGCGCGCGAGCGAGGCGCGAATATCGAAATCATCCGCAACGGCTCGCGCGGTCTTTACTGGCTGGAGCCCTTGGTCGAAGTCGAAACGGCGCGCGGTCGCGTCGGCTATGGCGCAATCGACCCTTCCAAGGTCGCCGGTCTGTTCAACGCCGGCTTTCTGACTGGCGGCGGGCATGGCGATTGCCTGGGCCTGGTGGAAGAGCTGCCCTATTTGAAACGCCAGACGCGTCTCGCCTTCGCCCGCTGCGGCCGCACCGATCCGCTCTCCGTCGAAGCCTATCGCGCCGAAGGCGGCATGCGGGGCCTGGCGCGAGCGCTGCAACTCGGCGCCAAGGCGACGATCGCCGAGGTCTCAAGCTCCGGCCTCAGGGGCCGGGGCGGCGCGGGCTTTCCGACTGGCGTCAAGTGGAGCACGGTCGCTGCGGCCAACGCCGACCGGAAATATGTCGTCTGCAACGCCGACGAAGGCGACAGCGGCACTTATGCCGATCGCATGTTGCTCGAAGGCGACCCCTTCGCGCTGATCGAGGGCATGGCGATCGCCGGCTTCGCGGTTGGCGCGAGCCACGGCTATGTGTATATCCGCTCCGAATATCCGCACGCCTTCGCGACCTTCAGGAATGCGCTCGACAAGGCGCGCGGCGCAGGCTGGCTCGGACCCGACGCCTTTGGACCCGGCAAGGGTTTCGATCTCGAGGCGCGGCTCGGCGCCGGCGCCTATATTTGCGGCGAGGAGACGTCGCTGCTCGAGAGCCTCGAGGGCAAGCGCGGGCAGGTGAGGCCGAAGCCGCCACTCCCCGCGCTCAAGGGCCTGTTCGGCAAGCCGACCGTCATCAACAATCTGCTGAGTTTCGCTTCCGTCCCCTGGATCCTCGCCCAGGGCGCGAAAGCCTATGCGGGGTTTGGCACGGGCCGCTCGCGCGGCACGCAACCGTTCCAGCTCGCCGGCGACGTCAAATATGGCGGCCTCGTCGAACTCGCCTTCGGCGTGACGATTCGGCAGTTGATCGAGGATTTCGGCGGCGGCACACGTTCCGGGCGACCGGTTCGCGCCGTGCAGGTCGGCGGCCCGCTGGGCGCCTATTTTCCGCAAAGCCTGCTCGACACGCCGCTCGATTACGAGGCGATGCTGGCGGCCAAGGGCATGCTCGGCCACGGCGGGGTGGTGGTGTTCAACGACGCGGTCGACCTCGCCCGGCAGGCGCGCTTCGCCTTCGAATTCTGCGCCAAGGAAAGTTGCGGCAAATGCACGCCCTGCCGCATTGGCTCCACGCGAGGCGTCGAGACGCTGGACAAGATCATCGCGGGACGCAACGTCGCCGACAATATCGCGCTGACGCGCGATCTCTGCGAGACGCTGACTGACGGTTCGCTCTGCGCGCTCGGCGGTTTAACGCCGCTGCCGGTGCTGAGCGCACTCGACTTTTTCCCAGAGGATTTCGCGACCGCGCCGCGACTGGCGGCGGCCGAATAGGAGATCGCTAGTGGCTCTGCTGCAGGAGCTCGACACCGGAACGCCGATCCGCGCCAGCGACAGGACGGTGACGCTGTCAATCGACGGCCGCCCTGTGACTGTGCCCGAGGGGACGTCCGTCATGGCCGCCGCCGCGACGATCGGCGCGCCGATCCCTCGGCTCTGCTCGACCGATAGTCTGGAAGCTTTCGGCTCATGCCGGCTGTGTCTCGTCGAGATCGAGGGCCGACGCGGAACGCCCGCCTCCTGCACCACGCCGGCCGAGAACGGCATGACGGTCAGGACGCAGACGCCAAGGCTCGCCAAGCTGCGCCGGGGCGTGATGGAGCTCTATATCTCCGATCATCCGCTCGACTGCCTCACCTGTTCGGCCAATGGCGATTGCGAATTGCAGACCCAGGCCGGCGTCGTCGGCTTGCGCGACGTGCGTTACGGCTATGACGGCGAGAATCACACCAAGAGGCCGACCGACGATTCCAACCCCTATTTCACCTTTGAATCCTCCAAATGCATCGTCTGCTCGCGCTGCGTGCGGGCCTGCGAGGAGGTGCAGGGCACCTTCGCGCTGACCGTGCTCGGCCGCGGCTTCGCCAGCAAGATTTCGCCCGGCGGCGTCGATTTCATGAGCTCGGAATGCGTGTCCTGCGGCGCCTGCGTGCAGGCCTGCCCGACGGCGACGCTCAACGAGAAGTCGCAGATCGAGAAGGGTAAGGCGGAGCGCAGCGTCGTCACCACCTGCGCCTATTGCGGCGTCGGCTGTTCGTTCAAGGCGGAGATCAAGGGTCAGGACGTGGTGCGGATGATTCCGCACAAGGCCGGCAAGGCCAATGAGGGCCATTCCTGCGTCAAGGGCCGCTTCGCTTATGGCTATGCGACCCATCAGGACCGCATCACCAAGCCGATGATCCGCGTGAAGATCACCGATCCCTGGCGCGAAGTGTCGTGGCAGGAGGCTGTCGATTACGCGGCGTCTGAATTCAAGCGCATCCAGACCCAATATGGTCGCGACTCGATCGGCGCCATCTCCTCCTCGCGCTGCACGTGCGAGGAAGTGTTTCTCATCCAGAAACTGGTGCGTGTCGGTTTCGGCAACAACAACATCGACACCTGCGCACGCGTCTGCCATTCGCCGACCGGCTATGGCCTCGGCCAGACCTTCGGCACCTCAGCGGGCACGCAGGATTTCAAGTCGGTCGACGACAGCGACGTGATGCTCGTCATTGGCGCCAACCCGACCGACGCGCATCCGGTGTTCGCCTCGCGCATGAAGAGGCGTTTGCGCGCCGGCGCGAAGCTGATCGTGGTCGATCCGCGCCGTATCGATCTGGTCAAATCCCCGCATGTCGCCGCCGCGCATCACCTGCCGCTGCGGCCCGGCACGAATGTCGCCATCCTCAATGCGCTGGCCCATGTGATCGTGACCGAGGGCCTGGTCGCGGAATCCTTTATCGCCCAGCGCGCCGACCGCGACAATTTCGAGAGCTGGGCGCGCTTCATTGCTGACGATAAGAATTCGCCGGAGGCGGTCGAGCCGATGACCGGCGTGCCGGCGGCGGATGTACGCGCTGCGGCGCGGCTCTATGCGACAGGCGGTCGCGCCGCGATCTATTACGGCCTCGGCGTCACCGAGCACAGCCAGGGCTCGACGGCGGTCATGGCGATGGCCAATCTCGCCATGGCGACTGGCAATATCGGACGGCGCGGCGTCGGCGTGAACCCTCTGCGCGGCCAGAACAACGTGCAGGGCTCGTGCGATATGGGCTCGTTCCCTCATGAATTCTCCGGCTACCGTCATGTGTCCGACGACGCCACGCGCGAAGTGTTTGAACGCATGTGGGGCGTGCCGCTGTCGGCGGAGCCGGGCTTGCGCATCTCCAACATGATGGACGAGTCGGTCGAGGGTTCGTTCAAGGGACTCTATATTCAGGGCGAGGACATCGCTCAATCCGACCCCGACACGCAGCACATCACCGCCGGCTTGATGGCGATGGAATGCGTGATCGTGCAGGACCTGTTCCTCAACGAAACGGCGCGTTACGCGCATGTCTTCCTGCCCGGCTCGTCGTTTCTGGAGAAGGACGGCGTGTTCATTAACGCCGAGCGCCGCATCAGCCGCGTGCGCCAGGCCATGGAGCCGCTGGCCGGCAAAGCGGACTGGGAGGCGACGATCGCCTTCGCCGAGGCGTTGGGCGTTTCCATGCGCTACAGCCATCCCAGCGAAATCATGGACGAGGTCGCCGCGACGACGCCGACTTTCGCCGGCGTCTCCTATCGGCGCCTCGACGAACTCGGCTCCATTCAATGGCCATGCAACGAGGCGGCGCCGGAGGGCACGCCGATCATGCATGTCGAGCGCTTCGTGCGCGGCAAGGGCCAGTTCATGCTGACCGAATACGTGCCGACCGCGGAGCGCGCCGGGCCCCGTTTCCCGCTCCTGCTGACCACCGGCCGCATCCTGTCGCAATATAATGTCGGCGCGCAGACAAGGCGCACCGAGAACAGCCGCTGGCACGCGGCGGACGAGCTGGAAATCCATCCGTTCGACGCCGAGAACCGCGGCATTCGCGACGGCGATCTTGTCGCCCTGCAGAGCCGCGTCGGCGAAGTGTCGCTAAAGGCGCGAATCTCCGAGCGTATGCAGCCGGGCGTCGTCTATACGACGTTTCACCACCCCAATTCCGGCGCCAATGTCGTGACGACCGACCTTTCCGACTGGGCGACCAATTGCCCGGAATACAAGGTGACGGCCGTGCAGGTTCGCCGCACGAACCATTATTCCGACTGGCAGGAGCGCGACCGCGAGGAAGGCT
The DNA here is from genome assembly GCA_004799435.1 of Bradyrhizobium sp. Classification (GTDB taxonomy): domain Bacteria; phylum Pseudomonadota; class Alphaproteobacteria; order Rhizobiales; family Beijerinckiaceae; genus Roseiarcus. The sequence continues at coordinate 6,416 of SSMV01000167.1, forward strand.
TCTCGCTACGGCGCATTCTCGGAGATGAGCTCAATGCGGCCAAGTGAGCGCGCCGCAAAAGCGACTCGACCTCCGCCGCAGGAAGCGCGCGGCGCGGTTGCGAATTCCGCGCGCGTTTTTCGTTACGACTCCGGCGCGGTCGGGCCTGTGGTCTCGTGCGAAATCGCCGAGGAGATTCCCGTCGAGATCGCCTTCGACGGCGCTCCGTTCGCCGTCATGATGGCGACGCCGCTCGATCTCGAGGACTTTGCCATCGGCTTTGCGCTGACCGAAGGCGCGGTTCGTTCTCTCGACGATATCAGGCATGTCGAGATCGACTTAAAGTCGCGCCAGGCGCGCATCGACATCACGCTGACGCCGGAGGCGATGCGGGCCCATTTCGCCCGCAAGCGCGCGCTGTCTGGCCGTACCGGTTGCGGCGTCTGCGGTGTCGAGGATCTGCAGCATCTGCCGAGCGCGCCGCGCGTGCGCCCCTCGGCTCCGATTCCGCCCGCCGCGATCGGCGCAGCGGTGGCGGCGCTGCCGGCGGCGCAGACGCTCAATGAGCGCACCCGCGCCGCGCATGCCGCCGCCTGGGCAGGCCGCGACGGGGCCGTTCGGATTTTGCGCGAGGATGTCGGGCGCCACAATGCGCTCGACAAACTCATCGGCGCCGTGTTGCGCGAAGGCGCCGACGCAAGCGACGGTTTCGTGCTGATCACCAGCCGTTGCTCCTTCGAGATGGTCGTCAAGACCGCAATATTCGGAGCGCGCACTCTGGTTGCGGTCTCCGCGCCGACCACGCTCGCGCTCGAAACCGCCCGGGCGACCGGCGTCGAGCTGATTGCGATTGCGCGCGCCGACCATGCGCTCGCCTTCGACTTTCATCATGCGGAAAGCGGGTCGGCGACGTGACCTCGAGCAAGATGGACAAGCTGGTGAGAATGGCCAATCAGATCGGCGATTTCTTCGCGATCCAGCCGCAGGACAAGGCGGTCGAAGGGGTCGCTGTGCACCTAAAAAAGTTCTGGACGCCGAAGATGATCAGCGAACTCACCGGATATTCGCTTTCGGGCGGCGTGGGGCTCGCGCCAATCGCCCGCGCTGCTCTGCGCTCGCTTGCCGAGCAGGGGAAGCGCTAGATTCGAAACTGTTCCTGCGCGGCGAGCGGGCGCGCGCGGGGCGGAAAACTTGCGGGGAAACGGAATGCCGATCAACGGCATCCACGAAAAACGACGGCTTGGGAGGGCCAGACATGAGCTACGCAACAACGACACCTTCGGACGGAGGCGGTCTTCTGAGCCGCTCGCGCAGCGTCGCGAAGCCGGGCTTCAACCGCTGGATGGTTCCGCCCGCGGCCCTGTGCATCCACCTCTGCATCGGCCAGGCCTATGCGCTGAGCGTGTTCAACCTGCCGATGACCAAGCTGATTGGCATTACCGCAGCGGCCCCGGACGATTGGAAACTGACCGAACTCGGTTGGATCTTCTCCATCGCGATTTTCGTGCTCGGCGCCTCGGCCGCCATTTTCGGCCGCTGGGTCGAGGAGGGCGGACCGCGCCGCGCCATGTTCACCGCTGGCCTGTGCTGGGCGGCCGGCTTCTTCATTTCGGCGATTGGCGTCTATGTTCACAATCTCTGGATCGTCTATCTCGGCTACGGCGTGTTCGGCGGGATCGGTCTGGGTCTCGGCTACATCTCGCCGGTGTCGACGCTCATCAAATGGTTCCCCGATCGCCCGGGCATGGCGACCGGCATGGCGATCATGGGCTTTGGCGGCGGCGCGATGATCGCTTCGCCGCTGTCGGTGTTTCTGATGAAGCAGTTCTCCACGCCAACCCATGTCGGCGTGCAGGAGGCGTTCATCGGACTCGGGCTCGTCTATCTCGCCTTCATGTGGGTCGGCGCGGCGATCGTGCGCGTGCCGCCGCCGGGCTGGGCGCCCGAGGGCTATACGCCGCCAGTGAAGGCGCAGAAGCTCGTCACGAAGAATGATGTCTTCGTCTATGACGCGCTGAAGACGCCGCAATTCTGGCTGATCTGGGCGGTGCTCTGTCTCAATGTGACGGCGGGCATCGGCGTATTGGGTCAGGCATCCGCAATGACCCAGGAAATGTTCCCCGGCCGCGTGACGCCCGTCGCCGCCGCCGGCTTCGTCGGCCTTCTCAGCCTGTTCAACATGGGGGGACGATTCTTCTGGGCGTCGATTTCCGACTTCATCGGTCGCAAATGGACTTACTTCTGCTTCTTCGTGCTCGGCACCGCGCTTTACGCGATCGTGCCCTGGACGGGCACGATCGGCTCGATCACGGGCTTCGTGCTGTGTTTCCTGATCATCATCTCGATGTATGGCGGCGGCTTTGCGACCGTGCCGGCCTATCTCAGGGATATGTTCGGCACGCGCTATGTCGGCGCCATCCACGGCTGGCTCATCACCGCCTGGTCGGCGGCGGGCGTGTTCGGCCCGGTTCTGGTCAACTACATCCGGCAGTTCCAGATCGATAACGGCGTGGCGAAGGCGCAGGCATATAACACGACGATGTACATCATGGCGGGACTGTTGGTGGTCGGCTTCTTCTGCAATCTCGCGGTCAAGGCGGTGCACGAGCGCTTCCATATGACCAGCGACGTGGAGGAAGCGCAGGCGAGCGTGGCCGTGGTCGGCGAACCGGCTGGCGTCTGACAGGGAGGGGAACATGACGAATTCAACGAATGGCGCCGCAGGCCTGCAACTTGCGCTGGCCTGGGGCTTCGTGGGCATACCGCTGCTCTGGGGCGTGACCCAGACGATCATCAACGCGACGGCGCTGTTTCACTAGGTCTGGCGTCGACGTCGCAGGTTCTGCTGGCGGAGACTGGCGTCCCGGAAGGGAATCGAACCCCTGACCCCAGGTTTAGGAAGCGCGATTTCAGGGTGTTGGCATGGTTCACGGGCGTCCACGCAAATTCGCTGGAGTTCACAAGAGCGCACGAGACGGGGCAGGGGAGGGCACTTGAAAGGCAGCGAACGCGCGTGAACTGCGCTGGACAGGCGCGGAGCGGCGGAGCTGTAACCGGCGTGTAACCGAGGGGCGAATTAGACAGGCCACGAATGTCCGGCGCTGCCGATGCGAAGAGAGGATTGCGGACAGCCTTCGCACTATTTCGCCGGCGCGAATGGCCGCCTCGCGCGCAACGTAGCCGTTGAGTCGTTTGTTGAGGCGCCTCCAACCGAGCATTTAAACCGATGATAGTCGCAGCTCCGAAGCGGACGTCGAGGCGACGGGCGCGTCCGTAATCTGGGGCGTTAAGAATCTAACACTTGGTCCCCGAACTCGCGTCGGTCGGAAGGGCTGCATTCTATCGCTTGCGACAGTACCGTGCGCGGCTTACGGAGCTTGCTCCAACGGCCAAACCTCGACGACGCCGTGCGCAACCGCGCAGGGAGTTTGTGACACGATGTCTATGGCCTCAGCCAAATTTGCGGCATCGATTATAGCGAAGCCAGCCAATGGCAACGAAGACGTCATGAACGCACCAGTCGTCGTTGCAATCTGAGCGCCATTGGGATTGCGTACTTGCACAGGAGCGCCCGCGATACCCATCAACACGCCCTCTTTGCGCAACTTCGCATCCTGCGCATGGGCTACATCCCGAATTGCCGCAGCGGTACGGTCGTAACCCTTTTGATCTCCATATCCAATCGTCACGAATTTTGGCATTGGTCGCTCCCTTCACACTGCGCGCGCCAGGTGGGGCTTGCCAGCAAGCAGCGCACCCCGATTCTCGAATTTAATGGCGACAAAATTGAATGCGCAAAGGTCGATTGATCGACGCTGTGCGCCGCGGGTCGAGAGAATCGGCCGCCAAGCCGTGTCGCCGCGATGGTCGAACCGTGGCAGGGCCAGCGACGATCGACCAGGGGTCGTCGTCTTCGCAGCGTCCAAGCAAGCCGAATGGAGGACACATCGGCAAATCGACGTGTCCTCCGCTCGAGAATTCGACCGCGCGCCGCGGGATTAAGCGCCACGCAGTTCTTCGATCAGCATCCTGATTTAGCGTGGTCCATAGCCGTAACCGCCGTTCGGAGACACGACCGGACGATGCGGCCAAGGGTAATAGCGACGATAGATCGGGTAGCCGGGATATCCGGGGTGATCGTAGCGCCAGCCCGGCGGCCGTCCTGAATAGATCGGATAGGACGGATAGTGCGGATACCGTCGGATCACCGGCAGCGTGGTCGCCGGCGGCGCGATCATCGGCGGTTGACATGAGACGCCGGGCGCACATGACGGCCGAAGCTGAATAATCGGCGTCGGGGTAGGCGTCGGCGTCGGCGTTGGGGTAGGCGTCGGAGTCGGAGTGGGCGTCGGGCAGCGCCGATCCGGCGGGCAAGTCGGGGTCGGGGTCGGGGTTGGGAGCGGCGTCGGGCATCGCGGTTCGCCCGGCCGGCATGGTTGCGGCTCACCGCAACGCCAGCCCTTGGGCGTCCAGATTGGGTGGGCGCCTGGCGGGCAAAAATGCACGATCCGGCAGTCGAGGTGGCCTCTGATGAAGATTGGGCGCGTTTCCGGCGGACACGGCAGATAGGGTCCGCTCGGCTCGCACACGCCTTCGTCCGCGCCTTCGCCGAACACGAAACCTTCAGGGCACATCAGTCCGACGACTGGTGGTTCGGGCGCGACGGGCGCTTGCGCTTGGCAAGTGGGATTGGCCTGCTGGAGGAGCGCGAGCAGATTGCGGACGCGCGCCATTTGATCGGGTGAGGCTTTGGTCGCGAAGGCGTCGAGGAAGTTCTGGTAGTCGGCAATCGTGTTGCGCCAGATCGCCGCCCAGTAGGCGGCCTCAGGGTCCAAACCGTCGAGCGGGCCGGCGCCGCTCGGCAAATTCGCGCTCAACGCCTGCGCCTGGACTGGGTCGGCATTCAAGGCGAACGAGAACGGCGGCGTGGTCGGGTTCGTCGCATGCCACGGAGTCTGTTCGCCGCCGGTCGCTTGATGGGTGGCGACGCGAACTTGTCGCATGGTCGAATCGACGTCCACAAAAGGTTGTTGCGCGGCGGCGGCGAAGGCGACGGCGTAAGCGTCGTCGGAGTCGCCTGGTTTCGGCGGCGCCTCGAAATCGTGGACTTCGGTCGACAGGCCCAAAGTCGTGGCGGCGGGCGGATCGAGCGGAATTAGCCCTCTGGGAAACGACACGGCGCTGACGCTGCCGGGAATCGGCCGCGCGCCGTCGAGCGTCACGACACGGACCTGCGACGAGGTCTGCGCCAGATCGCTCATGACTTTCGTCATGCTGAGCGAAATGGCCGGGACGTCCGACGCCGTTCTGATCTGTGCGTCGACAGGCAGAAGATAATCGTCGCAGCCCACATTGACGGCCAGACCGGCGAGATAGACGGTCACCGCCGCGCCGGGAGGCGCCGCCTGAACCTTGGCCAGGAACGCTTGATAGCCCGACGCCAGATCGGACGTGTTCAGATCGTGCAATTCGCTGACGTCGAAGCCCGCGCCGCTGAGCGTCTTGGCGACGAGGGCGGCGTCGTTGGCGGCGGTCTGAAGCGGTGCGCCGACATAGCCGGCTTCTCCGATCACCAGCGCCAGCCGATTCTCCGGCGGTGCGCTTTGTGGCGTCGGCGCAGGAGCCGGCGTTGACGCCGGCGCCTGCGCGAATGCGGGCGCCCCTAGGCAAGTCGCGGCGAGTAGCGCGGCGACGGTTTGGGAGCGGATCGTTCTCCACACCATTTGCGTACTCCTTGGGTTCGAGCCTTGCGAGACATTCTGGGCGTGACGATGGCGACAATCGTTCTTCAATGCTCGATTTTGACCGCGCCGCGCCGGTTGCCCGCAACGGATGGGCGGGGCCTGCGACCGTCGAACGAGCAAAGGGCGCGAATAGTCGCGCGCATGGTTTGATTACGGTCCGAACGAAGGCCTGGTTTCAGTCTTTGCCGAGGGTCGTCGCCGCGACGGGCGCCAATCTGGCGTGAACCATCAGCCTGTGTCGGGCCGTTCCCCTTCCCAGCGCGACCTCGGCGCCCGACACTATGCGGCAGCGAACGTCAGCGTTGAACTGTCGAAAGTCGGAAGCAGTTAGTTCGCTCGCGGCCAGAAATGGCATTCGCCTTTGGCCGGTTTGCGCCCTCTCCCGTCATTCAAAGGCAGGCTCGTCTCCCCGAAAGCGGTCATCCGTATGAATCGGGGTCCGAACGTCGATCGGCGCAT
>SSMV01000168.1 GCA_004799435.1 Bradyrhizobium sp.
TTGGTTCGCCCCTTACTTCGCCCGAATTGAAAGCGCGTGCAGGGCGATATGGGAAACTTTCGGCAATTGGACCGATCAAGCTTTGTTTGAGGTGATTGGCGATATTGTAGATGATATGGTGAAAGAAGGGGGCGCTGTGGTGACGCACCGGATTGACGGAAGGATCCACGTCGAGATCCCATTTTCGATCGAAACTATGCCCGCGTTCTGAAGCACGGGCCTCATGTAAAGCGGTGCACAAGGGTGTCGCTCGACATGGGTTAGCGGTCATCCGCTGGCTCTGCCGCAGACCGTCCCTGCCTGCCAAGGCGAACCGTGGTGCTGAGAGTTAGTAAGACTCGCGCGTAAAACGATCGACGGTGAAGCGCGGAAAGTAAGGTGGCGTGCGAACACTGTTCATTAGGTCCCGATACATTGAACGAACAAGCGCACCGGTGATGCCAGCAGGCGCATCGTATGTGTACATTTGTAGGCCCTGTATGACGTCAGTCGGCGTGTAGGCGCGCTGAAATTCCGAGGCGAGGTATTCGTAGATACCCCACCGAATCTCGTTGAGATGCCACGCGATGAGAGTCGATGACGCAATGAAAATGTTGTCCTGGAACCATTCCTGAAATTCGGGGACGACCAAATAACTCTCCCCTTCATCGATATCGGTACCGTTAGCAGCGAGGATGCCACGAAGCTGGCCAACGATGTCGCCGAGCCGCGTGAATCCGTGCTTAGAGATCGTTCCACAAATCTTGAGGTAGGCCATTCGCCGCACACGTAGCGTACCCTCACGATTGATAGAGGGAAGCCAAACATGGTCGACGACGGCAAACCCATCCAGCCATTCCGCGAAAGCCTGCAGTGATGACGCGAGCAAGGTGTTGTCGCCCGCGAACTCGGGAGCTGTCACAACCCGTTGGAGATATCCGAGATACGTTTTCCCCATGCTGCCCTCTGACGTTGGTCTGGTCAGACCGAAACTCCCGTCACGTGGAAGGGAAAGAAAATCAGCGAGGATGATGAGAAAGAGCTTGCCGGCTTCCAGTGTTCTAAACATTAGAGTGGCGTTCTCGATCTTATGCTCTTTCATGAAATGGCCGTAATGAACCATCGAGCCGATCAGGTCCCAAACCGCGGCTAGCGTAATGATTTCTCGGTCAAGCGCGGAGTATGATCTATCGGCCATGCGTTCATGATAGGAGCGAGTCACGAGAGACGCCACCGGCATCACCAGAAATCCTGTAAAGAGGTCTCCATTCCCTTCTGGGGATAACCGGAACGCGGTATTTCTAAGCGCGCGTTATCATCAAGAGCATGAGTGACGACACGCCGCGACCTGTCGCGGCCGACGACGACAAGCACACGCTAACGATTGAGCAGGTTGCGGATCGCTACGCGAGCGCGGGCCACGCGCGCACCGTTCGAACGTTGCAGCGATATTGCAAGAGCGGCCATCTCGATTGCTTCAAGGCGCCGACGCTTCTCGGCGACGAGTATCGTGTCACGCCGGAGTCGGTCGAACGACACCTGGAGCAGATTAAGGAAATTTCCGCGACGACATTTGTCGCGACCGACCGCGACGAGCCGCGACCTGTCGCGACACAGGACGCCGCATCAACATTGCAAATTGAACAGCCCACGATATCGACGACAAAGAGCGACACGCCGCGACCCGTCGCGACCGACGACGACTCGTCGCGCTATGTCGCGCACTTGGAAAATGAGAATGAATTTCTGCGCGGCCAAATCGGTGTGAAGGATACTCAGATCGAAACGAGCAACAAACAGATTGCGGCGCTGACCGAACGAGTCGGTGAGAGCAACAAACTCTTCCTCGGATTTCAGCAATTGCTAGGATTGAAATCAACGCCGAAGGAAGAAAAACCACCACGGCCGGCGGCCGATGACGAGGGTTCAAACTTGTAGCCATTTGTTGTCTCGGCGTCGCCGTTTCGCTTTCGTGAGTTATAATCAAGAGCAATATGGAGGATGCACAAACAATTGCGCCCACGGTCCCACCGCCGGCTGTCGCCGAAAAACTCTACATGGAAAATACGCTGTTGCGCGTGGCCGGTGCGCTGTTCTGCCACGATGCAAAGCGCGCCGCGCGGCGCACCGAGGCAATCAATCTCAACAGGGGAGTGAACGAGAAAGCTGTCATCATCGAGCCGCACCCGCAGCTCGGTCAACCCGGACCGTTGGCGCACAAGATATTTATTGCCATCCTCAAGAAGCATTCCGACTACGGCCGTCCACATCCCCATGACGTGTCATTCACGAAGCGCGAAATCATGCGCCTTATCGGTCGCAAAGAGTGGGGAGGTCGCGACAGCAAGCAGCTCGCCGGCGCGCTCGACGAAATCCATCGCGCGTTTATCTCGGCGTCGTTCAAAAGGGGAACGCGTTTCTTCGAAGAGAGATTTCATATTTTCTCTCGCGTCCTTTTGGAGCGCGCCGCCGAGGAATCCGATGCGCCCATTGAACGGTGTACGGTGACGCTCGCGACGCCGATCATCGACTCGCTCCGCGGCGATCATTTCTCTTGTTACAACTATCTTTTCATGCAGGGCCTCGGCACCATCGGCCAGGCGCTCTACATGCGGCTCTTCTTCCACTTCGCCAACCTCTATGAGGGGCAGAAAGGGAAGGCCGGGCTAACGTTCCAAAAGCGCTACGACGATATCTGTTTGGAGTGGCTCGGCGGCCTTGCGATTCACGATCGAATTTCGCACCTCAAGCGCGACCAACTCGGGTCGCACCTCGATCAACTCGTCAGTGCGAAGTTCCTCTCGTCTTATTCGATCGACAAGGCCAAAACCCGCACCGGGTTCGTCATCACGTTCCGTCCCGGTCCGGCGTTTTTCTCCGACTACGAGCGGTTCTATCGCAACCGAAACCAGGGCGAGTTGCAGTGGAGCTTTGATGCCGATCGCCGCGAGATCGCCGAGCCCCTGAAGCTTGCCTACCTCTTCGCTGCGAAGCTCATGGGCCAACCGCTTACCGCCGTGCCGTATGTCTCCCAGAAGGAAACCGAGAGCGCCAAATTCATCCTGGAACAAGTGGCGTTCGAGGACGCCGGCAATTTCTTGGACTACGCCCTTGCCGAAGCCAAGCGCAGCAAGTTCGACGTCAAGAGCCTGGGCGGACTCAGAGGATATCTGCCCGGGTATCTTTCCACCCTTGAGCAGCGCCAAGCTTCCAGAGCTGCACATGCCAAGCGCCAGGCCAGGATACGCCAGGAAGAGGAACAGGCTTCATACAGCCGGTACCGTCAGGAGATGGCCAAGGCGCTCTTTGCAATGCTGCTAGAATCCGAGCAGGAGGCCATCGAGGCGGTTGCGCGCGGCATGTGCGCCAAACCATTTTCCGGCGCAAGAACAGGAACCCTTTCCGCCCAAATCTTCGAGATGGAGAAGGTTCGTGCCACGGCCGAGCGTTATCCCGGCCGCCTACCGACATTTGCTGACTGGAAGGCGCTCTCAGGCGACGTAAGCCCGCGATAGCGGCCAGTGCCGAGAGGGTGGCGCCCTTTGCCATTCCTTTTGATGAGACGCCCCGAAGGGTGGGGGCTTTGACACCCCGCGCCGGGGGCTTTGACACCCGAAAGTGGGGGCTTTGACACCCAAAATTGCGCCCCGGATCGACGATGTCGCTATATTTCAAGCCGCAGCTTCAATAATCGACAAAACTCCTTATATATTCATATATATATCACACAGTAAAACCATTAGCTCAACTAAGAATGGGAAAGCAGCAGCTCCGTGGAGCCGTCGACTTCGATGCGGTTTGCAGAGCGCAATGCGGATGGCTGCTGTCGGCGTGTTACAATGGCCATGTGACACCCGGACTCAGAAAATTGCTGAAGAGAGCCGGGACTTGGCCGAAGGTCGACCAAGACGAACTCGCGCGATGCGCCGCTAAAATTGAAGAGCTTCGCGATCGCGCCTTCGTTCACAACGAACAGGTCTGGGCCAATCCACAAGAGGGAATGCCAGGCTCTAACCGAGACGGATTTTCGGCCGATGAAGGTTGCACGGAGGTTGACTAGCCGGGTGCCTGTCGTGGCCTGAAAAGGGTAAGTGTGATACAATGGCTGCTATGACAAAATTGCTTGAGGAAGCGGTGGCCAAAGCGCGGGACCTGTCTGAGGAAGACCAGGACGCGCTCGCAGTCGCCATGCTCTCGATGACCGAAACCGAAGCTCCCGTCATGAAAATGGACGACCAGACACGCGCGGCGATCCGGGAGGGGCTTGAACAAGCCCGGCGCGGCGAGTTCGTCCCAGAGGAAGAAATCGAAGATTTCTGGAAACAGCATGATTTATGAGAGTTCGATACACGCCCCGCGCTCGGGACGACCTCGCGAAAATTCTAAAGTTTATTGACGAACGTAGCCCGCAGGGCTCACGAAATGTGAAGCGCACGATCCGCAAGACGATCGAGCTCATCGGGCAGTTTCCGCTCGCAGGCAAAGACGCTGAAGAATCGGGAACGCGAGTTTTGCCCGCTGGCCGATATCCGTATCTGATCTATTGGTTCGTAGACAATGATGCAGCTTGGATCGTCCACATACGGGACGTCCGACGGGCACCATGGGCCGGAGCCTAGGTTCCGAATCCGCCCAGGTGATTATGGAAAATGGCTCAACAGGACCACCAAACGCATAAAACGGTCGCAGAACATATATTGTGCGACCTAGGGTCCGGACTCATAACCAGTAGCTGACGATCGCAGCGATGCAGACGGCGGCGAGGAAGTTGGCGGCGCTTCGGTCGTAGCGGGTTGCGACGCGGCGGAAGTCCTTCAAGCGGCAGAACATGCGCTCGATCGCGTTACGGTTGCGATAGAGGAAGGGCGAAAAGCAGCACTTCCATTTGCGATTGGCCTTGGGCGGGATGTTCGCCAGCGCGCCGCGCTCCTCGATTTGCCGGCGAATGGCGTTGGCGTCGTAGCCCTTGTCGCCATGGAGGACCTCGCAGGCCGGAAGGCGCTCAAGAAGCGCTGCGCCCGCCGTGCAGTCGGCGACCTGACCGCCAGTGAGCATGAAGGCGATCGGTCGGCAGAGCGCATCGGTCAACGCGTGGATCTTCGTCGTCCGGCCGCCGCGCGAGCGGCCGATCGCCTGATTTTTCTCCCCCCTTTTCCGCCCGCCGCCGAGCGGTGCGCCTTCACTGCGGACGAGTCGATGAGAACCTGCGCCGGCGGGCCGCCGGCTTGCGCGAGCGCCTCGAAGACGCCGACCCAGACGCCCTTTTCCGCCCATCGGACGAATCGATTGTAGAGCGTCTTCCTCGGTCCATAGTCCGGCGGCGCATCCACCCACCGGCCTCCCGATTTCAGCACCTGGATGATGCCGCTGATCACCCGCCTGTCGTCGACGCGCGCCTTGCCGCGGGTGTCGGTTGGCAGATGCGCCACGATCTTCGCGAACTGCGCCTTCGTCAGCCAGAACTGATCGCGATTCATCTGCGCCTTCCTTTCGGAAGCCGTGAATCACAATCCATTGCTCATGCCAATGCTTTTATGGGTCCGGACCCTAGGAGGAACGGCTTGGTTAAGCTACTCCCCTATCTCCGCTTTGTAATGAGGCGCTCTACAATTGATCGGGCGTTACTGATTTGCGAATATACAGAGTTTGGAGGAATACCAAGCCTGCCGTTGTCAATTTTTAACACGTACCGCAGGAACACCTCCCGAAGTGCGTTAAAATGGCCGCCCAGCATGTTCTTCTTGATTTCATCCCGCGCGAATAGTTCGTTTACACCCGTGACAAGCGCCATTTGCTCGACGTACACGGGCGAAGTCATCGTCAGCTCAAGATGTGCTAAGCCGCTTTCCTTGATTGCCAGCTTGTCAGCGATACTCACATGTTTCGCATTGGGGTCAAGCGCCTCAATGAGCCGCCGATCATATAGCCGATTCAGCGAACTCATCACTAGGTCTTCAGCAACCCCACAACCCTCAAACAATTGACATAAGTCGGTAGCCAACCAGTGCCGACTCTCTACATTATCGTCATCTGCACTCACACTGTTAAGTTTCTGCCTGAGCAGCCATAGAATATAGAAACCGAGTAAGGGTGGTCCCGGTCGTTGGACGTTCGTTTGAAACAGATTTGAGATGAACTCGTTTTCGGCCTCGCTGAAGCGATCGTACTCCCCTCTGATCAAGGCTCGATGAGTGCGAAACAGATCGGCAGCCACGCTGTCGCCGCCGAATTTTGATTTTATGATATCGTCGATCTTCAACTCGGGAGACAGAAAAACGCGCTCGGCAATCTTGAGCATTCGTCGAATATCGAAATTGCCCAGCCGGCCAATGAAGCCCGAAACGTAGTCGTTGTCTACGAAGACCTTGCCGACCGCGTCGGCCAGGATAGCGAGATCGTTTACTTCAACCTGGAAGCCGCGCTTCGAGAAATACGACTTCGCGGCGCTCGGCTCGGCCTGCACCTTCAGCTTCAGAAACTCCACGCGTCGTGAAATTATCTCCTTCGCCTCTGGCACAGGCAGATAGAAGCTTCGCGCCGAATAGCTCTGCAAGGCCCCCGCTTTCGATAGTCGCCACACTGTGCGGTCAGTTATCGGTACGACATTGAAAACCGGTGCCGCACTCTCATAGGAGTGCGCCATCTGGTAAACCATGTCTTGAATCTCTGCCGGGAATTGATCGGTATTGTCGAAAATTAAGCACGGCAATTTTTGATGACCACGTACCGCCCAGTCGAGCAGCAACCTTACGTATTCGTCAGTGTGCTTTTCACGTCGCTCCTCCATGTGCCGGCCGAACTGGTCTTTGAATTCGGTCTTGTTCGTCTCATAGAGGTGCTTGCGAGTGCCGACGGACCAGCGCTGATATTCGGAAAAGAAAATTCCCATCAATTCATCGTAAGACGGCGGGTTGCTGGCGCAGATAGCAGCTTCAAGGTGCGACCGAAGACGCATGATCGCCCAACTCACGATCGCGTTGGGATCCCCATGATAGTCCTCAAGGTCAACGCGCGCGACAACACACTTCTCGCGCAACCTCCGTGGCAATACTTGCTCAAAGAACCGATCGATAAAGGTTGATTTGCCGGAGCCTTTGTTCCCTATCAGCAGGACCGTCTCCGACCGGCGCGAGGTCATCGTCCGTTCCAATTCGGCCTGGAGCGCGCCACCCTGCCCGGTTTCCAAGGCGGTAATGTTGTTCAGCACCCTCTGGATGATCTTCTCGAGGTCGAAGTCCGCTTTTCGACTTTCGCCGGTCTCGACGAAACAATCTCTCAGCATCTCGCGATCCTTCTCGTCCGACAGACGCGAGAAGAATTGGTTGAAAAGCAGGGCAGCATCACTGGCAAGCGGGTCGCGTAGCCGCATTCGAGCGTCGCCGGGGTTGAGAACATAAAACTGCTGCTCTGCCTCGGGGATCACCAGTCCCTCAGCCTCATTCAGGTGTGCGAGGTGGTAGCGATTCTTGATCGCGCCGACATTCAGCAATTCGGCGAACTTTGCGAAATTGTTTGTTACGGCCTTAAGGCTCGGAAAAAGGACGCCCTTACCTCCGAGCGGGGGGGTGCCATCGGTTCGCGATGCTTTGAAGAATAGCCAGGTATTCCCATCTGTCAGGGCGGCTACGGCGACGCCGTTTTCCGTCGCGTAGTTCATCGCTTGCCGTATGCCCGGCAGCAGCGGTTTCAAGACGGGGCCTGACAGCGCGACATGCATCACTTCGTCGCTTTTTGTTACCGGCTGTAGACGACCGAACCGTTTGGCTTCTATGACCATCGCACCGCGACGCTCACCAATGGTCAGCAAGTAGTCGATGTAGCCCGACGCAGTGGGCGGTTCGGTGAAAACCGCCTCCTGTCTCCACTCCAATATCTCAAACAGAAAGCGGTCGAGCACCTTGAGACGAGTGTCACTTTCGTTGGGCTTCGTTTTGAGGACAGCCTCAATCTCCGATTGCAGCTGGAGGAGCCGCTCGTAAGCCGGGTCAATCGAATTTGACATGATAACGCCTGCCGTGGCCGCCGTCCGCGCGCGGCGTCAAACTAGGAGCATTGGCGGTTTCTGACCAGAGAGGACGGTCCGCCACAATGCCCTGTTTGCGCAATTTCTCTGATTTGGTATCTTTACCTTGGCTCCGTTCTGCAGACCGCCGCCCAATTCTTTGGACGCCGGATGCGAGACGGAGGACTCAATGGCTAGAACTCAGAATATCAATATCGCAGCTCGACCCGCCCGTGCCAAATCGCCAGTGCGGGACCAAAAGCAGTCGGAGCGCGCGCATCCACGAGTATCGATTTGCAGCAAATCGTGTTCTGTCCGAAGTGATTGGGCATCCCCAAACTGACTGGCGTACGCGCGATGATGGGCGCTAACGCCAAGAGTTGCTCCCCGCTTCTGGCGGGGAGTATTTTTATTCACTCGCCAAACCGAAGACCGCGGCATCAATCTCCATCAGTCGCGCCCACATTTGGTCTCCCCAGCTAAAATGCCACCACTCATTGGGATTGTTGGCGAAGCCTGCCTCCGCCATTACCCAATATAGTAAGCGCCTGTTTTGGCGCGCTTCGATGTCCGAATAACTAATCAGTTCCGGCCGCACCTCGAAAAAATCTGTGTGCGCTAAGTCCGTTACGTCGTCAAAAATCGATCCCATGTACAATGGCTCGGAGTTCCTGCTCATACTCAGCGTGAGGTCGACTGCACCTCCAGTGCTGTGTGGCGCAGGGGAAAGCGGCGACATTGTTGGAGCGGCCCAATACTTTTCCACCTCGATCACAACTTCGGCGTTCGTTAGCTTCGGGAGTTTCTCGCGCACCCGCGCTGGCATCCATTCGTCGTGAAAGTATTTCTGTACCGCCACCGGTCTAAGTGCGTCATGAACATGAATCTGCAGACCAACACCTCGAAGCCGCTCGTCAACTTCGCCCAACCGTGCCGCAACACTTTCTCTCAACAAAAGGCGAGCATCGGAGCCTGGAATTCTCTGATAATAGGGGGCGTTATCGACTCGATTGTAAAAGTTCTCGCCTCGAATCCCCAAATGCAAAAGGTCGACCAATTTTTCTGCGTGCCTTTCACCTCTGGTGTCGATTGGGTGAGAGCGATAGTTTTTGCGACGCTCCCTAGCAGATTGCAGCGGCGGAATAGGTTTGATCCGAAGCCCCTGAAGCTCACCAAAAAAAGCACTCATGGTTCATGCTCTCCGGTCCCGGGACTCTTGTTTGCTCACCGCTTCTGGGAGAGGCACCATTCCCGATACTGGCTCCGAAGAAAACGAATTAGCCCGAATCCGGCACATGGGTGCCAAATTGGTGCCAGGCCCTACCGATGATTTCGGCTAGTTAATTGAAAGCACTGGCAGGAGAGGAGGGACTCGAACCCCCAACCCCCGGTTTTGGAGACCGGTGCTCTACCAATTGAGCTACACTCCTACTGGCGCTTCTTTTGCCGCAAGCCGCGTGACCGCGCAAGCTTGGCCGCCACTTCGCCGGATTTGACGCCATTGCGCGCCCTCCGGCGCCGTCAATTTGGGCGGCGCGACCGGAGCCACTTCCGCTAGAATTGACACGTCCGCGCCCGGCGCCGCCATATCGCCGGGCGGCCCGCGCCTTGCACGGACGTTTCTCGGCTCGGTCCGGACGAAGGGAACAGCGTTGGCGATTCTGGTCGGGCTTCACCACGTCACGCATTATACCTATGACCGCCTGGTCGACCTGGGGCCGCAGTCGATCCGCCTGCGCCCGGCGCCCCATTGCCGCACCCGCGTGCTCAGCTATTCGCTCAACGTCCGGCCG
>SSMV01000169.1 GCA_004799435.1 Bradyrhizobium sp.
GTATCGGTATTCGTCATCGACTGGACGACGACCGGCGCCCCGCCGCCGACCGCAATCGCCCTCGCCCCAGACCCAACCCGCACCCCGACGCTCAGGCGGCGAGAAAGAGGGCCGCAGAAGCTTTCCGGCAATGACGCATTCATCCTTCGCCCTCAAGATTTCCGCCTGACAAGAAAACGGAATGGGCGGGAAAGGTTCCCGAGGAAATACGTTTTTTGTCGCGCTTAGGCGCTCGCGGCGTCCGGGAGCAGCGTCGACGCATCGCGGTCGGTTGAGGACGAGCGCAAAGCCAGCGCCACCAGAAAGGCGCAGAGCCCGAGGCCCCAGGCGCCGATATAGAGCCAGCGATAGCTGGCGAATTGATCATAGATCACGCCGCCGGCCAATGGCCCGAGCGCCATGCCGAGACTGCCTGCCATCGCCGTTCCGCCAATGACGGTCCCCAGCATATGCAGGGGGAAATTCTCGCGGGCAAGCACGGCGTAAAGCGGCATGACGCCGGCGTAAATGAAGCCGAACACGGCCGCCGCGGCGTAGAAGGCGGCAAGATCGCGCGCGAAAACATAAGTCAGCGCGCCAAACGCCTGCAGCAGAAGGCCGCCGACCAGAACGCGCTTGGCGCCGAGCCAGTCGCCAAGAAAGCCGAAGGCGATGCGGCCGCCCAAGCCCGCCAGCCCTTCGACGCTATAGATCGTCACTGCGGCGAACATCGGAATGCCGCAGCTCACCGCATAGCTGATGGTGTGGAAGATTGGCCCCGAATGGGTCGCGCAGCAGAAGAAATTGGTCAGCAAAAGCAATACGAACTGCGGCGAAGCGGCGACCTGCCGTAAAGACGTCGCCGGCTGCGACGCCCCTCCCGCGTTCTGTTGGGCGCTCGCCCGCGCCAGGGCGGGGGGACGTCGAACCAGCAGCGTTGTCGGGATCATCACGATTGCCGCGAGCGCGGCGATCAACAGCAGCGAAGTCCGCCAGTCGTAGGAATCGACGAGCCGCGCCGCCAATGGCGACATGGTCATCGGCGCCATGCCCATACCAGCCGAGACCAGCGACACGGCGAGGCTGCGGTGGGTGTCGAACCAGCCGGTCACGCAGGCCATCATCGGGGCCATGATCGCGGCGGCGGCGCCGCCGACCATCAGGCCGAAAATCAACTGAAATTGAAGAAGCGAGGTCGCCCGGCTGGCGAGCGCCAGACTCGCGGCGAGCAGGACCGAGCCGGTCAAAGTCACCGGCCGGGCGCCAATACGATCGTAAAGCGCGCCCCAGGCGACGCTTGCCGGGGCCATCGCCAGAAAGGCGATCGTCATCGCCGCGGACACTCCGGCGACGGACCAGCCGGTGGCGTGCGAGATCGGCAAGAGAAAAACGGGGAGCGAAAACATCGCGCCGATCGCCATGCAGCCGAGCAGCCCGCCCGCCGCGACAATCACCCAGCGATAATGGGAATCGGTCATGAAGCGCGATCCTCAAGATGACGAACCCGGCCTGATTATCGGCCAGCGTTGCGACCATAAAGAGGCTTCCGTGGAAAATCAACCCATCGGTTGATTATTACTCCGCCACCCGTTTTCGCGGTGAACTGCCGAGGTCCGCCGATTGCCGGCCTGTCGGCCTCTGCTAAAATATTGAGCGGCCGGGCGAGAATATCAATTCAACAAACCGCCGATCGGGCGCGAACTTGGGGGGACGGCTCATGATGACGTTTCTTTTTTCCGCGCAGGGTCGAATAAACCGGGCCAAATTCTGGTCCTCGATTCTCTATTATTTCGTCGCATCGCTGATCATCGGTGCGATCTATTTTATTCTCTGGCAGATTGTCCCCGGCACGATCGGCGACGACGGGTCGATGCATGTCGAAGGCGTCGCTGCGATCCCCTATTTGATCCTCACGCTAGTCTTTTCCGTGGCCCTGATTTGGTCCGGAGTCTGCATTGGAATCAAGCGTTTCCATGATCGCGACAAATCTGGCTGGTGGATCCTGATTCAATTCCTGCCGATCATCGGGGCGTTCTGGTATTTCATCGAGGCCGGCTGCCTGCGCGGCACCGCGGGGCCGAATCGCTTCGGCGCCGATCCGCTCGCGGGAAGGGCCTGAGCCCTCGCTCAAAAAAACAAGCGCGCCGGGCGGAGGTCAGCCTCCCGGCGCGCTCGATTGGCGATCGGTTGTCGGCTCAATAGCAGACGTTGATCGCGCGCTGACCGATATAATTGCCCCAGTTGTCGTACATCGGGCGATAGCGGATGCAGCCGGCGTCTTCGGAGGCGATGGCGGCGCCGGCAGCGAAGCCGATCACGCCGGCGGCGGCGTAGGGGCCCCAACCATGGTAGTGCCACGGATGCCAGGGATGCGGCCACGGACCGGCGGAAGCGGGCGCGACGGCGGCGAAAGCGACGATGAGGGCCGCCATCGTTCCGGCGACCGCCTTCTTAAGCGAAACGTTCATTGTCTTCACTCCAGGGTTCGATGCGGCGCCGATCGGCGCTACGCCTGGAGCTTACGGGATGAAAAAAGCGCAGGACCGAGGACGGCCCTGCGCTTTGTCAAATCGCGCAAAGGAGAAGCGAGGCTTAGGCCGCTTCCTCCACCGCCGCTTCGTCGCCCTCGCCCGGCTCCGCCTTCGCGGTGCGGCGCTGCGAGCGGCGCAAATGGCTTTCGATCAGCTTCATCGCTTCGATTTCGCTGAGCTTCTGCACGGCGGCGATCTCGCGAACGATCCGGTCCAGCGCCGCCTCGTAGAGTTGACGCTCGGAATAGGACTGCTCCGGCTGCGCCTCAGAGCGATAGAGGTCGCGCACCACCTCGGCGATGGCGTTAATGTCGCCCGAATTGATCTTCGCCTCATATTCCTGCGCGCGACGCGACCACATGGTGCGCTTGATACGCGCCCGCCCGGTCAGGATCTCAAGCGACTTGCGCGCGACCTCGGGCTCCGACAGCTTGCGCATGCCGACGGCGACGACCTTGGAGGTCGGCACGCGCAGGGTCATCTTGTCCTTGGCGAAATTGATCACGTAGAGCTCGAGCCGGAAGCCGGCGACGTCCTGCTCCTCGATCAAGACGATCTGACCGACGCCATGGGCCGGATAGACCACGAATTCATTGACCTTGAAGCCCGGACGCGGCGCGGCGGGCTTAACCGCCGCCTTGGCGGCCTCGAGGGGCCCAGCGACCGGCGCGGCTTCGGCCGGCCGGCCCTTGAAGGGGAACGGCGCGCGCTTGGCGAGCGACGGCGCGACGGCCGGCTGAACAGCGGCGGGGCTGGCGGCGACCGGCTTGCCCATAAGCGGCTTGCCCATAACCGGCTTGCCCATAACCGGCTTGCCAATGACCGGCTTGCCGGCGACCGGGCTGGCGGCCACCGGCTTCGCAGCCGCAGGCTTGGCGGTGGCAATTTTGGCGGCGGCGACTTTGGCGGCTTCCTTGGCGGCGGTCTGTTTGGCGTTCAATTTGATTTCCGCTGCCTTGTTGGCCTTTACGGCGTGATTGCTCTTTGCTTCATGGGCCTTGGCGTCATGGGCGGCCTTGGCGGCCGCCAGGGCGCGCCGCTTCGCCGCCGCGGCCCGCTTGACGGCGGTCGCGGCCTTGGCGGCGTTGGCCTTTTTGGCGGCGCTGGCCGCCTTGGCGGCGCGTGCCCGCGCCGCGTCGCTCTTGCCCGATTTCGCTGCGGCTTTGGCCTTGGCGGTCCGGGCGCTCTTGGCGGCGGACGAGGTGCGGGCGGAGGAAGCCGCCTTGCGCTTACGGCTCGAGGCTGCCCCGGCCGAGGCTTTCGCCTTGCCGCCGGCCGCTCTCGACGCCTGTCTGGTTGCCTTCTTGCGCGCCGCCATGGCCAAAACTCCAAACGCAAGCCTGACCGGCCGGACAATTCCCGAAACGCCGGTGCGATCAGACCTTAAGGTTAACGCGATTTGCGCCCTTTATCGCGATATGGGGGCGCAGCTGGTTGAACGCGAGGCCCGCAAGCCTCTTCAACCATTTCTTTATCACGATTTTGGCCAACAATCAAAAACGAGCAGGCGCCACAGTTAACTACCGGCGCTCCTGTTCAATCGCCTTCTCCGGGCTTGGGCGAAAAATAGGCCTCAAACTTGCCCGGCTTGCCGTCGAATTCCTTCCCGTCGGCCGGCGGCTCATGCTTGGTGGTGATATTGGGCCAGGACTTCGCGTAATCGGCGTTGATTTTAAGCCAGGAATCGAGATTGGGCTCGGTGTCGGGCTTGATCGCCTCGGCGGGGCATTCCGGCTCGCACACGCCGCAGTCGATGCACTCGTCCGGGTGAATGACGAGCATATTCTCGCCTTCGTAGAAGCAGTCGACCGGACAGACTTCAACGCAGTCCATGTACTTGCACTTGATGCAGTTTTCGACAACCACATACGTCATCGTCGTCCTTCGCCCCGTCCGTTGCTACTGGCGCTCTATATAGGAATTTCGCCGTTAGAAAAGCCGTCTTACGGCGCCTGTCATCGGCTCTTGTCCCGCGATTGCAGCAGCGGCTTGAGATCAAGCAGTTTGGCGAAGGGCGAGTCGAGATTGACGCTCGGCTTACGCGGTTCGGCCCCGGCCGGTCGCGCGGCGCCCGCCCCCGGTTTGGCGCTGGCCTGGGCGTCGGTCTTGGCCCCAGTCTCGCCGGCTCGGTCCCGGCGATCGTCGCGCCGCTCGCCTCCCCCGTGCGTTTTGCCGGGGCCTTTGCCGCCTTCGCGCCGCCAGGGCGGCGGTCCGCGCCGCGCCTCGCCGCTTCGTTCCGGTTTCGCCGCCTCGCCGCCTTGAGCCGGCGCGCCTTCCGCGCCCTTATTGCCGCGCCAGGGTTTGCGAGGCCGCGCGTCGTCGGGACGGCGCATTTGCGCTGGCGGATTGGCGTCGGCAGCGCCGGCCTCGCGGGGCGGCCCGCGATGACGATGATGCGGCGGATGGCGCGGACGGCGCGGCGCCAGTCGCCAAACCTCGATCATCTCGTCCTCGCCGGGCGCTTCGCCGGCGGCTGGGATGGTCGTCGGAGTTGGCTCGGCTTGGGCCGCGGCTTCCGACTGTGCGTCGGCCTGGACCTCTGGTTCGGCTTGGGCTTCGGCCTCGCCGGGGGCGGCCGATTCCGCAACCGGTTCGGATTGCAGGATCGCGTCTGGCTCCGCCGTCGCAATCGCCTTTTCAGGCGCTGCAGCCTCTGCGGCGGGTTCACTTGCCTGCGCTGCCTCGCCAGCGACAGCCGGCGCGTCGCTCGGCTGAACGGGAGCGGCGACAGAAGCAGCGCGGGATGCGGCGGCGGCGAGATAGGCCGATTTCTTCACCGCATGGGCGACAAAGCCGAGCGAACGCAGGATCGAGGCGAAATGCTCGCCCGAACAGCCGGTTAGCGAGGTCATCTGATTGCTGACGACGAAGCCGTCGGCATCGTCCGACGAACCGGGCGCGCGCGGCAGCGCGACGCGGATCAAATCGGTCAGGCGCTCGACAATATCGACCCGCACCGCGCGTTCGCCGCAGAGGCGAAACCCGGCGACGCGATAGAGCTCGGCGGAAGCCGGCGGCTCCACGGCGAAAGAGGTGCGCCCCGACGCGGCGAAATGCAGCAGTTTTTCCGCCGCGCCCTCGCCGTCGCCTTCGGGGCGCGAGAGCGCCCAGAGATGGGCGCAGAGCGTGCGCGCCGACGGCTTCAGCAGGGCCGGAACGAAAATGTAATGCGCGCCGAACCGCACGCCGAGCTTGCGCAGCGCCCCGCGCGCCTCCTGATCGAGGCTCTTGACCTGAGCCTTGACGCGTTCGCGTTCGAGCACGCCGAGCGCCTGCGAAACCTTGAGCGCGATCTCGCGCGCCGGCTCCGTGATCGCCTCGGCGTCGGCCAGGCCGATCAATGGCCCCAGCACTTTGCGCATATGCTCTGCAAGCCATAGCGACACGCGGCGCTCGGCGGCGGCGCGGCTTTCTGCGGAAAGCGCGTCGTCGGCGAGCAGCACGGCGCGCGGCGCAAGCGGCGCTTCGCCGGCCGCGAGCTTGGCGACGGGATCGCCGAGCCAGCGGATCGCGCCGTCATTGGCGAGCACCAAAGAATCGTCGACCGCTTCGGCCAGGCGCGCGGCGCGCGCGGCCAATTCGCTGGCCAGCGCCTCGCGACGCGCCCCATCGTCGACGCCGGCCGTCGCGTCGGCGGCCACATGCGCCCGCAAGCCGCGAATGGCGTTTGCATCGAAGGCCGGCGCGGACGGCGCGTCTATCGGCGGTTCGCCAGCCTGCGTCGCTTCTGGCTCTGACATCTCGTTTTCTCTGCCACCTCGATCTCGTCGATCGGCGCCCGGCTCGCCGCCGCCCTGAGCGAGCGCCGAGGTTCTTTACCTGAGGGGCGCGGCGGCGCCAATGGCGGGCGAAGGGGTTCGGGGCAGCGGCGCCGCGAGAAACCCATTATTTGCCGTCAAGGCCCCATGGTGCGAAGGGGCGTCTCCGGCCCCGGCCATGGTGATTCGCGACTTCGACATGTACCGCAACTTTCTCTCCGTCGGCGGTTTCACTGCGATGTCGCGGCTGACCGGCTTTGCCCGCGATCTGATGATCGGCGCGGTCATGGGCGTCGGGCCGCTCGCCGACGCCTTCGTCGTCGCGCTGCGCCTGCCTAACCAGTTTCGCGCCATTTTTGGCGAGGGGGCTTTCAACTCGGCCTATGTGCCGACCTATTCGCGCGTTCTCGCCGCGCGGGGCGACGAGGCCGCCGCCACGCTGGCGAGCCGCATCTTCACGCTGCTGCTGATCTCGCAACTCGCGCTGCTCGCCGCCGCGTTTTTCTATACGCCGCAACTCGTCGGGCTGATCGCGCCGGGCTTTTCCGATCATCCCGAGAAATTCGCGCTCGCCGTCACGATGACGCGCATCACCTTTCCCTATCTCGCTTTCGTCACTCTTGCGACGCTGCATTCCGGCACGCTCAACGCCAATGGCTATTTCAGCGTCGCGGCCTTCGCGCCCGTCTTGCTGAATGTTTTTGTCGTCGGCTTTCTGGCGCTTGCCTCTCTCTTTCCCAACGCCGGCGAAGCGGCCTGCTGGGGTGTGCTCGCCTCGGGCCTTGCGCAGCTCGTGCTGTTGATGGCGGAGGCGCGCCGGCGCGGCGTGCTTGAGCGTCTCGCCATACCGCGGCTCGACGCCGACGTGAAACAATTCTTCGCCGCGCTCGGCCCGGCGGTGATCGGTTCGGCCGGCCAGCAGATCGCCATTCTCGCCGACACGATCCTCGCTTCGCTGCTGCCCCACGACGCCAACTCCTCGATGTATTACGCCGAGCGGCTCTATCAATTGCCGCTCGGCGTGATCGGCGTCGCCGCCGGCACCGTGCTGCTGCCGGAAATGAGCCGGCGTCTCGCTAATGGCGATCAGCGGGGCGCAGCGGCGGCGCAGAACCGCTCGATCGCGCTGACCTTCGCGCTCGCCGCGCCATTTCTCGTCGCCTTCCTCGTTCTGCCCGACGAGACGATGCGCGGAGCCTTTCTGCGCGGGGCTTTCACCGCCGAGGCGGCGCGCGGCTCGGCCCTGGTGCTCGCCGCCTATGGGCTGGGGCTCGCGCCGATGGTGCTGATCCGCTCGGCGATCGCGAGCTTCCAGTCGCGCGGCGACACAACGACGCCGATGCTGTGTTTCTTCGCCGGTCTCGCGGTCAATCTGGCGCTCAAGCTGACGCTTTATCGCGACCTGGGGCCCGCCGGCCTGGCCCTCGGCACGGCGGCGGGCGCATGGATCAATTTCGCCTTGCTGCTCGGCGTCGGCAAGCGCTGGGGATGGTTCGCGCCCGACAGGCGGCTGATCGAAAATGTCGCCGTGGCGCTGATCGGCGTGGGCGCGGCGGCGATCGCCGCGCCCTGGCTCTTCAGTTGGGTCGACGAGTACGTGCGCGACCTCGCAATGCTGCGAGGCGAACTCGACATTGTCGCCGCCGGCCTGCTTACGCTCGTGGTCTATGGCGCCGTATCGGCCCTGGCGCTGCTCGCGCTCGGCCGTTCGCCGCGCCGTCAGCCGCTCTGAGCGATCCGCGGCTCGGGCTTACCTGACAAGACTTGCTCGAGAGCCGAATTGTGCTAGGCGAATGCCCCGCTCACGCTTTTTGGGGAATTCATGTCGCGTCGTTCCATCGTCATCGTCGGCGCGGGTCACGCCGGCGTTCAGGCGGCCGCCAGCCTGCGCGAAGAAGGAAGCGACGATGCGATCACGCTGCTGAGCGCTGAGCGGGATCTGCCCTATCAGCGCCCGCCCCTGTCGAAAGCCTTTCTCAAAGGTGCGATGGACCTCGCCGGCCTGCCGCTGCGAGCCGAACAATTCTATCGCGAAAAAAACATCGATCTCCGCCTCGGCGTCGCGGCGACGCGCATCGATCTCGCCGCCAAACGGATCGAACTCGCGCACGGGCCGGCCGAGCCCTTCGATCATCTCATCCTCGCTTTAGGCGCCCGCTCGCGCCCCTTTGCACTGCCGGGCGTCGAACTCGACGGCGTGCTGTCGCTGCGCAACATCGCCGACGCGCAGGCGATCCGCGAGCGGCTGGGCGCCGGGCGGCGGGTCGTCGTCGTCGGCGCCGGCTTCATCGGCCTTGAGATCGCCGCCACCGCGCTGGCGCTGAGCGGCGCTGTGACGGTGATCGAAATCGCCGATCGGCCGCTCGGCCGCGCGGTGTCGCCATTGACCTCAGACTTTTTCCGCGACGCGCATCGCGCCTTTGGCGCGAGTTTCCGTTTCGGCGTCGGCGTCGCGGCGATCGAAGGCGTGGGCGGAACGGTCACGGCGGTTGTGCTGACCGACGGCGAACGGCTTGAGGCCGACGTCGTCATCGTCGGGGTCGGCGTCTTTGCCGAGGACCGGCTGGCGCGCGAGGCTGGTCTTGAGAGCAAGGACGGCGTGATTGTCGACGAGCATCTTGTCTCATCGAACCCGGCCGTGTCGGCGATCGGCGATGGCGCGCGCTTTCCGCAACATTCGGTTCGTCAGGCGCTGCGTCTTGAATCGGTGCAGAACGCGGTCGACCAGGGGCGAGCGACGGCGCGGCGATTGATGGGCAAGCCTGAGCCCTATCGCGCGCTGCCGTGGTTCTGGAGCGACCAGGGCGATCTGAAATTGCAGATCGCCGGCCTGTCGCATCGCGTCGATCGCTGGACGCTGCGCGGCGATCCGCAGTCGCGCGCTTTCGCCGCCTTCGGCTTCGCGGGCCCGACGCTGGCGGCGGTGGAGACCGTCAATCGCGGCGCCGATCACATGGCGGCGCGACGCATTATCGGCGGCGGCCTGCCGCTGACGCCCGAAGAGGCGGCCGATCCGGCCTTCGATCTGCGCAAGCTGGCGCTGTCCGTCAAGGCGTGAACCCTTACAGCGACGTCCATTTCAGCGCATTGGCGATCTCGCCGACCACGCCGCGCCGGAACATCAGAACGCAGGCGACGAAAACCGCGCCCTGGATCGCCGTGACCCACTCGCCATATTCGGCGAGATAATTCTGCATCGCGACGACGATCACGGCGCCGACCACCGGGCCGTAGAGCGTCCCCATGCCGCCGACCAGCGTCATCAGAACGACTTCGCCCGAAGTGCCGAAACCGACATCCGTCAGCGAAGCGTTTTGCAACACAATCGCCTTGGTCGCGCCGGCGAGCCCGGCCAGCGCCGCCGACAGCACGAAGGCGACGAGCTTATAGCGGGCGACGCGATAGCCAAGCGAGACCGCGCGCAGCTCGTTCTCGCGGATCGCCTTGAGCACCTCGCCGAAGGGCGAATTGACGGTGCGATAAATCGCCAGAAAGCCGAAGAGGAAGATCGCGGCGACGAAGACATAGAGCGTCGCGGTCTGGCTGAGGTCGATCAGCCCGAACAGCCGCCCCTGCGGCACGCCCTGGATGCCGTCCTCGCCATGGGTGAAGGGCGCCTCGAGGCAGAAGAAATAGATCATCTGCGACAGCGCGACCGTGATCATCGCGAAATAGATGCCCTGGCTGCGGATCGCCAAGACGCCCGCGACCAGACCAAGCACGCCGGCGCAGGCGACGCCGGCGAGAATCGCCAGCGCCGGATCGAAGCCCCAGACCTTGGCCGCATGGGCGCAGACATAGCTCGCCAGGCCGAGAAACATCGCATGTCCGAAGGACAGCAGCCCGACATAGCCGATCAGCAGATTGAAGGCGCAGGCGAACAGCGCGAAGCACAGCGCCTGCATGACGAAATAGGGATAGGCGACGAAAGGCGCGACGATCAGCAGCGCCAGCAATGCGAGAAAGACGCCGGCGAACTGGCGCCCGTCGCGCGAATGGGCGACGGGCGAAGCGGCGATCGGATCGACGCTCATCTCAGGCCGTCCTTCCAAAGAGCCCAGCCGGCTTGATCAGCAGGACGATCGCCATGATGACGAAAACGACGGTGTTGGAGGCCTCGGGATAGAAGACCTTGGTCAGGCCCTCGACGACGCCGAGCGTGAAGCCCGTCACGATCGAGCCGAGAATCGAACCCATGCCGCCGATCACCACCACGGCGAAGACGACGGCGAGAATGTCGGCGCCCATGCCGGGCCGCACCTGAGTGATGGGCGCAGCCAGCACGCCGGCCAGCGCCGCCAGAGCGACGCCGAAGCCATAGGTCGCCGTAATCAAAAGCGGGACATTGACGCCGAAGGCGCGCACCATCGTCGGATTCTCGGTCGCGGCGCGCAGATAGGCGCCCAGCCGCGTCTTCTCGATGGCGAACCAGGTGGCGAAACAGATGACAGCCGAGAAGACGATCACCCAGGCGCGATAGTTCGGCAGATACATGAAGCCGAGATTGCGCACGCCCGCGAGCTGCGGCGGAATGGCGTAGGGCATGCCGGAGGCGCCGTAGAAATTCTGGAACAGGCCCTGGATCACCAGCGCCAGACCGAAGGTCAGCAAAAGCCCGTAGAGCGGGTTAAGGCCTCTGAGCCGCGTCAGCATGGTGCGTTCGATCAGCGCGCCGAAGAACCCGACGGCGATCGGCGAGACGATCAACGCCCACCAATAATTCAGCCCGAAAAGATGCAGCGCGAAATAGGCGCCGAAAGCGCCCAGCATATAGAGCGCGCCATGAGCGAAATTGACGATGTTGAGCATGCCGAAGATGACTGCGAGGCCGAGGCTCAGCATCGCGTAAAAGGAGCCGTTGATCAGCCCGATCAGCAATTGCCCGAACAGTTGCTGCGCGGTGATGGCGTGGCCAAAGAGCATCGGCTCACGCCCTCTCGACTGTCAGGAAGACTCGGTCACACGCCCAGTCGCACATGCAGCCGCTCCATATTGTTGGGATCGAGGTCGGCGTTGGCGTAGCTAAGCGCAATGCGCCCGTTCTCCATCACGTAGTAGCGGTCCGAGACCGTCGCGGCGAAACGGAAGTTCTGCTCGACCAGCAGAATGGTGAAGCCCTCCCGTTTCAACTCGGCGATGGTGCGGCCGATCTGGCGCACGATGACCGGCGCCAGACCTTCGGTCGGCTCGTCGAGAATGAGAAACCGCGCGCCGGTGCGCAGGATGCGCGCGATCGCCAGCATCTGTTGCTCGCCGCCCGACAATTTGCCGCCGCCGCTGGAGAGCCGCTCGGCGAGATTGGGGAAGAGATCGAAAATGCGCTCCAGCGTCAGGCCGCCGGTCGCGACGCGCGGCGGCAGCATGAGATTCTCGCGTACGCTGAGGCTGGCGAAAATCGCCCGCTCCTCGGGGCAGAAGGCGATGCCAAGTCGGGCGATGCGGTCGGAGGTCAGGCCGATCGTCTCG
Organism: Bradyrhizobium sp.; assembly: GCA_004799435.1. Taxonomy (GTDB): domain Bacteria; phylum Pseudomonadota; class Alphaproteobacteria; order Rhizobiales; family Beijerinckiaceae; genus Roseiarcus. The sequence goes on from SSMV01000169.1 coordinate 11,735, forward strand.
CGCCCGGCGAAACTGACCGAGCCGCTGCGCTTGGAAAGAACGCCCATGATCGCCTTGAGCGTCGTCGTCTTGCCGGCGCCGTTGCGGCCAAGCAGCGTCACGACCTCGCCCGGCCGCACCTCGAAGTCGACGCCTTGCAGAATATGCGATTCGCCATACCAGGCCTGCAGCCCGGCGACGACGAGCGAAGGCGCGGCGCGCTCAGCCATAGCCATGCCCGTCACCCATATAGGCCTGCCTGACCTGCTGATCGGCGGCGATGGTGCGATAATCGCCCTCGGCGAGAATGCGGCCGCGCGTCATGACCGTGATGCGGTCGGAGAGTTCGGCGACCACCTGCAGATTGTGCTCGACCATGAGAATCGTGCGATTGGCCGAGACGCGCCGGACCAGCGCGGAAATGCGCTCGATGTCTTCGACGCCGAGACCGGCCATCGGCTCGTCAAGCAGCATCATCTCCGGATCGAGCGCCAGCGTGGTGGCGATTTCCAGCGCGCGCTTGCGGCCATAGGGAAGTTCGACCGCGAGTGTTTTTGCGTGGCCTTCGAGGCCGACCGATTCCAGCAGCGCGACGGCGGCCTCGTTGAACGGGTCGAGCGCCGTCTTGGCGCGCCAGAAATCGAAATTGTCGCCGCGCTGGCGCTGCAGCGCGACGCGTACATTTTCGAGCGCGGTCAGATGGGGAAAGATCGCCGAGATCTGAAAGGAGCGCGCCAGGCCGAGGCGGGCGACATCGGCCGGACGCATGCGGGTGATGTCGCGGCCCTTGAACAGGATGCGGCCGGCGCTCGGTGTAAGGAATTTGGTCAGCATATTGAAGCAGGTCGTTTTGCCCGCTCCATTGGGGCCGATCAGCGCATGGATCGAGCCGCGCTTGACCTTCAGGCTGACGTCACTGACCGCCGCGAAGTCGCCGAAGGATTTGCCCAATCCTTCGGTGACAAGAATTTCGTTTTCGCTCATGGCCGTCGTTCGCCCGCCGGTCCGCGTTCCGCCCCACGTCTCGTTTCCACCAGTCAAGACATGGCTTGGCGGGGGTTGTAAAGTCCGAAGGACGGCTAAGCGACGAAAGTCGAGGACGAAACGTTTTGGCGCTCACACCGCGTCCGGCGGTTCGCCGAGCCGATTATGCAGGCGGCGCTCCCAATCGAGCGCCTGACGGACGATTTCATCGAGATCGTCGCGCTTGGGCCGCCAGCCGAGCGTCTCGCGCACCTTCTCGGCCTTGGCGATGATCGCGGCCGGATCGCCGGGGCGCCGCGGCGCATGATTGACCTTGAAGTCGACGCCGGAGACGCGCTTGACGACGTCGATCACTTCGTTGACCGTCGCGCCGTGGCCGTAGCCGCAATTGCAGGTCACGCTTTCGCGGCCCGCCCGGAGATAGGCGAGCGCCGCCAGATGGGCGTCGATCAGGTCGGTGATCTGGATATAGTCGCGTAAGCAGGTGCCGTCGCGGGTCGGGTAATCCTCGCCAAAAATGTCCATGCTGGGAAAGCGGCCGAGCGCGGTCTGGACGCCGCGCTTGATCAGATGCGTGGCTCTGGGCGTCGATTGGCCGAGCCGGCCTTTCGGATCGGCGCCGGCGACGTTGAAATAGCGTAGCGCAACATAGCGCAAGTCGTAGGCGCGGCTCGCGTCCTGCAGCATCCATTCGACCATCAGCTTCGAGCGGCCATAGGGCGAGATCGGATTGAGCGGCGTGTCTTCGGCGACCGGCTCGGCCGAGGTCTCGCCATAGACGGCGGCGGTCGAGGAGAAAATGAAATGCTTGACCCCGCCCTCCACCGCGCTGCGGATGAGGCTCAGCGCCTTGGCGGTGTTATTGTCATAATAGCCGAGCGGGTCGCTCAGCGAGTCGGGCACGACGATCTTGGCGGCGAAATGGGCGATGGCGTCGACGCCGCGTTCGCGAATCAGCCGGCCGACCAGGGCGGCGTCGCCGAAATCGCCGACCACCAGTTCGGCCGGCGGCTGAACCGCCCAGGCGAAGCCGGTCGAGAGATTGTCGAGGACCAGAACCTGTTCGCCGGCGTCGATGAGGCCCAGCGTCATGTGGCCGCCGATATAGCCGGCCCCGCCTGTCACCAAAACCGTCATTATCTTGCCCGCCGGCCTTGCGGACGACGCCCTCTTTTGACAAATCCACTGCGATCGGCGAGCCAAGATCGCCCGGCGGAACCGATGAAGGCGCAATACACTTAGATAGGCGGATTGACTAGACTTTCGCGCGCAGCAGCGGGGCCGACGCGCGCGACCTCCCATCCATCGGAAAGGCGTTTCTTCGATGCGCAAACCTATTCGCAAGGCGGTCTTGCCGGTCGCCGGCCTCGGCACGCGTTTTCTGCCGGCGACCAAGGCGGTGCCGAAGGAAATGCTGACGGTGGTCGATCGTCCGATTCTGCAGCACGTCGTCGACGAGGCGCGCGAAGCGGGAGTCGAAAAATTCATCTTCGTCACCGGGCGCAACAAGGGCGTCATCGAAGACCATTTCGACATCGCCTATGAGCTCGACGACACGCTACGCCGGCGCGGCAAGCATGAGGCGATCGCCGCCCTGCAGGCCGACATGCTGCCCGAGGGGGCGGCGAGCTTCACCCGCCAGCAGGCGCCGCTCGGCCTCGGCCACGCGGTGTGGTGCGCGCGCGACCTCGTCGGCGACGAACCCTTTGCGTTGCTGCTGCCCGACATGATCACCGCCGCCGGCCCGCGCGGCGGCCGCTGCCTCGCCCAATGCGTCGACGCCTATCGCGAATTTGGCGGCAATGTCGTTTCGCTCGAGGCGATTCCAGAATCGGAGACGCGCTATTATGGCGTCGTCGCGGTGGGCGCCGAACATGGCCCTTCGATCGAGATCAAAGGCATGGTCGAAAAGCCGCCGCCGGGAACAGCCCCGTCCAATCTGATCATCTCGGGACGCTACATCCTGCAGCCGGAAATCTTCGGCATCCTCGAAAAAGTCGAGAAAGGCGCGGGCGGTGAAATCCAGCTCACCGACGGCATGAGCGAACTCATCAAGACGCAATCCTTCCAGGGCGTACGTTTCGACGGACGCACCTATGATTGCGGCTCGAAGCTGGGCTTCCTCGTCGCCAATGTCGCCTTCGGCCTGGAGCGCGAAGACCTGGCCCCGGCGCTCAGAGCCGAATTGAAGAAGATGGCGCTGTAAGCCTCAGCGCTGCAGCCGCAAGCCGAGCATGAAGACATCGGCGACGTAATTGGAGTTGGGGAGGCTGGATTCATAGGCCTGCCGGGTGGCGCTCGCCTTCAGCACCAGATCGCGCGAGATGTGATATTCGGCGCGTAGCGCAAGATTGGTATTTGAATCGCGCTGCGTGACGCCGACATAATCGTCGCCCGTCCAGCTTGCAGTCGCGCCCAGCGTCACGGCGCGGGTCAGCTCATGCGCGATGTCGAGCGAGTAGGTGCGAGTGACGGCGCCCGAGGCTCCGGCGACAACCGCGTCGCCGAGCGTCGTCTGGGCCTTGGCGGTTATCGTCGTCAGCGGCGTCATCGACCAGATCAGCGAAGCGTCGAATACGGGCGCGCCGAAATTCGGCAGGCGCGGATCGGCATAGGCGCGCGCGCCATAACCGACGCTTGCTTCGCCGGTCAGCAGTTTGGTGAAAGCGAGCGTCGCGCCGACCAGACCCTGCCAGCCGTCGGAATTGCGGTCATAGCCAGTGTAGTCGATCGAAGCGTCGTAGCGACGCGCATCGGCGTCGAGTTCGACGAAGGGCGAGACGGCCTCGCTTAAGCGATAGGAGGCGCGGCCGCGCAGGCCCCAGTCGTTGAAATCGTCGCTGGCGAGATCGACGCCGGTGATGCTCTGATAGTCGGTGCGATCCCAGGTTCCGTGCAGCGCCAGCGTCAAATCGCCGAATTTCTGTGCGCCGCCGATCGTCGCGCCATAAGTCGAGACCAGCGGATGCTCGGTTGGCCCCGCGCCACCGCCAAGACCGAGCGAGGCGAGCGTCTGCTCGGCGATGTTGAAGCGTCCCTCTGCGTCAAAGGACAGATCGCGGCTCGCGTCATAGCGCCCGTCGAGCACGCCATTGGCGGTCGGCGTATTGGCGTTGGGGTCGGCGAAATAATCGGTGTAGCTCCCCTTGAGCAGCCCGTGCAGGTCGCTGCGCGGCCAATCCGATTGCAGCGCGACGCCGGCTTCGGTCGTCTCGAAACCGGAGCCTGAATGCGGTCCGGGGATGGAATTGGGATTGGCGGCCCAGCCGCCGTCCTCTTCGACATAGGGCGTCAGTTTGAGATCGCCGATCCGAACGCCAACTGGATCGAAGGGCTTGTCATCGGGTGTCGGCTTGCGTCTGGCCAGCGTCGGCAAAGCGGCGACGCTCGCCGCCGGCGGCGTAGCGTCATTGTCAGTCGGACCGCCGCGCAACCCGAGCCGCTGGGCGCCCACATAGGGCTTCAGGGCGGGCAGCGTCTTGTCGGGCGGCTTGCCGGCGGTCTTGGCCGGTTTCGGCTTCGGCTTGGCGTCAGGGAGAACCGGCGGCGAAACGACCGGCGCGAGCGCGTCGGGCGCGGCATCGGCCGCGGACGGCGCAACATTCTGATTGGCGGGAGGCGAGTTCTGGGGAACATTCTGGGCGAGCGTCTCATCAGCGCCGCGCAGACCCGGCGCCTGCTGCGCGAGGACCGGCGCATTCGCCGCGCCGAGCGCCAGGGCCAGCGCGCCGAAGGCGACGCCTCGGGCGCGACGAAGCTCGAGGAGGCGCGACAGCACGAAACCACTCCTTTCGCCCGCGCGGCGGCCGCCGGCGAGCTTTGCGAGGGTTAGGCCGGTATGGTTAATGGCGACTTAAATCGCCGTGCTGCGGAGGGGTGCATGGGCGCGGGCGACCGTGCTAAGAGCGCGCGCATGAGCACACCCGCCGCTGACGCCGTCGATGTCGCCCTGCGCACGATCGCCTTTGAACGACAAGGCCTTGAGGCCATGGCCGAGGCGCTGCGGGCGCAAGGCGACAATGGGCTCGGAGGGGCATTTCGCCGCGCCGTCGGCCTGATTTCCGCCGCCACAGGACGGGTTATCGTCACGGGATTAGGCAAATCCGGCCATGTCGCGCGCAAGATCGCGGCGACGCTCGCCTCGACCGGCCAGCCGGCGATGTTCGTCCACGCCGCAGAGGCGAGCCATGGCGATCTCGGCATGGTGCAGAATGGCGACGTGGTGATCGCCATCTCCTGGTCGGGCGAGACGGTCGAACTCGCGGCCGTCATCACTTACGCCAAGCGCTTCGCCATTCCGCTGATCGCGGTGACCGCCAATCCCGACAGCGCGCTCGGCCGCGAGGCCGATGTGCTGCTGTGCCTGCCCAACGCGCCAGAAGCCTGCCCCAATGGGCTGGCGCCGACCACTTCGACGACCATGCAGCTCGTGATTGGCGACGCGCTGGCGATCGCGCTGCTGGAGAGCCGGCAGTTCTCGGCCCGCGATTTCCAGATCCTGCATCCCGGCGGCAAGCTCGGCGCCAAACTCGCCTATGTGCGCGACGTCATGCATCGCGGCGAGCGCGTGCCGCGCATCCGCATGGGCGCCAAAATGGCCGACGCCATCGTCGAAATGACCAGCAAGGGCTTTGGCTGCGTCGGCGTTTTCGACGAGCGCGACGGGCTGCTCGGCATCATCACCGACGGCGATTTGCGCCGGCACCTCAAATCGCGCCTGACCATCGACACGCCGGTCGAAGAGGTGATGACCCGCGCGCCGCGCACCATCGCCCCCGACGCCCTGGTCGCCGAGGCTTTGGAACTGATCAGCCACAAGATTTCGGCGCTGCTGGTGGTGGAGGCCGGAGCGGTCGTCGGGATCATCCATTTCCACGATCTTTTGCGGATCGGCGCCGCCTGATCGGCGGACGCGGAGCGTTCCGCCGCTCCTTGCCTTGGCCGCCCCGCTATGGCAAAAGCCGCCGTCCGCCGCGGCCTCTTATCCCGCGTGCGCCAGCGCTGCAGTAGCTCAGTGGTAGAGCACTCCCTTGGTAAGGGAGAGGTCGAGAGTTCAATCCTCTCTTGCAGCACCATTCAAGCCCTTGATGCGGCTTAGCCTCATTCAAACTGGATGCTGAATTTTGGCAGGCGGCCCCTCGTCCTAGAGGGCCGCGGGCGGCAAGGGCGGCTTGCCAAGGATCATGTCGGCCGCCTTTTCAGCGACCATGATCGTCGGCGCATTGGTATTGCAGGACGGGACGAAGGGCATCACCGAGGCGTCGACGACGCGGATGCCCATGAGCCCACGCAGCTTGAGATCCGGCGTTACGACAGCCTCCGCGCCCGAGCCCATGGCGCAGGTTCCCGCCGGATGATGGTCGGTCTTGCAGGAGCGATAGGCGTATTGCGCCAGGTCCTCGTCGGTGTTGAGACCGTCGCCCGGCAGGCGCTCCGCCAGAACATAGGGCTTCAGCGCCGGCTGGCGCAGAATGTCGCGCGCCAGCCTAAGGCCCTTGATGGCGCATTGGCGATCGTAAGGGTCAGCCCAGTAATTGGGATCGATGAGCGGCGCCGCTTTCGGATCGTCGCTGGCGATCCGCACCGTGCCACGCGAGCGGGGGCGCAAGAAGGCCGAGTTCAAAGTCACGCCGGGATTTTTCATCGCCGCGACCCCCGCCTCGATGCCGGAGCCGAGACCGAGGTGGAATTGAATGTCGGGCGAGCGCGCTTCTCTGTCGGCGTACCAGAAGCCGCCCGTCTCGAAGAGCGTCGAGGTCACCGGTCCGCTCTTGAACAAGAGATATTCAAGACCTGCCCAGGCGGTGCGATGCGGGCGCGCGACGCGGTCATAGGTGTGATCGCCGGTGCATTCCGAGATCGCATAGAGATCGAGATGATCCTGCATATTCGAGCCGACGCCGGGCAGGTCGTGAACGACCGCGACTCCCGCGGCTTTCAGATCGTCGGCCGGACCGATGCCGGAAAGCTGCAGCAGGCGCGGCGAACCGATAGCGCCGCAACTGATGATGATTTCCCGGTCGGCGTTGAGGGTCGCCGTCCCCGTCCCGGAGGCGATCGTCACGCCCACCGCGCGGCCGTTGCTGACCTCGATCTTCATCGTTTGCGTATTGAGGCGAACGCTAAGATTTTTGCGACCGAGGATCGGCTTCAAAAAGGCGCTTGACGCTGATGAACGCTCGGCATTGCGCGTCGAGAGCTGATAATGGCCGATGCCGTCCTGCACGGCGCCGTTGAAATCGTCGTTGAAGGGAATTCCATATTCCTGCGCGGCGCGTAGGAAGGCGTAGCTGATTGGCGGCGGACTGACCGGATAGGAAACGCCGAGCGGACCGCCATAGCTATGGTAGGCGTTGTGCAGCTTCTGATTGTCCTCGCTGCGCTTGAAATAGGGGAGGACCTCGCGATAGCTCCAGCCCTGAGCGCCGGCGTCGCTCGCCCAGGAATCATAGTCCTTGGCGTTGCCGCGCGTATAGAGCTGCGCGTTGATCGTCGAGCCGCCGCCGATGATCTTGGCCTGCGTGTACCAGATGACGCGGCCGTCAAGATGCTTTTGCGGAACGGTGCTCCATCCCCAGCTCGCGACGCCCTTGGTCATTTTCGCGAAGCCGGCCGGCATACGAAAAAGCGGGTTCCAGTCGCCACCGCCCGCCTCGAGAAGCAGCACCTCGATCGAGGGATCGGCGCTCAGGCGGTTCGCCAGCACGCAGCCGGCGGGACCGCCGCCAACGACGATGTAATCGTAGCCCATCAGCCTACCTTCAGATCAATGAAGCTCGGTCTTGACGATATGGTCCGCGACGCGCAGCGCCTGCGCCGCAATCGTCAGCGAGGGATTGACCGCCGCCGAGGTCGGCAGACACGAAGCGTCGACGACGAAGAGATTGGGGTGATCCCAGGCGCGGCAGTAAGGATCGAGCGGCGATGTCGCGGGATCCGCGCCGATACGAATGGTGCCGCATTGATGTGACGGCGTGCGGCGATCGAAGGGCCGCGTCAGAACGATCGGATAGCCCGCCGCGCGCAGCCGCTCTTTGAAGGCGTCGACGAGTTTCAGATGCGTCCCCCAGTTGCTGCGCTTCCAGTCAAGATGGATTTGGCCGCCGTTCACGGTGACGCGGCTCTCCGGATTGGGAAGGTCCTCGCTCATCGCGTACCAGTCGACCGCGCGCCGCGACAGCGGCGAGAGAAGCCATTCCGGAAAACGCCGCAGGTTCGCTTTCAGGATCGGCGCGCTCACGCGGCCAAGCAACTGGATATTGCCGAGCGGCGCGCCGCCATGTCCATCATCGAAGTAGAAGTCGTTGACGCCGAGCGTCTTCTGATAGATCGAGTCATTGACGGCTCTGGGGTCGATCGCCAGCATCGCGGTCGTATTGTGATTCATGAAATGCCGCCCGACCATGCCTGATCGATTGGCGATGCCGCCGTCGCGCGAGGAGAGCAGAAGGACGGCGGAATTGACCGCGCCGGCCGACAGGATGACGGTCTTGGCCACTATGCGCTTGCGTTCGCCGTCGATCGTCGCTTCGACGCCGGATATTCGTTTTCCGTCGGCGTCCAGCAACAGGCGTTCGACCTTGGCGCGCTCGCGCAATTCGACATTGGGATAGCGAAACGCCTCGGCGAGCCCGCAGCTTTCGGCGTCCATCTTGCCGAAGCCGGTATCGGGAAATGCGTCCCAGGGCGTCTTCGCCCGCGCCAGCCAGCGATCGATGTCGACCCCTAGGGGCAGCGAGAATGGGTGCAGGCCGACGCGCGTCATGCGCTCGCGCACAAGCGCGATCGCCGGCTCGTCGGGAACGGGCGGAAAGGGATAGGGCGCGGAATGGTCCGGCTCAGTGGGATCGCCGCCGAGCGCGCCATGCGCGCGATAGAGTCTTTCCGCACGACCATACCAGGGTTCGAGCTCGCCATATTCGAAGGGCCAGCCCGGCGTCGCGCCGTCAGGATAGTCGACCGGCCGGAAGTCCCGCGCCCGGTAGCGCAGCAGGACCGCGCCATAGAGTTTGGTGTTTCCCCCGACGTAATAATAATTGCCGGGATTGAAAGTTACGCCGGCGCCGTCGATCCAGGATTCCTGCGGCCGGTACACGCCGCGCTGGAATATGGCGCGCGCGTCGCGCGCGTCGGGAGAATCCGGCAAGCGCGAGCCGCGCTCGAGGATGAGGATTTTCGCGCCGGAGGGCGCCAATCCGGCCGCGCAGGTCGCGCCGCCCATTCCCGATCCGACGATCAGAATGTCAACCGTCTCAGGATCTGTCATCGCGTCACTCGCCCGGCCCGCAACTAGACCCGGCGGCTGGTCTGCGGATCGAACAGAACCGCCTTGTCGAGATTGAATGCGAAGGAGACATTTTGTCCCGGCCGCACGTCGGCGTCGGCGCGCATCCGCGCGGTGACTTCCTTGCCGGCGATCTTCGTCACCACGAAAGTGTCCGAGCCGGCCGGCTCGACGAGATCGACATGCGAGGCGAAAGTCGCGATGTTTTTCGACTTGCGGTCGGCGCTTTCCGGGTCGCTCACCGCCTCCGGGCGAATGCCAAGAATGACGATACCGCCGTCGCGCAGCTTCGTCGCGTCGGCGCTGTTCGGCGCCGGCAGGACGATCGGTTCCGCGCCGGGGCGGTCGACCACGATCGAAGCGGCGCCGTTGGTCTTCGACACTTTCGCCTCGATGAGATTCATCGAGGGCGAGCCCATGAAATCGGCGACGAAGAGATTGGCCGGCGTGTTGTAAATCTCGTAGGGGCTGCCGACCTGTTGCAATTCGCCGTCCTTCAGCACGGCGATGCGGGTCGCGAGGGTCATCGCCTCGATCTGGTCATGCGTGACATAGACGATCGTCGTTCCGGTCTGGTGATGAAGCCGTTTGATCTCGATGCGCATGTCGACGCGCAATTTGGCGTCGAGGTTGGAGAGCGGTTCGTCGAACAGGAACACGCGCGGTTGGCGCACCAGAGCCCGGCCCATGGCGACGCGCTGGCGCTGGCCGCCTGACAGCTGGCTCGGCCGCCGATTGAGCAAATGCTCGATTTGCAGCGTCTTGGCGACATCGGCCACCGCCTTGTCGCGCTCCGGCTTCGGCACGCCGCGCATTTCCATGCCGAAGGCCATGTTCTGCGCGACCGACATGTTGGGATAGAGCGCGTAGGACTGGAACACCATCGCGATGTCGCGCTTCGAGGGATGGAGATCGTTGATTACGTCGCCGTCGATGCTGATCTCGCCGGAGGTGATCGATTCCAGTCCGGCGATCATGTTGAGCAGGGTCGATTTGCCACAGCCCGACGGCCCGACGAGAACGAGGAAGCCGCCCTTCTCCAGGGTCAGATCGATGCCCTTGATAATCTCCAGCGCGCCGAAGCGCTTGCGCAGAGCGTTGATCTCAAGAAAGGCCATGATCTATCCCTTCACCGCGCCGGCCATCAGACCGCGCACGAAATAACGGCCGCCGACGATATAGACGAACAGCGTCGGCCCCGCGGCGATGATCGCTGCGGCCATATTGACATTATATTCAACGATGCCCGTCGAGGTGTTGACGAGATTGTTCAAGGCGACCGTCATCGGCGAGGAGTCGCCCGCCGCAAAAGTCGAGCCGAACAGAAAGTCGTTCCAGATGTTGGTGAACTGATAGATCACCGTCACGATGATGATCGGCGTCGAATTCGGCAGAAGGATGCGACGAAAGATCTGAAAAAAACTCGCGCCGTCGATCTGCGCCGCCTTCACCAATTCGGTCGGAAACGCCTCGTAATAGTTGCGGAAGAACAGGGTGGTGAAGCCGAGGCCATAAATGACGTGGACGATCACCAGATTGACGGTCGGATTGCCGAAGCCGAAAGCGTAGCCCGTCGCATCGATCAGCGAATTGCCGATCTCGCCGAGATAGCCGAGGATCACCGCCATCGGAATGATGACCGACTGGAACGGGATGAAGCAAGCAAACAGCATCATGCCGAAGACCAGTTTATGGCCGGGGAAGCGCCATTTGGTCAGCACGTAGCCGTTCAACGCGCCGAGCATGGTCGAGATCGCCACCGCCGGCACGACCATTTTGATCGAATTCCAGAAATAGCCGGCGATGCCGGCCGTGTCCGAAACGCCGATGCGCGCCTCGCCCCAGGCCTGCACCCAGGGGTCGAAAGTCAGGTGATGCGGCAGGGCGAACATATTGCCGCCGGTCACTTCGTCGAGCGGCTTCAGCGATGTCATCACCATGACGACAAGCGGAATGAGATAGACGAAAGCAAAGAGGAGCAGCAGGCCGTAAATCACCACGCGGGTGAGATTGGAGTGGCGCGCCGGCTCGCGGGCAGGCGGCGACGTGATGAGATCGGCGGCGCTCATCGACCCTTCTCCCGAAGCTCGGAATAGAGATAGGGCACCATGATCGCGGCGATGGTCATCAACATGATGACCGCGGCGGTCGAGCCGACCGCCATCTGATTGCGGGTGAAGGTGAAGGAATACATGAAGGTCGACGGCAACTCCGCCGCGCCGCCGGGATTCTTGCCGGTGACCGAGAGCACCAGATCGTAGGATTTGATCGCCATATGGGTGAGAATGATGATGGCGGACAGAAAGACCGGCCGCATGATTGGGATAATGATGCGCCGGTAGGTCTGAAAGGCCGACGCGCCGTCGATCTGCGCGGCTTTGATGATTTCGCCGTCGACGCCGCGAAGCCCGGCGAGGAACATCGCCATGACGAAACCGGACGTCTGCCAGATTCCGGCGATGGCGACGCAATAGATCATCATGCGCGGATTGACGACCCAATCGAAATGAAAACTCGTCCAGCCCCAGTCGTGCATGGCTTTCTCGAGCCCGATGCCCGGATCGAGAAACAGTTTCCAGGCCGTGCCGGTCACGATGAAGGACAGCGCGAGCGGATAGAGATAGATCGGCCTCAAGATGCCTTCGCCGCGGATCTTCTGATCGAGCAGGATCGCCAGCGTCAGGCCCAGCACCAGACAGAAAAAGACATAGAGGCCGCCGAACAGGCCCATGTTGACGATCGCCGTGTACCAGTTCGACGGCGGGTCGGATTGAAAGGTCCAGTCCCACAGGCGCCGGTAGTTCAGCAAGCCGACGAGATGCGTGCTCGCGAAGGCCTTGGAATTGGTGAAAGAGAGAAAGAACGTCCACAGGTTGAAGCCGTAGACGAAGACGAGCACCAGAATGAAAGACGGCGCCAGGACGAGCTTCGGCAAAAGATTTTGCAGGCGCTGTCGCGCCAGTCCGCGACGAGCGCGAGTCGTTTTGACCACGGTCGGCGCCACACTTACGGTCATCGAACGGACCCGGCCTTATCTGAAACGGGGACGAACCCTCCCTCGCGCAAGGCGAGGGAGGGCTTTTATCAGATTATTTGGCGTTATTGAGCGCCTTGTCCAGCTCCGCAACGGCGGCGTCGGACGTCTTGATCTCGCCGTGGAAGAACTTCGTCACCACGTCGTGATAGGCGCCAGCGACCGCCGGCGGCTGCGCGTAGTTCTGCGCCATGGAGCCGACGAAGGTTCCGGCCGCGTTGGCGGCCTTGACGTCGGCGATGCCCTTCTTGCCGCACATGTCGAAGGCGGTGTCGGGAACATCCATACGCGCCGGCACCGAACCCTTGACGACGTTGAACGCCGACTGGAAGCTCGGGCTCATCGTCGCGTCGGCGAGCGCGAGCTGCGCGCCCTGGCGGTCGGCCGAGACCTTGAACATCGCGAACATGTCGGTGTTGTAGATCACGGAGCCGTCGGTGCCGGGGAAGCGATAGCAAAGGAAGTCTTTGCCCGCTTCCTTGTTGGCGGCGCGGAACTCGCCCTTCGCCCAGTCGCCCATCACCTGAACGAGCGCGTCGCCCTTGATCACCATGGCGGTCGCGAGGTTCCAATCGCGGCCGGCGTAGTTCGGGTCGACGTAATCGCGCAGCTTGGCGAGATTGTCGAAGGACTTCTTCATCGTGTCGGACTTCAGAGCGCCTTCGTCCAGGTCGACGAACGCCTTCTTGTAGAATTCGATGCCGCCGGTGGAGGCCACGACCGAATCGAAGAGGGTCGCTTCCTGCCACGGCTGGCCGCCGAGCGCGAGCGGGATGACCCCCGCCGCCTTCGCCTTGCCAAGCAGCGCAACGAAATCGTCGAAGTTCTTCGGCTCGGTTCCGCCGATCTTGTCCATCACGGACTTATTGATCCACACCCAGTTGACCGAATGGATGTTGACCGGAACCGCGTCCCACTTGCCGTCCGTTGTGGTGAACTTCTGCAGGGCCTGCGGAACGACCTTCGCCCAATCCTCCTTCTTGGCTAGCGACGAGATGTCGCCGAGCTTGCCGGCTTCCGCGTAGTCGACCGCGAAATAACCGAGGATCTGCGAGGCGGTGGGCGGATTGCCCGCCGCGACCATCGCCTTCAGGGCGGTCATCGCGCCTTCGCCGCCACCGCCGGCGATCGGCACGTCCTTCCAGGCGTAGCCTTCTTTGGCGAGATCCTGCTTGAGGACGTTCAGCGCGGCTGCTTCGCCGCCCGAAGTCCACCAATGCAGCATCTGGATTTCTTTGTCCTCAGCGGCAATGGCGCCTGAGGTCAGGCCGAGCGCTCCCGCGGTCATCACGCTCGCCATCAAAATCGAACGAAGTTTCATGGGCTAACCTTCCTATTACGCTCCCTCCGCCGGATACGGCCCGGCTGCCGGATACAGGAGTCTTTGCCGACTCCCGATTGCTGCGATTTCAGGCTCCGCGTGGGAGCCACCAACTCGTTCTCGGACCGGTGTGGACGTGAAACGTCTTTTCCTCGGTGTAGTCTTTCACCGCGTTGCGCCCCAATTCGCGGCCGACGCCCGACTGGCGATAGCCGCCGAACGGCAGTTCCGGCGTTCCGTCCATGAATGTGTTCACCCAGATCGTGCCGGCGCGCACGCCGCGACCGACGCCGATGGCCGTGTCGACGTCGCGGCTCCAGACGCTGGCGGACAGGCCGTAGTCGGTGGCGTTGGCGAGCGCGATCGCTTCCTCGCGCGTATCGAAACTCAGCGTGACGACAACCGGGCCGAAGACTTCAGCGCGTGCGATCGCCATCGCCGCAGTCACCTTGTCGACGATTGTCGGCGCCATGAAAAACCCGCTCGACTCCAGCCTGCCGCCGCCCGCCCGAACCTGCGCGCCGTCGCGTTCGGCGGCAGTTACGTGATCCTCGATCTTCCCGAGATGATCCGAAGTGATGATCGCGCCGACGCGCGTATCCGCATCGAGTGGGTCCCCGACCTTCACGCTCCTGGCGCGCGCCGCCAGACCTTCGATGAACTCATCGGCGATGCTCGAATGAAGAAGCAAGCGGGAGCCGGCATTGCAGCATTCGCCCGCGTTGAAATAGGCGCCGAACGTGGCGGCGTCGAGCGCCGCATCCATATCCGCGTCGGGAAAGATCAATTGCGGGTTCTTGCCGCCAAGCTCCATCGAGACTTTTTTCAATGTCGCGGCGCCCGCCGCGACGGCCGCGCGACCCACCCGCGTCGAACCGGTGAAGGAGATCATGTCGACCTCCGGATCGGCGGTGAGCGGCGCGCCGACCTCCGGCCCGTATCCCGTCACGACGTTGCAGACGCCTTCCGGCAGGCCGGCCTCGGCCAACAGGTTCATCAGATGCAGCGTCGAGGCTGACGTCATCTCGCTCGGCTTCACGACGCATGTGCAGCCTGCGGCGAGCGCGAAAGGCAGCTTTTGCGACACGATCAGAAACGGGAAATTCCACGGCGTGATGATCGAGACGACGCCGATCGGTTCCCTCAGCACCACGCCCAACCGGTCGGCGCCGAGATTTGCGTAGCTTTCGCCCGAAAGCTCTCTCGCCAATGAAGCGGCGTAACGCCAGATGTCCGCGGCGCCTTCGATTTCGCCGCGCGCCTGAGCGAGCGGCTTTCCCGACTCCAAAGTGTCGAGAATTGCGATCAGTTCACGATCGCGGTCGATCAGATCGGCCGTCTTCAGGAGAAGACGCGCGCGGTTGGACGCCGTCTCGCGCGGCCACGGTCCATTGTCAAAGGCGAGGCGCGCAGCGGCGATGGCGGCGCGCGCATCCTCCGCGCGACCGCGCGGGATGCGCGTCACGACGACCCCATGCGCCGGGCTCGATCGCTCGATCATCTCGCCGTCGCCGCCAACCGCGCGACCCGCGATGCTCATCGCGCGATCGCGCGGAAAGCGCGCGAGCGCGTCGTTCAGCTTCTTCGTGTCAACGGCGATGCGTGCGGGGGCGTTCATGGTCCTCGGTCCTATCGGCCGCTGAAAACTGGCGCGCGCTTGGCGCGGAAAGCCGCTCGGCCTTCAGCCAGATCTTCGGTGTAAGCCGTAAGCGCGCCTGCGAGCCCCTCGATCGGAGCATCCCGATCCTCCCCTTCGGCCGCATTGATCATCGACTTGATCATTTGAACTGCGAGCGGCCCACGCTTGGCTATATCTGCAGCAAGAACGTGCGCGCGAGAAGCCCCTTTGCCTTTTGCCACGACTTCATCGACGAGTCCGAGCGTTAGAGCTTCCTCCGCCGTGAAGACTGCGCCGGCCAGCGCCATTCGTCTTACAATAGAGGCGCCGAAGCGACGCACGAGTCTCTGCGTGCCCGACCAGCCCGGCGCCATGCCCAATCCCGATTCAGGAAGACCGAGTTTGACGCCGCTCTCGGCGATGCGAATGTCGCCAACAGCGGCAAGTTCCAGGCCTCCGCCCAAGGCGTGACCTGCCAGCACGACGATCAACGGCACGCGAAGACGCGCCAGGGCTTCCAGAGCGCGGTGTCCGGCGCGCGTCCAGTCGCGCCACATTTCCAAAGGCGGCAGATCGCCCCAAGCCGCGATGTCGCCGCCCGCGCAAAAGGCCTTGCCCTCGCCCGACAGGATCGCCACTCGCATGTCAGTGGACGCGTCGATCGCCCGCGCGCTTTCCAAAAGAGCGTCGATCATCGATCGGTCGAGCGCGTTCAGCTTGTCCGGTCGCTTCAGCGTCAGGAACGCGCAAGGGCCTTCGAAACGCAATTCGACAAAGGCATTCATTGCAGCGTCTCCCGCGCCGGCCGTAGCTGCAGATTGAACGGCTCAGGGTTGAACAGCGCCGCGTCCATCGTCCGGACGTGCTGGGCCACGCGAAGCGGAAATTCCGCCTGCGCGAGAATGTCGCGCTCGAGATCGACGCCAAGCGCGATCTCTATGACCGTCACGCCGTCGCGCTCCAGGCGCATAACGCAACGTTCGGTGACATAGACAATGTCCTGTCCCTGCGCGACGGCGCGCGGACCGGAGAAGGAAATCTGCTCGACCGCTTCGACGAGCTTTTTGACTTTACCTTCCTTGACGATCGAAACCGCGCCATCGCGCACGTCGAGCTTCGCCCCGGCCGTGAAATAGCCGGAGAAGACGATCTTTTTTGCCCGCGCGGTGATGTCGACAAAACCGCCGGCGCCGGCGGTCACATGCGGACGCACGCCGAGCTTGGACACATTGACGGAGCCGCCCTTGTCGATCTGCAGGAAGGAGAGCAACGACATATCGAAGCCGGCGCCCTGGAAGTAAGTAAATTGGTGGGGCGACTGGACAATCGCCTCGGCGTTGGAAGCGCAACCGAACTGGAAATCGAGCAGCGGCACGCCGCCGACGGCGCCCTGTTCGATGACCCAGGTCACCGCGCCGTGGCGGCCTTCCTCAATCAGGATGCGCGGCACATTTGCAGATATGCCGAAGCCGATATTGACGGCGTCGCCGTCGCGCAGCTCCTGGGCGACGCGTCTGGCGATCACTTTGGCAATGTCGAACTTCGGGATTTCGAACGACGACAGCGGCCGAAAGATCTCGCCGGAGATCGCCGGCTCATAGACGGTGTTGGTCGTCTGCAACTGATCGGGCGCGACGACGATATAGTCGACCAGAACGCCCGGCACGACGACGTCATGGGGACGGATCGTGTCGGCGGCGGCGAGACGCTTAACCTGCGCAATGACGATCCCGCCATTGTTGCGAACCGAGAGCGCCTGATCGAGCGGCCCCAGCACGCCGCCTTCATGTTCGTAGGAGAGATTGCCGCGTTCGTCGGCCGTCGTGGCGCGAATGATCGCGATATGCGGAGTGATCGTCGGAAAGAAGAGCCATTCATCGTCAGCGAAATTGACGCGCTTGACGATCGGATCGACGGCGGCCTTAGCGTTCATCGCGCAGCCCTCATGGAGCGGATCGACAAAGGTCTCCATGCCGACTTTCGTCAACACGCCCGGCCGCTTGGCGGCGGCTTCGCGATGAATGTCGAAGAGAATGCCAGAGGGGACGTTGTAGGCCGGGATCGCGTCGTCGCAGATCATCTTCCAGATCGCCGGCGGCTCGGCCGAGGACGGCCCGGACGGATAAGAGCCCGCCAGCACTCGCGCCAGGCATCCGGATTTCGCGATATGATCGACGCCCTTGACGCCCCACATGTCGCCCGCCGCGATCGGGTGCAATGTCGTGAGATCGCGCGGGTGACCGTCGGCGTCGAATCTTTCTCCGATCGCTTTAAGAACCGCGTCCGGGCAGCCAAGCGCCGAAGAGGACGAGACCGTTACGATCGCGCCATCAGGAATGAGACAAGCAGCGGCGGCGGCGGAAATGACTTTTTTCTTCGCCATCTATGGCGCCGCCAGATCGATTGCGGTGGTTGCGCCGCTGCGCGCCGCCTCGAGCGTCGATATGGCGACGCTCAGCGATTTGACGCCATCCTCGCCAGTCGCCGAGGGCGCGCCGCGACCATCGACCGCGGCCTGAAAGAGGCGCACCGAACGCACATAGAGCTTCTCGTGATCAAGCTTGAGCGGCTCTTCGCCGGCGGCGCTGCGCAGCAGAACCTCGCCCTTCGGCTGCTGCGTCATGCAATCGCGCGCGACAAGTGAGCCCTGGTCGCCATGCACCTCGAAACCCGTCGTCGCGTATTTTGTGGTGAAGGCGTCATGGAATTGCGCGAGCAGTCCGTTTGAGAAGCGGATGACGCCCATCACGCCGTCCTCAAGACCGGCCTGACCCATGCCGCCCTGCGACGTCATGGCGACGACACTCTGCGGCTCGTCGTCGAGCACGAAGCGGAGCGTATCCGCGTCATGGACGGTGATGTCGAAAACAACACCGCCGCCGGCGGCCGGGCGTTCGATCCGCCAGCCCTGCAGATGGGGCGGCAGATAGACGGCGTGAAACACGCGGGCGAATAGCGGCTTGCCGATACGACCGGCCTTTATGGCGTCGCGCATAGCCCGGTGAGTCGCGGCGTTGCGCAGATGGTGATTGGTCGCCATCACGACGCCGCGATTGCGACATTGGGCGACCATCGCCTTGGCGTCCTCAAGCGTCAGCGCCAGCGGCTTCTCGCAAAGAACATGCTTGCCGGCCTTTGCCGCAGCGAAGACCTGATCGCGATGCAGCTCGTTGGTCGTCGATATATAGACAGCGTCGATATTCTTCGCGCCAAGAAGTTCATCGAGATCAGTCGTCGCCTTCACGATGTCGTGTTGCGCGGCATATTGCGCGGCCCGGCCGGCGTTCGCGCTCATCACGGCGACGGCGTCGCCGCCATTGGCGCGAAAGGCGTCGATCATATGTTCCGCCGCGATGGTGCTCGCGCCGATCAACCCCCAGCGCAACCCGGTCATGTGGCGGCTCCCTGCTCGGCGAAGCTTGGGCTGCCGCATGACGAGCGAATGATGAGGCTTGTCGTACACATGATCGTTTCGGGTTCGAAATCGCCGCTGGCGATCTGGCGCATGAGCAACTGAGCCGCGCGCACGCCAAGACTGCGGGCGTTCACCGAAACGCTGGTCAAAGTCGGCAGGACGTGTTTGGCCTCTTCGATGTCGTCAAAGCCGATCACACCGAAATCGCGGCCGACCGCGACTCCCGCTTGCGTCAGCGCTCGAATCAGGCCGATGGCGACGACATCATTGAAGCAAAGGGCGGCGCTCGCCGGCTTAACGAGGGTTAAAAGCTGCGCGGCCGCCGCGCCGCCGCCCCAGTAATTGATCGGCGATTCGATGACCAACGCAGGGTCGAATGCAATTCCCGCCTCCTCAAGCGCCGACCGATAACCGGCAAGCCGCTCCTCGCGGACGGACATGGCGCTGGTGCCGCCGACGAAGGCGATCCGTCGACGCCCTTGCTGAATGAGATGCGCCGTCGCCTTGCGCGCGCCTTCCCGATTTTGCGGCGCGACGACCGAGGCTTTGACCCCAGGCACCCGGCGCATCACCTGCACCACCGGCAAGCCGGCGATAAGCGCTTTCAGGTCAGCCGCAGATGTGCCGATCACCGGGGCGAGCAGCAGGCCAGCCGCGCCATGCTCCCGCATCGAGCGAATGACCTCCTGCTGGCGGAGCAGGTCCTCGGCGGAATTGGCCAGAAAGGGAATGAAGGAGCCGCCGTGGCAGGCCTGCTCGATGCCGATCGCCAGTTCGACATAAAATGGGTTCGACAGATCATTGATGACCATGCCCAGCACGCTGGACTTGGCGCCGCGCAGCGTCGCCGCGCCGCGATGATAAATGTAACCGAGATCGGACATCGCCTCGGTGACGCGCTCCCGGGTGGCGTCGGCAACGAGCGAACTGCCCCCCAGCACCAGCGACACCGTCGACTTCGAGACGCCGGCGCGTCGCGCGACATCGACGATCGTGGTCCGCCCCTCGCTCACGCTTCACTCCCCCAGAATTCTTATGATTCTGGCGCTAACATTTGGATCGCTCCAAAAACAAACCCAGCAGCACCATAGACACGCTGGAACTATTGGATTGATCATTTGCCTTGATTATTGGAACGTGCTAAAAATGTTAACGAGTTTCTAATTCCTCGTCAACTCCGAATTTCGCGGAAACGTCCTTGGCCCCGCCCGTCCCGCAATCCATCCTCGACGGATTGACCGACGTGACCATGCCTCGGCTGGCCAATGAAAGGCCGCCGGGGGATCTCGCGAGGGTCGGGCCCTATATCTTGCCCATCCAGCGCAGCGAAGCGCTTGTGCTTGGCAGCGGCGCGGCTGGCTTACGCGCCGCCGTCGAGTTGAAACGTCGCGATGTCGACGTTGTGGTCGCAAGCCAGAGCGCCTTCGGCGGAACTTCAGCCTGTTCAGGCTCCGATAAACAAACGCTGCACACCGCCAACAGCGCCGGACGCGGCGACGATTTCCAGGCGCTCGCCGATGCGCTGGGCGCCGGCGGCGCGATGGACGAGGACACCGCCTATGTCGAAGCGGTAGGTTCGGCGCGGGCGCTCGCCTCGCTTCAATTCATGGGCCTGCCGATTCCTCAGGATCGGCTGGGCGGCGTGTTGCGTTATCAAACCGACCATGACGAGATCGGCCGCGCGACAAGCTGCGGGCCTCGCACCTCGCGTCTCATGGTGCAGGCGCTGGCGCGCGAGGCGATCCGTCTTGAGATTCCGATCTTCAATCACACGACGGGCGTTCGCATTCTTGTTGCGGACGACGCGAGCCCGCGCGCAGTCGGCGTGATTGCCGCCGCGCCGGAAAAGAGAACGGCGGAAAATCCCTACGGTCTCACGGTCTTCCTTTCCGACGCCATTGTCCTTGCCGCCGGCGGCCCCGGCGAGCTCTATCGCGACAGCGTCTATCCGAAACATTGTTTCGGATCGCTCGGCCTCGCATTGGAGGCCGGCGTCGAGGCGGTCAATCTGACCGAAAGCCAATTCGGCATCGGCACGCCGCGCTATAATTTTCCGTGGAATCTGTCGGGCACTTACGTGCAATGCATGCCTTATATTTTTTCGCGCGACGCGCGGGGCGTCGAACATAATTTTCTAACTGAGTACTACCGCACGACGCAGGAGCTCGCGTCCAACATCTTCCGCAAGGGCTATCAATGGCCGTTCCATGCCACGCGCATGCTCGACTTCCGATCGAGCCTGCTCGACCTCGCCGTCTATCGCGAGACCCGACTGCAGCGAAAAGTGTTCATGGATTTCAACCGCAACCCGCTGCCCGCGCCCGGCGACAGGCCGTTCAGCCTCGATCGTCTGGAGGACGACGTGCGCGCCTATCTAGAGAAGAGCGGTGCCCTGCTTGAGGCGCCGATCGATCGTCTGCGGAAAATGAACCCGCTCGCGATCGAGCTCTACAAGCGCTACAAATATGACATCACGCGCGATCCGCTCGAATTTGCGATCAACAATCAGCATATGAATGGCGGCCTCGCCGTCGACGCCTGGGGCCGAACGACTCTCGCCGGCTGCTACGCCATCGGGGAGGCGGCGGGAACTCATGGCGTGACGCGGCCCGGCGGCGCCGCGCTGACCGCCGGTCAGGTCTTCGGTACGCGATGCGCCGAGCATATCGCCTCGATGCGCAAGCCTCACAAGACAGTCAATTCTGAGTCGCGCGCGATCGAAGCGGCCGTCGCGAGAATCATCGACGCCCTCAAAAGCGAGAACGGGTTGAGCGCGAAGTCGATCCGCGACGAAATCCAGGCGCGCATGAGCGATCACGCCGGAATTCTTTGCAAGCGCGATGACGTCAATCGCGCCAAGACGGCGGCGGCCGCCTTGAACCAATCGATTCGACAGCAAGGCGTCGCCTTCGCCGGCGCCAATGAGGCGCTGCGGGCGCTGCAGTGGCGGCAATCCGCTCTGGCGTCGGAAGCCATTCTCACGGCGCTGGCGTTCTATCTCGATCGCGGCGGCGGCAGCCGCGGCGCGCGCGCCGTTTGCTCGTCGAGCGGCGATCAGGTTCCCCAGGGCAGAAGCGGCCCCATCGAACAGGCCCGCTTCGTTTCGGAACGGCCGCAGGATCGCGCCGAACAGATTCACATCCGATTGCGCGACGAAGCGTTCGTCTGCGAGCCACGGCCCATTCGCAAACGAAACCGCAACGACTCGCCGTTTTTCGAACGCGACTGGCCGGACTATCTGACGGGCGCGATCCATGATCCGCCTCCCGGATGAAGCCAGTCATTGAATTCGCGAGACGTCAAAACGCCGTCGAGGAGTTCATTTGGCAGTTGCGTTATTCGGAGACGCGCTCCAGCCGCAGGCAAGAGAACTCGGCGCTCTCCGCATCGCGGAAAATTCTGAACTCGACGTTTTCGCTTCTCTCCGCCAGGCGGAATTCGAAAATTCCGTCGCGCGGCCAGCGCCGGCGTGAAAGGACGACCTCGTTTCCCTGGCTTTTGACGACGTCGAGCTTGGCCCCGTGATAGATAAGGTTTTCGCCGCTGGCTTTGAGATAACGGCCGCGCCACAGGCCCGCATCGAGCGTCATATGCGGCCCCCACATCGCGGATAGGGCTTCGTCGACGGTCGGGTGCGGCGAAAAATAGGCGATGATCGCGCCGGCAGGATCATAGATCGGCCTGCCGAAGCCCGTTCGATAATGAAAGTCGGTCGGATCGAGGATATGAACGTGGCGGCCGGTAATCTGTTCGGCCGCCTGCTGCATCAGGCCGGCGCGCACATCGGCGGCGAGAAATTTGCGCAGCGCGAATGTCTGTCGATCGCCCGATACGTCCTGCCAGAGTTCGCTATATCGATAGTCCTTCTTACCCACGCCGGCATGGTGGAGGAAAAATGAATATCGCCAGTCCTGGGGAAACATTTCGCCGTCTGGCATGAAGTTGAAATCGGCGGTCAAGGGAAACAGGGGAATGCCGAGCGCGACGCGTTTCGCGTTGAGAAATCCCTGCTCGAATTGGGGCAGGCCCCACACGACCTCGTCCCGCAAGGCCTCAAGCAATTTGAGATTGCGATTCGCAAACACCATGACGCCGCTATTGAAATAGTCGCGCGACGGTAAACGGCCGTCGAGGCTGTAAAGCTCGTTCGTCTGCGAATAATAGTCGTCTCGGGAGAAGAACCTTCCCTCTGGAAAGGCGCCGAGCGCGTCTTCCGGGACGATCGCGAAGACGTCGGGCGAGCCGGGTCGGATCAGCACGTCGGCGTCGATCACTAGCGCGCGGTCATAGGCTTTGGCGACATCGAGCGCGGCGGCTTTGAGCCGCTGGGGCGGGAGGGGAGAATTGTCGCCCACGACGGCGCAATCCGCGCCGATTCGCCGCGCATAGGCCTCGGCGAAGGGCAAAGTGATTTTAAGTTCGCCTTTGGCGCGTTCGCCCCGGGCGGGAATGACGATGACTTTACGACCTTCCTTCACTGGGGCGGAGCGCCGTTGTCGGATCGCGGCCCAGGGTCGAAGAACAAGGAATTGCTCGCCCTCGAAAAGCGTGTCGAATAATGCCCGCATGTTGCGATAGCGACTTCGCCGCCAATCGTGAACGAGGACAACGCCGTCTTCTGTGACAATCTGCGCGGCCGTCAGCGCGCATTCCCCGCGGCGACGCCCGTCGATCAGCGCGACGTCAAACTCGGCGCCGATCAGAAAGGGATAAGAGGAATAAGACGGATATTGATCGTCCTGCGATTCTGACGGCCCTTGAAGATCCAGGCGTCGAAAATGAAGAAACGGATAGCGAGGCAGGCTCGCCGAGACGCCCCGTTGATAGGAATCCTCATGGTCGATCGACAGCACCATGGGATCGCGGCGCGTCGCCGCAATCGCGCACAGGACTTTCGTCGATTCGCCGCTTCCCCATTCGAGAAATCGGCTTGCCGTCGGCGCAAAACGCTTGATCAGCGCGGTCAGTTCGCCGGAGAAATTGGCGCCGTAGCGGCCCTTGATTGAATCGAGGAAGGTCACGTCGCAGTCCGCTCGTATCACCGCCCGGCGCCGACAGCGGCAAAATCAAGGTCGATCCCGGCGTCAAAAAGACCAAATCAATTTCGATATTTTCACCGATATATCTTCGCGGCAAGAGCAATGCGTCATGTGGTTTTAGTGGCGCTTCGCGATGGCGCGCCTCGCCGCAGTCACTGGGGACGAAATTTGATTGGGCGATCGATCGGCGCCGGCGCTCTCCGAATCGCCTTCACGGCGCGGCGAAGGAGGCTCAATCCCGCCAAGACCGGGCTGCCGGTGGAAACCGTCGCGATCGCCTCGGGCTCAGGCGCGCGGCTCGCCGGCTGGTTTCTGCCGGGCGAAAGCCGTCGCGGCGCAGTCCTGCTGCTGCATGGCGTGACCGACACGCGCATGAACCTGGTCAAGCGCATGCGGTTCCTCAACCGAGCCGGCTTTGCGATCCTCGCCATCGACTTTCAGGCGCATGGCATGAGCGAAGGGCGGACCATCACGCTCGGGGCTCGCGAGAGCCTCGACGCGCGGGCGGCGCTCGCCTGGCTGCGCGCGCGGCTGCCGGACGAGAAGATCGGCGTCATCGCAATCTCGCTCGGCGGCGCGGCGACGCTGATCGGCGACGAGCCCTTCGCCGCGGATGCGCTGGCGCTCGAGTCGGTCTATCCCGACATCGACCGCGCGACGCGAAAACGTTTCCGCCGCTTCGTCGGCCCGCTCGCCGAATCGTTCACCCGCGCGGCGCTCGCCTGCGGCGAAACCGCGTTTGGAATCGACCGGCGCAAGCTGCGCCCGGTCGATGCGATCGGCGGCGTTTCGGCGCCGATCTTCATTCTTTCCGGCGCGCGCGATCCCTGGACGCCAATCGAAGAGGCGCGTGAACTCTTCGCCTGCGCACAACCGCCCAAGATTCTGTGGGAGGTTGCCGGCGCCGGACATGTCGACCTCTATGACTTCGCACCGGACGAATACCGGCGGCGGATGGTCGCTTTTCTCACCGAGTCTATATCGCGCTGAGCGTCGCCGCTCAGTCCCGCAAACCAGCCTCGAGACGCCGGAGCGCATCTGGCGTGACAAAGGGCACGCTGGATTTGCGGGTGGACGCCGCTGGCTGGACAAGCGGGCGGCAATTGCTTCAATTCCCCCGCCGGTGGCCAACGAACGAACGCGGGCCATAGCCGCCTCAAAAACGACCGGCAGCATTGCGCCAACCTTCGAGCCTAAGTCGCATTATGCAGGACAGAATTCATTTCGAAGCGCTGTTGCGCCACCCGTTCAACTCTGAAGAGCGGATGAGGTTCAGACGGAAAGCGAAAGGTACACCGCTGCGCCGATCTTCTGGATCGAGCGAGCCGCCTCAGCAATCCCACAAGGGCCCGCCAACGGCGGATGACTGGCTCAAGGCGCGCTGGGCAGCGGTGTCGGCCATCCCGATTTTTCCCGAATCGATGACGCAGCGGCGCATCACCATCGTCACCGACAGCATTGGCCCCTCATCGCTGTTCGGCGGGGTAGGAACCGCGCTGATCCTAGGGGCGCTGTGGGCCAAGCGGTCCAAGGCTCGGCTGCGGATCGTCACGCGGACCGAGGCGCCGGAGACGGGCGCGCTGGCCAGGGTGCTTGCAGCCAATAACCTGACCTTCGACGGCC
This sequence comes from Bradyrhizobium sp., assembly GCA_004799435.1. Classification (GTDB taxonomy): domain Bacteria; phylum Pseudomonadota; class Alphaproteobacteria; order Rhizobiales; family Beijerinckiaceae; genus Roseiarcus. The sequence goes on from SSMV01000169.1 coordinate 37,032, forward strand.
AGGCCGAATTCCGCCATCACCCAAGGGACGGCCACCGCGAGCTCGCCGTCGGCGAGCACGACCTGTTCCTGTCGACCTTCTGGGGGACAACGCGAGCCCTGTTGAACACCGTAGGCGCCAAACGCATCGTCTCTTTGCTGCAGGACGACGAGCGAATGTTCTACCCCTACGGTGACGAGCGTCTGGAATGCGAGCTTGCGATGGCCGCTCCGCTCAGGCGTGTTGTGGTGAATACGATGCTTTTGCGCGATCATCTCACAACGGGCGCCGGCGCGATCGATGGGTTGACCGAACGCGCGATTGCCTTTGAGCCGGCCTTCATCGGCGGCGCCCGCAAACCCGATGGCGGCGAAAGGAAGCGCCGCCTCCTGTTCTACGCGCGTCCGCATAACCTGCGAAACCTGTTTGCGACGGGGGTCGCCGCCTTAAGCGAAGCCATCTTGCAGGGCCTGCTCGACTCTGAGGCGTGGGAAGTGCATTTCGTCGGAGGCGACGCGCCCGAGATCGAATTTCGCGGCGGCGTAAAGGTCATTCGCCACGACATGATGGGTTGGCGCGAGTACAAGACCTTCCTGACTTCGATCGACGCCGGCTTTGTGCTCATGTACACGCCGCACCCTTCCTATCCGCCTCTCGATCTCGCGGCCATGGGCGTCCCGGTGCTGACCAATCAGTGCGGATTGAAGACAGATCTTGCGCGATATTCGGCGAATATCCTCAGCGCCCCTCTCGCCCCCCAGACCTTGGTCGAAGGGTTGGGGCGCTTGATCGCATTGGCCGAGGACCGAGACCGGCTCGAGAAGAACCTGGCCGAGGATCACATTTGCCGCGACTGGGCGCAGGCGCTTGACCCTGTCGTCGCCGACCTCGACACACTTTGGTAGGCTCGAGCGCATGCAGCGCGAATTGATCCCGCAACCTGTGTCTTACAGCGCTCCATGGGACGCCGAGACGGTGGAATCGCGTGCAGCGGAACTGCTGCACGGCAAAAGCGCGAGGGTCGCGTATCTTTACGGACGTCTGGATACGTCCACATTCCGCTACCGCGTCTACAATATGGTCGAAGCGCTGCGTGCGGCGCCAGACTCCGGCGTCACGGCAAGCTGGTTCGCGCTTTGCGAAGCCGATGTCTTGATGCGCCTTCTGCCGCAGATCGATGTGCTCGTGATCGCGCGACTGCAATATGACTATCAGGTTGCGAATCTGATTGCGCGCGCGCGGACGCTTCGCGTGAGAGTGTTGGCCGATTTCGACGACCTCGTCTTTGACGTCCGCTATGCCCACCTCCTGTCGGCCAACAACGATTGCGACACGACGGTCGAAGAGCACTGGCAGCGCGTGTTCGCGGCGTTTGGCCGGATGCAGGCTAGCCTATCGCTTTGCGACGGCGGCATCACGACAAACGGTTTTCTGGCCGAAAAAATGGCGGGCGTTGTCGACGGCCCGGTGCGGATCGTCCCGAACTTCCTCAACCGTCGCCAACAAGAACTGTCCGGCAGGCTGTTGGAGGCCAAACAGGCAAGGAATTTCGCGGGGGATGGCCGCGTCACCATTGGCTATTTCAGCGGATCGGCAACCCACAATCTGGACTTTGAGACAGCGCTGACCGCGCTCGTTGAACTCATGCGCGAGGACCGGAGCGTTGACCTCAGGATCGTCGGTCATATGAGGGCGTTCGATTCCCTGACGGAGTTCGCCAACCGCGTGGAATGGATCGACCTTCAGGACTGGGTCAATCTTCAAATCAAGATTGCCGAGGTCGAAATCAATATCGCGCCTTTGCAGCAGAACGACTTCACGAACTGCAAAAGTGAGCTGAAGTTCTTCGAGGCGGCTGCCGTCGGCGTCTGGACCTGCGCGAGCCGTACCTTTGCCTTCGATGCGGCGATCGCCGATCCAGCGCATGGGCGGCTGACTGAAAACTCCGACTGGAGCGCGGCCCTGCGGGAAGCCGTTGCGCTTGCGCGCGACAAAGCGGCCTATAGCGAACGCGCGCGGACTACGGCGCGCTACGCGCTCGATCGCTACGGCTGGGATAGGAATACTTCCGCCATCGTCGGGGCCTTGCAGACTTCGAATCGATTGAGTGACAATGCCTTCGCTGGCTGACTGGATTCTCGGCGCCATTGTCGCCGAAGACGTGTTTGCCAGCCGCAAATCGCCGGCGAGCGTGTCACGATCGGCGAGGCGAACGACTTTCGCCGTCATCTTGACCGCAGCAAAATAGGACATCTTGTTCGATGTCACGAACCGAACGGATTCTCGAGGGCGTCACCAAGGATATGCGCGGCATCGAGGTTGCGCCTTGGTTTGCGCCGCTCGCGCCCAAGCGTCAGGGCTTCAATTGTCTCACCCTCGATATCTTCGATCGCGAAACGCTCATTCAACGCGCCAAAGCCGATCCGAACATTCCGCGCGACGGGGCCGACGCGATCGAGGCCGTCGATCTTGTGGGCAATGCCTCAGAAATCGAGGCGCTTGTTCCCGCGCGTGACCACGGCGCTTTCGACTACGTGGTCAGCTCGCATAATTTCGAACACCTGCCCAACCCGATCAAATTCCTCCAGGGTTGTAGCCGCGTTCTGAAGCCGGGCGGCCTCCTGTCGATGGCCGTGCCCGATGGGCGGGCGTGTTTCGATTTTTTCCGTCCGCACACCACCGTCGGCGACTGGTTACTCGCCTATCGTGACGCCCGCATCAAGCCGAGCGCCGACCAGCTCTTCCAATCTCGCGCCTATAGGTCGGCGCTGCGCAACGACGGCAAGGATCTTTACGCCTTCTCGATCCAAGACGATCCGGCGCGCGTGACAATGACCGGAGACCTTGACGAGGCCTATCGCGCTTGGCTGAGCACGACCGAAGCCGATCCCTATGTCGACGCGCATTGCTCGGTCATGACTCCCGCATCTTTCGAACTTCTGATTGAGGAGTGCCGGCATCTCGGCTTGACGTCTTTCGCGTGCGTCAGCGTTTCAGAGCCTGTCGGTTGCGAGTTCTACGTTCGCCTGGTGAACAAGGCCGAGGCGTCGTCCTCCGGGGACTTCAATGCGATCCGCACCGGCTTGGCGCACCGCATATGGAGTGAACGGGCGGCTGCTGCAGTGAACGCGGCCGATCGCACCGCTCCGTCGCCAGGTAGGATCGCCAAACCGGAGGCCGGCGTAAAAGTGGCGCTTTCCACATCGGCAAACAAGCTAGATCGGCGTCCAGAGCCGAGTTTTCGTAAGAAGCTGAGCCTCAGGTACATTCACCCGCTCAAGAAGCGCATCGATGAATTCCGGGAGTCGATAGGATAACGAGCGACCCGGCCCGCGGCGGCCATCCTGGGACGATGAAATCCGGCTGACGTGACAAATCTGTCGCTCGACGCCGGCCGCTTCTATCGACTGCGCACGACCGAAGGCGCTCGTGAGCGCGGCTATGCGCGCTTTTCATTTGATCGCGATTTCCATGCGATCGGTCCATAGCCGCCGAATGAACAATCCGCGACGGCTCGCTATTGCTCAATCAGCGCGCGAACCTTCGCGCCCAGCGCATCCAGCGCAAATGGCTTGGTCAGCATGTCCATGCCTGGGGCAAGGAAGTCGGCGCGACGCGTGGCCTCGGAAGCGTAACCGCTGACGAAGAGAATCTTCAAATTAGGCCGCGCGGCTCGGGCGACCTCGGCGAGTTTGCGGCCATTGATATGAGGCAGCACGACGTCGGACACCATGAGATGTATGGGTCGGTCGGATTTGAGGATCGGAATGGCGACGCGCGCGTCGGGCGTGGCGAGAACCGAATAACCCAGCTCCTCCAGAACATCGGTGATGATCGATCGAACCGTGACGTCGTCCTCGACGACCAGGATCCGCTCGCCTTTTCCACGCGGCGCGACAAGCGGCGCGGCGCTGATCTCGATGGCGTCCTGCAAGGCGCGGGGCAGGAAGAGTTCGACGGTCGTGCCGTAGCCGACCTGGCTGCGGATTTGCAGGTGGCCGCGACTCTGTCGGGCAAATCCGGCGATCATCGAAAGTCCGAGACCCGTTCCCTCTCCCACCTGTTTGGTGGTGAAGAAAGGATCGGTCGCTTTGGCGATCACCTCCGGCGACATGCCGGTTCCCGTGTCCGCTACGCTGATGACGACATAATCGCCCGGCTCAAGGCCCTCGTGGCGGGAGGTGTAGGTCTCCTCAAGCCGGGCGTTCGCCGTCGAAATCGTCAACGCGCCGCCCTCAGGCATCGCGTCGCGCGAATTGATCGCCAGATTCAAAATGGCGTTTTCGAGCTGATTGGCGTCGGTGAAAGCGTTCCAGAGATTGTCGGCAAGACGGGCGTGCAGCTGAATGGGTTCGCCCAATGTCCGGTGAAGAAGATCCTGGATACTGGCGATCAGGCGATTGACGTCGTTCGGCCTGGGATCGAGCGGCTGACGGCGGGCGAAGGCGAGCAGGCGATGCGTGAGAGCGGCCGCGCGATGCGCCGATAGCGTCGCGGCGTCCATGAAGCGGGGGATATCGTCAAGGCGCGTCCCCGTCGCCATGCGCCTGCGGACGAGATCGAGCGAGCCGATGATGCCGGTCAGCAGATTGTTGAAATCATGCGCGATGCCGCCGGTGAGATGGCCTATGGCCTCCATTTTCTGGGACTGGCGCAGAGCCTCTTGAGCGCTCGCCAATTCGATCTCGGCCAGTTTTTCTGCAGTGATGTCCCGGCCGGTGCAATAGACAAAGCCGTCTTCCTGGATGCCGATCCATGAAATCCAGCGATAGCCGCCATCCTTGCAGCGATAGCGATTGACGAAGCGAAGCGCCGGCTGATCGGCGAGCGTCAGTTCAAAACCAGCGCGCGTGTGTTCCAGATCGTCGGGATGCAGAAGTTCGAAAATCGACATGCTGGCGACTTCCGACTCGGACCAGCCAAGCACGGCCTGCCATGCCGGGTTTGACGTCTCGAAATAGCCTTTCGCATTCAAGGCGCCCAGAAGATCGGGGCTGAGACTCCAGGTCAGGCTGCGCGCCTGGGCGCGCTCGATGACCCGTCTCTCAAGATCGAGATTGAGAGCGCGCAGACGCGCCTCGGACTCCCTCAGCGCGTTTTCGGTGGCGTGTCTTTTTGTCTGATCCGATCCCTCGACGAAAATCGCCGTGACGTCGCCTGCTTCATTCTTGACCGGCTGATAGACGAAATCGAGAAACCGGGTTTCTGGCGCGCCGCCATCGGGCGGTTGAAGCGCAATCTCGATGTTATGGCCGATGAAGGGCTTTCCGCTGGAAACGACGCCATCGAGCAGGGCTAAAAACCCCTGGCTCTCGATCTCAGGAAAGGCCTCGCGAACAGTTCGTCCGATGACAGGGCGCCCGACCAAAGATTTATAGGCCGGATTCGCCAATGCGAACCGATAGTCGGGGCATTGAAGAAGCGCTGAGAAACTCGGCGATTGAGCGAATATCTCGCGAAGTCTCGCCAGCTCGTCGCCGCCGTCCGTCTCTCCCGTGGAATTATCGTTGGCGCCGCTCATAGGTCTATGACTACTCGAAGATGTCGCCGGGGTCAGCCCCGCTTTCCCGCCGTGCTGGTTTCGGGCTAAACCGCTTCTTCTCACCAAGCGGCGGGTTGGGGTGTGACGCAGCAAAAGACGACGAAGGCGAAAGCGCCGAGCGCGCAGCCGGTCGCCGTCGATCTCACCGCCGTTCTGGTCGCGGTGGCCGACGGGCGTCCGCTCGTCATGACGATTGAGGACGGGTGGGCGTTGCCGTCGGGCCCCTTCGCGGTCGAGCATCGCTCGCTGCAGGCGGGTTTGCGCGGCTGGGTGGAGCGCCAAACCGGGCATCCGCTCGGCTATGTCGAACAGCTCTACACCTTCGCCGATTCGGATCGCCGCCAGGGCGTCGAAGGCGCGCAGGCGATTTCGATCAGTTATCTCGGCCTGTTGCAGGCGCAACCTTCGATCGTGCCACTGACCGGCTGGCGGCCTTGGTACGACTACTTCCCCTGGGAGGATCATCGCGGCGGCGCGCCGCAGCTTATCGCCAAGACAATCGCGCCCGAATTGCGCCGCTGGGCGAAAAGCGGCGAGACGGGCGCGCGCTGGAACCGCGCGGCGATCGCCTTCGGTCTCGAGGGGCGAGGCTGGAACGAGGAGCTGGTTCTACAGCGCTACGAGCTCCTTTATGAGGCTCAGTTGATCGCCGAGGCGCAGCAGGCGTCACGCAAAGGCGCGGCGGAACTCGGCCGCCCGATGATCGGCGATCATCGGCGAATTCTCGCCACCGGCATCGCCAGGGTGCGCGCCAAGATCAAATACAATCCCGTTGTGTTCGAACTGATGGCCCCTGTCTTCACCATGCTGCAGCTGCAGCGCTGCGTTGAGGCGATTGCCGGGCTCGATGTCCATAAGCCGAATTTCCGGCGTCTCATCGAGCAGCAGCAACTCGTCGAAGAGACTGGCGAATCCGTCACCGACACCGGCGGGCGGCCAGCCAGGGCCTTCCGCTTCCGCGCCGCCGTCCGTGAGGAGCGCGCTGCGGCCGGAACGAAATTGCCGCTCGCCCGCTCTTGACACGCCTTATTCTCATGATAAGTATATCCTATATATTCTCGTTGTGAGTATAAAGCCATGCTTGCATTGGAGACGCCACAGCCGGCAAGCGTCCTCTATGCGCGGGTCAGCCGTGTCATCACGCCGATGGAATGGCCGGCCTTCGCCGCCGACGCCGAGGCGATCCTGCGCCTGAAGCGCCAACGCGAGGCGATCATCCTCGCCCACAACTACCAATCGCCCGAGATCTTCCACTGTGTCGCCGATGTGGTCGGCGACAGCCTGGCGCTGGCGCGCGAGGCGGCGCGAAGCGACGCCAAAGTGATCGTGATGGCGGGCGTCCATTTCATGGCCGAGACCGCCAAGCTCATGAATCCGTCGAAGATTGTGCTGACCCCCGACCTAAAAGCTGGATGTTCGCTCGCCGAGTCGATCACACCGGCCGATGTCGCGCTGCTGCGGGCGGCCTATCCCGGCGTTCCGATCGTCACTTACGTCAACACCTCGGCCGCAGTGAAGGCGGTCTCCGATATTTGCTGCACCTCGGCCAACGCCCGCAAAGTCGTCGAATCGCTTGGCGTTCCACGCGTCATCATGATCCCCGATGAATATCTGGCGCGCAATGTTGCGGCGGAAACCTCGGTCGAGATCATCGCCTGGCGCGGACGCTGCGAAGTGCATGAACAATTCACCGCCGCCGACATTCGCGAATTGCGCGAGGCCCATCCAGACGCAATCGTCCTCGCCCATCCCGAATGTTCGCCCGAAGTCGTCGCGGCTGCCGATTTCGCCGGCTCGACCGCCGACATGATCGGCTATGTCGGACAGAAGCGGCCGGCGCGCGTGGCGCTCGTCACCGAATGTTCGATGAGCGACAATGTCGCGGTTCATTATCCGGAAGTCGAGTTCGTGCGGCCCTGCGCGCTCTGTCCGCATATGAAGCGCATAACGCTCGCCAAGATCCGGCGCGCGTTGGAGACGCTGTCGGACGAAGTGACGATCGATCCCGCAATCGCCGCGCCGGCGCGCCGCGCGGTCGAACGGATGCTGGCGCTATGAACGCCGAGTTCCTGCCGCTGCGCGGTGGCGCCGTCATCATCGGCGCAGGCCTCGCCGGGCTGATGACGGCGCTGGAACTGGCGCCGCGGCCGGTCGTCGTCCTCTCCAAGGGGCCGCTCGGCGGCGAAGGTTCGACGCTCTTGGCGCAAGGCGGCCTCGCCGCCGCGCTCGGCGCCACGGATAGTCCTCAAGCCCATGCCGCCGACACGCTCCGAGCTGGCGACGGGCTCTGCGATCCGGCGGCGGTCGAATTTTTCACCGACGCCGCTCCGGCGGCGATCGAAATACTGGCGCGGCTCGGCGTGCGTTTCGATCGCGACGCCAATGGCGCTTATGCGCTCGGCCTCGAGGCGGCCCATCGCAGCGCGCGGATCGTCCGTGCCGGCGGCGACGGCAGCGGCCGCGAATTGATGCGGGCGCTTGTCGAGGCGGCGCGCGCGACGCCATCGATCGCCATTCTCGAAGGCGTCGAAGCGAGACGGTTGATCGTCGAGGAGAGCAAGATTTGCGGCCTTGTCGCCTCTGGGCCGGCCGGCGTCGTGTCGCTGGCCGCCGACAAGGTGGTGATCGCGACGGGCGGAATCGGCGGCCTTTTTGAGGACAGCACCAATCCGCCAACCAGCTTTGGCCAGGGCCTAGCGCTCGCCGCGCGCGCCGGCGCGGCCCTCGCCGATGTCGAATTCATTCAATTTCACCCGACCGCGCTCGATGTCGCCGGCCTGTCGCCGCCGTTAGTCAGCGAGGCGGTGCGCGGCGAAGGCGCGATCCTGATCGATGAGACCGGCGAGCGCTTCATGGCCGATACGCCGGGCGCGGAGCTGGCGCCGCGCGATATTGTCGCGCGCGCCATCTGGCGCCGTCGCGCCGCCGGCCGGCGCGTGTATCTCGACGCGCGCGCGGCGCTTGGAGCCCGTTTCGCAACGCGCTTTCCGACCATCGCCGCCGCCTGCGTGGCGAATGGCGTCGATCCGGCGCATGAACCGATCCCGGTGCGCCCGGCGCAGCATTATCATATGGGCGGCGTCGCTGTGGACGCCGAAGGCCGCAGCTCGGTCGCCGGCCTGTGGGTCTGCGGCGAGGCCGCGGCGACCGGATTGCACGGCGCCAATCGGCTGGCGAGCAATTCGCTGATCGAGGCGGTGGTCGGCGCGGCGGCCGTGGCGCGCTCGATCGAAACGACGTCATCGCGCGAGGCGAAATTGCCGCGCGCTCTAAATCGTCCACCCAGCGCGTCCGATCCCCGGTCCATCCGGCCGCTGCTTTCGCGAGCGGCGGGGGTCGAACGCGACGCCGCCTCCTTGCGCGCCGCGCTCGCGCCTCTGGCGGCGCTCGCGCGTTCAACGGCTCCGAGCGCCGATCCGGCGGCGGTCGCGCTGACGATCGTCGCGGCGGCCTTCCGTCGCGAGCATAGTCTTGGCGCGCATTTCCGTCTCGATTTTCCGCAGCGCCCCGCCGCGCCGCGCCGCTCGCGCATCACGCTCGACGAAGCGCTGGCGACTGCGGACGCGCTCGCGCCGGTCGCCCTCGCCAAACGAGCTTAGAACAGATCGAGCCAAACCATGCCTCTTGTTCCGCTCCCTCAATTGCTCATCGAACCGATCGTGCGCGGCGCGCTCCTCGAAGACCTTGGGCGCGCCGGCGACATCACCACTGACGCGATCGCCGCGTCCGACAGCAAAATGAAAACCGTCATGGCCGCGCGGCAGGCCGGCGTCGTCGCTGGCGTCGATCTCGCGGCGCTGGCCTTCACATTGATCGATCCGGCGGTGCGATTTGTCGCGCTGGCGCCCGACGGCGCCACCGTCGCGCCGGGAACGCCGATTGCGACGATCGAGGGTTCGGCCCGCGGCGTGCTCACCGGGGAGCGCGTCGCGCTCAATTTCGTCTGCCGCCTCAGCGGCGTCGCCAGCGCGACTGCGAAGCTGGTCGCCGCCGTCGCGGGAACCAAAGCGCGCATCGTCTGCACTCGCAAGACGACGCCAATGATGCGGGCGATCGAGAAACACGCCGTGCGCGCCGGCGGCGGCGCCAACCATCGCTTCGGCCTCGACGATGCGGCGCTGATCAAGGACAATCACGTCGCAATCGCCGGCGGCGTCGGCGAGGCGATCCGGCGCGTGCGCGCGCATGTCGGCCATCTCGTCAAAATCGAAGTCGAGGTCGACACGCTCGCGCAGCTCGAGGAAGCACTCACTGTGGGCGCCGACGCCGTGCTGCTCGACAATATGACGCTCGACGACTTGCGGCGCGGCGTCGCCATGATCGGCGGCCGGGCGATCAGCGAAGCCTCGGGCCGCGTCGATCTCGAGACCGCCGCCGCCATTGCCGCCACGGGCGTCGATCTCATATCGGTCGGCTGGATCACCCATAGCGCGCCGATCCTCGACATCGGGCTCGATTACGCGGCCTAGTGGCGACTTCTCGCAGGAAGCCTTAAGGCCGCATCGGACCGACGAACATTGTTATCGAATGGCTAACCAACCCGAGGAAAACCGGCCCTATCGGGATCACTATTCGGTGACGAAAAGGCGAGGCCGTGAGACCTTGCGTCTTGCGCTGTTCGTCTTTTTGGCCGGGAACGCCGATGACCGATGCTGCCCCCGACGCCGCCCTTGAGGCGGTCATCGAAGCCAGGGTTCATGCGGAGCTCCAGCGTCGGCTGCAGATCACGCCGGCATTGTTCCATTCCATCGACGAGAAGGGTCGTCTCGTCGCGGTGAGCGACGCCTGGCTCGCCAAATTCGGCTATACGCGCGAAGAGGTCATCGGGCGCCTTTCCTCGGAGTTTTTGACCGAAGCCTCGCGCGAATTCGCGGTTTCCAAGGTGCTGCCGGAATTCTTTCGCACCGGGCGCTGCGAGAATGTCGCCTATCAGATGGTGCGCAGGGACGGCGAGATTCTCGACGTGCTTCTCTCCGCGATGCTCTACCGCGGGCCGTCGAGCCACGGCTGCCTTTCCTTCGCAGTCATCACCGACGTCACAGCGCTCAGCCAGACCAAGCGCCGGCTCGCCGAGAGCGAGCAGCTCTACCGTTGCGTGGTCGAAGACCAGTCCGAGCTGGTTTCGCTGGCCTCGGCGGACGGCGAACTGCGCTTTGTCAATCGCGCTTACGCGGATTTCTACGGCCTTGCTCCAGAGGCGATGATCGGCAGAAATCTGTTCGACTTCGTTCCCGAGGATCAGCGGGAATCGCTGAAGGCGCATTTTGGCCGGGTCTGTGCGGCGAAGAGCGTCATCGAGGACGAAAATCAGGTGATCTCGCCGACCGGCGAGAAGCGCTGGCTCGCCTGGACCAATCGCGCGCTGGTCGACGCGGACGGGCAGGTGACCGCCATCCATTCGGTCGGGCGCGACGTCGAGAATCGCGTGCGCGCTGAACAGCTCCTCAACGAAAGCGAAGCCCGCTACCGGTTCCTTGCCGAGAACTCGACCGATGTGATCATGCTGCTGGATACGAGCGGAAAGCGATTCTACGTCTCGCCTTCCTGCAAGGCGCTGACCGGCTTCACGCCGGAGGAAATGCTCGCCAGCCGAACCCAGGACAGCGTCCATCCCGACGATCTCGAGCGCGGGTTGACGGCGCTCGCCAATCCGCAAGGCGAAGTCACAATCTGCTACCGGATGCGCCGCAAGGCGGGCGGCTATGTCTGGGTCGAGGCGGTCTGCAAGCCGGTTGTCATCGAAGGGCAGGGCGAACGGCGGCTGGCGGTGCTGCGCAACATCGACGAGCGCGTCGCCGCCGAGCAACGTCTGCTTGAGAGCGAGGCGAAATATCGGCTGCTTGCCGACAATAGCAATGACATGGTCGTCCAGCTCGATCGCGACCTCGTCCGCCGCTACGCCTCGCCGGCCTGCCGGGAGATCCTCGGCTACGAGCCGGAGGAGATGATCGGCGTCAGGCCTGTCGACATGGCGCATCCCGAGGATGCGCCACAATTGGAACTGGCGCTGCAATCGCTGCTGAATGGCGAGGTCGACCGGCATTCGAGCGTCAATCGCCTTCGCCACAGCAATGGCTCCTGGATCTGGGTCGAGGCGACGCTGCGAGCGATCAGAGACGCGGCGACCAGCACGGTCACCGGCATAACCGGCGCACTGCGCGACATTTCCATTCGCAAGGCGGTCGAAGACGAACTCGAACAGGCCAATCGGCGATTGCAGACGCTCGCCGGCGAGGACGCCCTGACGGGTCTCGCCAATCGGCGTGCTTTCGACGAGGCGATCGCGCGCGAATTCCGGCGCGCCAGGCGCGAGAAAAGCGCCGTCGGCCTGATCATGATCGACGTCGATCGATTCAAGAGGTTCAACGATCGTTACGGGCATCTGGCGGGGGACGATTGCCTGCGACGCATCGGCGGCGCGATTGCCGGCGTGCTGAAGCGACCGGGCGACATGGCGGCGCGTTACGGCGGCGAGGAATTCGTCGTGCTGCTGCCAAATACCGACAAGCAGGGCGCCGCCAAGGTCGCCGATCGCATCCGTCAATGCGTCGCCGATCTTTGCATCCCGCACAAGGACAACGAGCGTGGATATGTAACGATCAGCGCCGGCGCGAGCGTGACGCCGCCCGGGGCCGACATCACGCCCGACACGCAAATCGCCATCGCCGACGGAGCGCTCTATCGCGCGAAAGGACTGGGCCGCAACACCGTCGTTGTCGGACTGGAGACCCACACATCCCACCAGCGCCGACCGGCCGACGCCGCGTGAGTCACGCCTCGCGGCCCATATCCGTCAGGCGAATTCGGCACCACAGACCCTCCTGTCGATAGTCGAGCGAGACCTCGCCATTGGACCCCAACGCGGCGAGCATGAGGCGGCTCCCCGATCCCGTCCGCGACGGCGGCGACACCGGCGGCCCGCCTTCCTCTCGCCAATCCAGCCAGATTTCTGAATTGTCCCGTCGCCATTCCATCGCGACATGACCCGTCTGCGATGTCAGCGCGCCATGTTTCAGGGCGTTGGTCCCCAGTTCGTGAACGACGAGCGACAGTCCGAGCGCATGATCCTGCGACAGATCGGTCGAAGGCCCGCTCAATCGAAACGCGGCGGCGCCAAAAGGTTCGATGACCCGGTCGAGCAGCGTTTGCAGATCGACGAAGCCGCCGGTCGGCGCGTCGATTCTCTGGCTGCGCGCCAGCGCCTGGAGCCGGGCCTCGAAGGCGCTCCGATATTCTTCGATTGTCGCCTCGGGCGGAACCTGCTGGGCGATTGCGGCGACGGTCGCCAGCAGATTGCGCATGCGGTGTTGCATTTCGTCGGCCAGCAGAACAGCGCGTTCCTCCGATCGGGCGAGCGCGTCGACGAGAGCGCGCATTTGCGAGGCGATGGCGATGAGGACACCGCTGGCGATGCAGAAGATCGCCAGCCGATCGGTCCAGGAGAACACGAGGCTATGGGCGTCGGCGGGGCCGGACCACAGAAGCGTCGCCGCGACGCAGGAAAGAACGATGGCCGAGACGCCGGCGAGCGCGCCGCCCCATAGCGCGGCGGCGACCGTCGCCGGGAAATAGACGACAAACGGGGCGCCGCCGTGGAGCGCGGGATCGAAGAGGAACCGAACGAGGGTCGCGAAGCCGACGCAGCCCGCCGCGCCGACCTGGCCCTGCCAAAGCGGCGGCGATTTGGCCAGGCCGGCCCGCAGCCGGCGGCCAATGTCGGAAGCGCGCTGTCGCCAATTCATTTTTGCCCCGGCGCCGCCAAAATCCAGGCTTGCGCCGGCGACGTCCAATTGTCGATTTTGGGCCGCTTTTATCAAATGATGAAATTCCCCGCCGACGCCAGCTGTCCCATTCGACAGGCTTCTTTTTGCGCGCCCTCGCCGCTCGTCATTCCGGCTTCTGATCTTTTGCCGCCGCGCGAACCCGCGCTGGACGCGAGACGCAGCGGGCGACGTAATCCTCAAGCGCCTTGGTTTTCTTGTCGCCGAGGAGAGGCGAACTCATGAAAAGCGCGAAGGCCCCGGCGTAGAGCACATCCGCCGCGCTGAACCGCTCGCCGGAGATATAGGGTTGGGCCGCCAGACGCGCGTTTACGAAACTCATCGCCTCGTCGGAATCGACCCAGCCCGCCGTTCCTCGCGGCACCGCTACCTGCATGAATTTCGAGGTGAAGGCGGGCTCGATCACCCCGGAATAATAGGCGAGCGCGGTTAGAAACGCGCCGCGGCCGGGATCGCCAATCCTCGGCCCAAGACCCGCTTGGGGAAACTTGTCCGCCAGATAGAGCGCAATGGCGATCTGTTCGAAAACTTCGGCTGCGCCATCCTTCAGGAGCGGAACCTTGCCGTGGGGGTGCGGATTGGCGGAATCGAGCGCGCCCGATCCGTCGGCGCGGCGGATCGAGACATATTGGATTTCATAGGGTGCGCCGATCTCCTCCAGCAGCCACAAAAATCGCGACGAACGCGAGCGTGGCGCATGGATCAGCGTGAGCAAGGAAAATCTCCATCCAGCCGAACGCGCCCTAGAAAATCATATACTTTCACGAAGGGCCTTCACCGCGTGCGAAACCTGGCGCGAGGCTAGCAGAAACCGGCGGCCGGCAAAATCGGCGTTCCTTAGGCCCGCAGCCGATAGCCGGTGCGAAAAATCCAGACCAGGATCGCCAGACACACAGCGATAAACAGGGCTGTGAAGGCGAGGCTGGCTTCGATGCTGACGTCGCCGACCCCGTAGAAGCTCCAGCGGAAGCCGCTGACGAGATAGACCACCGGGTTGAACAGGCTGAACGTGCGCCAGAACGGCGGCAGCATGTCGATCGAATAGAACGAGCCGCCGAGAAAAGTCAGCGGGGTCAGAATCAGCGCCGGAACCAGATTGAGCTGCTCGAAACTCTTGGCCCAGATACCGATGATGAAGCCGAACAGGCTGAAGGCGACCGAGGTCAGAACAAGGAAGGCGATCATCCAGACGGGATGGAGGATCGTCACATTGACGAAGAGTTCCGCCGTCGCGAGGATGATGAGGCCGATGCCGACCGATTTGGTCGCCGCCGCGCCGACATAGGCGAGCACCGCCTCCACCGCCGACATGGGCGCCGATAACAACTCGTAGATGGCGCCGGTGAATTTAGGGAAATAGATGGCGACGGAAGCGTTCGACACGCTCTGCGTCAATAGCGAGAGCATAATCAGGCCGGGCACGATAAAGGCGCCGTAGCTCACCCCGCCGACCTGGCTGATGCGCGAACCGATGGCGCCGCCGAAGACGATGAAATAGAGCGCGGTGGTGATGACCGGCGACACCACGCTCTGGATCAGCGTGCGCAGTGTGCGCCTGATCTCGTTGCGATAGATCGCCCAGACGCCTGGCCCGTTGAAAGCCAGCGACATCATGGGCCTATTCGTGATGGGCGTGTCGGTCATGGGCATGTTGCTCATGGGCGCTTGGCCTCCACCAGGCTGACAAAAATATCCTCGAGCGTCGAGTTCGACGTCTCGAGATCGGAATAGCCGACGCCGAGACTGTCGAGCTTTTGCAGCAGCGCCGGCATGCCATTGTCGGGCGCCTTGGCGTCGAAATCATAGACGAGCCGGCTTCCCTCGGCCGCGAGCGAAAGCGACCAGTCGGACAAGGCTTCCGGCAGAACCGCGAGCGGCGTCTTCAAAGTCAGCGAGAGATGCCGCTTGCCGAGCCGGCGCATCAGCGCGACCTTGTCTTCGACCAGCGCCAGTCTGCCTTCCTTCATGACGCCGACGCGGTCGGCCATCTCCTCGGCCTCCTCGATATAATGCGTTGTCAGGATGATCGTAACGCCGGTTTCGCGCAATTTGCGCACCAGCGCCCACATGTCGCGGCGCAGGTTGACGTCGACGCCGGCGGTCGGCTCGTCAAGGAACAGAATATCGGGCTGATGGCTCAACGCCTTGGCGATCATTGTGCGCCGCTTCATGCCGCCCGACAGTTGGATGACGGGCGAGTCGCGCTTTTCCCACAGCGAAAGATCCTTGAGCAGGCCCTCGAGATAGGCGTCGTCCGGTCGCTTGCCGAATAGGCCACGCGACAGACGGACGTTGCTCCAGACGGTCGAAAAAATGTCGAGCGCGATCTCCTGCGGCACCAGGCCGATGCGCGAGCGCGTCGCGCGGTAATTCGTCAGATTGTCGAGGCCGCCGACCAGCACCTGGCCGCCGCTCTTGTTGACCGAGCCGCAGACGATCGAGATCAGCGTCGTCTTGCCTGCGCCATTCGGGCCAAGCAAGGCGAAGATCTCGCCCTGAGCGATTTCGAGATTGACGTCGTGAAGCGCCTCGAAGCCGCTCGCATAGACTTTGGAGAGATGGGCAAGCGAAAGAATCGGCGGCATTCAAAGCTCCGAAACGGAAGAGAACGCGACCCGGCGACCGGTCATCATCGAACGGGAGGGCGCCGCCCCGCTCGGGCGGCGCTCATTTCGCGCCGATTCGCGCCAGACGCAAGGCGACCGAGCGCGCATGAGCCGAAAGCCCCTCGGCTTCGCCCAATGTCGCCGCGGCGGGCCCGAGCGCCGCAAGCGCCTTGGCGTCGCATTGGAGAAGCGAAGTGCGCTTAAGAAAATCGCCGACGCCGAGGCCGGAGGAAAAGCGCGCCGAGCGGGCGGTCGGCAGCACATGGTTGGAGCCGCCGACATAGTCGCCGATCGCCTCGGGCGTATAGGGCCCGATAAAAATCGCCCCCGCATTGGCGACCTGCTCGGCGAGCGCCTCGCCGTCGCGCGCAATGATTTCGAGATGTTCCGGCGCAAGTCGATTGACGAGCGCGATCGCCCTGGCCAGTGCGGGGACGAGAATGATCGCGCCATTGTCGCGCCAGCTCGCGCCGGCGATTGCGGCGCGCGGCAGCGTCGCGAGCTGGGCCATCACTGCCGCCTCGACGGCGCGGGCGAGCGCGGGATCATCGGTGACGAGGATCGACTGCGCCGCCGCGTCATGTTCGGCCTGGGCGAGCAGGTCGGCGGCGATGAATTCAGCGTCGGCGCTCGAATCGGCGAGCACCACCACTTCCGACGGCCCGGCGATCATGTCGATGCCGACGGTCCCAAACACCTGACGCTTGGCGGCCGCGACATAGGCGTTGCCCGGACCGACGATCTTGTCGACGGGCGCGACGCTCTCGACGCCATAGGCGAGCGCCGCGATCGCCTGCGCGCCGCCGATGCGGTGGATTTCGGTGACGCCGGCGATCTTCGCCCCCGCCAGCACCAGCGGGTTGAGCTTGCCGTCCGGCGTTGGCACAACCATGGCGAGGCGGCGACAGCCGGCGACCCGCGCCGGCGCGGCGTTCATGATCACCGAAGATGGGTAACTCGCCGCGCCCCCCGGCACATAGAGGCCGACAGAATCGATAGGGCGCCAGCGCCAGCCGAGCCGGACGCCGAGCCCATCGACAAAGGACACGTCCTCGGGCGTCTGGCGGGCGTGATAGGCGACGACGCGCTCGTGAGCGAATTGAAGCGCCTTCAGCGCCGCGGGATCGCAGGCGGCAAACGCGGCCTCGATTTCGGCGGCGGTGACCCGCGTGCCCGAACGCGAAAGATCGACGCGATCGAAACGCAGCGTGTAATCGAGCAGCGCCGCATCGCCGCGCTTGCGCACGTCGGCAATGATCGCGGCGACAACGGCGTCGACGTCGGCCGCCGCCTCGCGCTTGGCGCCGAGCAAGGCTTGAAAGCGCGACTCGAAATCCGTCGCGCCCATGTCGAGAGTGACCGCCATCCTGCGCTCCGCAAACTCGGCCTAGACCGGCTCGGCGCTGGTCAAGGCATGGCCGGGGCATTCCTGCGCCGGGCGGCGCGGACCGATGTCTCTTAACTCGGCTTCGAGACATTCGACCTCGAGCCGCACCACAGCGCCGTCGGCGAAGGCGAGCAGCACCATGCCCGAGGGCGGATCGGTCTTCTCGAAACTCACCGCAAGCAGATTGAGCACGCGGCCCTCCTCGCCCTCGTCGAGGCCGAGGTGAGACACTTTGAGCACGCGATCGAAGCGTAGCACCGAACCGACGCGCTCGGCCCGCCCACTCGCGGAGGCCGCCCAGTCGTAACGCAATCCGCTGATCAGGAACCGCTTCTGGCCCGGCAGCCAGCGCAGATCGGCGCGACGCAGGCAGGTGTCCTGCGTATGCGCGGAAATCACGCCGAGACCCTCGCGATCGAGCGCGATCAGCTTGAGCATATCCAGTGTGCGTTCCATCACCCTAGCCCGAAATGCGCTCGATGTCGGCGCCGCAGGCGGCGAGCTTATGCTCGAGCCGTTCGAAGCCGCGATCGAGATGATAGACGCGATTGACCGTCGTTTCGCCCTCGGCGGCAAGCGCCGCGATGACGAGCGACACCGAGGCGCGCAGATCGGTCGCCATCACCGGCGCGCCGGCCAGACGATCGACGCCTTCGACGATTGCCGTGTCGCCCTCCAGCTTGATGCGCGCGCCAAGGCGCGCCAGTTCCTGGACGTGCATGAAACGGTTTTCGAAAATCGTTTCGGTGATCCGCGAGACGCCGCGCGCCCGCGTCATCAGCGCCATGAATTGCGCCTGAAGATCGGTCGGAAAGCCGGGGAAGGGCGCGGTCGAGATGTCGACCGGCGCGATGCCGGAACCGTTGCGCGTCACGCGCACGCCGCGATTGTCGCTCGAAACATGCGCGCCCGCCTGCGACAAGACGTCCAGCGCCTCCTGAAACAGATCGGGCTGAACGCCTTCGAGTAGAATGTCGCCGCCCGTCATCGCAACCGCCGTCGCATAAGTGCCGGCCTCGATGCGATCGGGCAACACGCGATGGCGCGCGCCGTCGAGACGGGCGACGCCGACGATCTCGATCGTCGAGCTTCCCGCCCCTTTGATGCGCGCGCCCATCTTATTCAAACAATCCGCGAGATCCTTCACCTCCGGCTCGCGCGCAGCGTTGCTGATCAGCGTCGAGCCATGGGCGAGCGCGGCGGCCATCATCGCCACATGCGTGCCGCCGACCGTCACTTTGGGGAAGACGATCTCACCGCCGCACAGGCCCTTTGGCGCCCGGGCGACGACATAGC
Source organism: Bradyrhizobium sp. (assembly GCA_004799435.1). Taxonomy (GTDB): domain Bacteria; phylum Pseudomonadota; class Alphaproteobacteria; order Rhizobiales; family Beijerinckiaceae; genus Roseiarcus. Next base: position 55,623 of record SSMV01000169.1, read on the forward strand.
CGTTCTCGATTGCGATCTCGGCCCCGAGCTTCTCAAGCGCCATCAGCAGGAGATCGACCGGCCTCGTGCCGATCGCACAGCCGCCCGGCAGCGAGACGCGCGCTTCGCCCATGCGCGCCAGCAGTGGCGCGACCACCCAGAAACTCGCGCGCATGCGCGACACGAGGTCATAGGGCGCGGTGGTGTCGACGATCGCGCTGGCGCGCAGATGCGCGGTCTGGCCGGCCATCGCCTCCTCGCCGAGCCGCTTGCCGTCGACCGAATAATCGACGCCGTGATTGCCGAGAATGCGCACGAGCTGGCTGACATCGGCGAGGCGAGGCAGATTCTCCAGCGTCAGCGTCTGGTCGGTCAGCAGCGAGGCGATCATCAGCGGCAGCGCGGCGTTTTTGGCGCCGGAAACCGGAATCACACCCTGAAGCTTGGCGCCGCCGCGGATTTGAATGCGATCCATGCCTGGTTCCTTCTCGCCCAGTTCCTTCTCGCCGACCGGCTTTCACCGGTTTGGATTGTCGCTTGCCGCTTGCGGCTGCGCCGCCGCCTGACCCTCCGGCGACGTCCGACCGCGCTGTTGCGCCTTGCGGCGCTTGAGGTTTGCCCGCAGTGCGGCCGCCAGCCGCTCTTGCTGTCGTCGCCGCGCTTCGTCCTGTCTCTCGCGCCCGACCATTTCGCCTCTTTCGCGTCGCCTTTCTTGGGCGTCGCCTTTTCTGAGGGCAGCGCGCTTGATAGGCCGCCGGCGAAGGCCGGGCAAGCCAAAAGGGCTGGGGTTCGTTCGAGCGCTATCCGGCCTTTTCAATCAGGCTCTTGGCCGCCGCGCGCGCCGCGCCGGTGATTTCCGCGCCCGCCAGCATCCGGGCGATTTCCTCGCGCCTGGCCGCCGAATCGAGCGACAGAACCTGGGTCGCGACCCGCTCGCCCTTGGCGATCTCATTTTTGACGATGCGAAAATGCTGCTGCGATCGGGCGGCGACCTGCGGCGCATGGGTCACGGCGAGCACCTGCGCCCGGGCGGCGAGCCGGGCGAGGCGCTGGCCGATCGCATCGGCGACCGCGCCGCCGACGCCGGTGTCGATTTCGTCGAAGACCAGCGTCGGCGCGGTGCCGCGCTCGGCGAGCGAGACTTTCAGCGCGAGCAGAAAACGCGCCAATTCTCCGCCCGAGGCGACCTTCATCAGCGGGCCCGGTCGCGAGCCGGGATTGGTCTGGACGCAGAATTCGGCGCGGTCGCAGCCCTCGGGCGCGACTTGCGCGTCGTCGCGCGTCAGCTCGACGGCGAAACGCGCGCGCTCGAGCTTCAGCGCCGGCAATTCACCATTGACCGCTTTCTCGAGTTCGCGCGCGGCGGCAAGACGCGCCTTCGACAGCGCAATCGCCGCAGCAGCGTAGGCGGCCGCGGCGGTCTTCGTCTCGGCTTCGAGCGCAGCGATGCGCTGCTCGCCGGCGCTGAGATCGGCGATCTCGTCGGCGAATTTGCGCGCCAGCGCGGGGAGAGCATCGACCGCCACCGCATATTTGCGCGCCATGCCACGCAGGGCGAAGAGACGCTCCTCGCATTTCTCCAATTCGCGCGGATCGAAATCGCAGGCGGCAAGCGCCGTTTCGACCGCCAGCGTTGCGCTTTCCAGCGCTTGCATCGCGTCGTCGAGCGCCTGCACGCTCGGCTCGATCAGCGTAGGCGCCTGGACCATGCGTCGCTGCAGCCGACGCGAGATTGCCGCCAGCACCGGCAGGATCGCCGAATCGCCCGAGAGATTGTCATGCGCTTCGCGGATGTCGGCGGCGACCTTCTCGCCCTGCATCATCCGCTGGCGACGTTCGGCCAAGGCCTCTTCTTCGCCGGGCTGCGGATCGAGCTTGGTCAATTCGTCATGCGCGTGGCGCGCATAATCGGCCGCCTGGCGTGCGGCGGCGACGCGGGCGCGCTCGGCCGCCAGCGCGCTTTCAAGCTCGCGCAAAGTCACGCAGGCGGCGCGCGTCGCGTCGCAAAGCGCGCCATGGCCGCCGTAAGAATCGACCAGCGCACGATGGGTGGAGGCGTCGAGCAGGGCGCGCTCGTCATGCTGACCGTGGATCTCGACCAGCCCGGCGGCCAGCGCGCGCAGGGTCTGAGCACTGACGCTCTGGTCGTTGACGAAGGCGCGCGTGCGTCCATCGGCGAGCTGGACGCGCCGCAGGATCAATTCACCTTCGGCGTCGATATCCTGCTCGGCCAATGCGGCGAAGGCGGCATGGTCGGGCGCGAGATCGAAAGCGGCGACGACCTGGCCCTGGCTCTGGCCGTGGCGCACCAGCGCGCCGTCGCCTCGCGCGCCCAGCGCCAGGGACAAGGCGTCGAGCAGGATCGATTTGCCGGCCCCGGTCTCGCCGGTGAGGATCGTCAACCCGCTGGAAAACTCAAGCTCCAACTGGTCGATCAGCACAATGTCGCGGATCGAAAGCCGGGCGAGCATGGTGGGGCGTCTCTGCCTGTCAGGAGGGGACGACGGCGTGGTAGAGCTTGGAAATCCACGACTCCTGATTTTCCTTCGGCGCGAGGCCGCCGCCCTTCAGAAGATTATAGGCGTCGTGATACCATTGCCCGTCGGGAAAGTTATGGCCGAGCACGGCCGCGGCAGTCTGCGCTTCATCCGTGATGCCGAGACCGAGATAGGCTTCCGTCAGGCGATAGAGCGCCTCTTCCGCATGGCGGGTCGTCTGATAGCTGGTCAGGACGTTGCGAAAGCGGTTGATCGCCGCCGTGTAATTGCGCCGGTTGAGATAGAAGCGGCCGACCGACATTTCTTTGCCGGCCAGTTGATCCGACGTGACCTGAATCTTGTATTTCGAATCCTCGACATATTCGGAATCAGGATAGTCGTGCACCACCTGTTTGAAGGTTTCGAGCGCCTTGGCGGCGCGCTCCTGATCGCGCGAAATATCGGGAATCTGATTGTAATAGGAACTCGCCTGCAGATAGAGCGCATAGGCGGCTTCGGTCGATTTGGGATAGAGCTTGACGTAGCGCTCGGCCGTGGTGGCGCAGGTGTCGTAATCGCCCGCTTGATATTGGGCGTAGGTCGTCATCAGGAGACCTTTGCGCGCCCAATCCGAATCGGGGAACTTGTCGCCGAGATCGGTGAATTTCTTGGCCGCCTCCTGCGGCGCGCCATTGGCGAGCTGCGCCAGGCCCTGGTCATAGACCTTGCTCGCCGGGACATCCGGCTCGATCACCGTCTTATATTTCGCCGGGGCGAACGGATTCCAGTCGTCGAACGTTGAGCAGGAGGCCAAGCCGAAAGCGACGCCGGCCACCGCGCCGGCGAACAGTAGCTTGCGCGCGCCGCTGGCGAGGAACGCACGGAAATTCGAGGCGGCGAAGGTCATGCGTTGAACTCGGATGTTGCGTAGCGCGAACCACGGCGCCTCGGGGCGCTGTTTAGCGCAATGCGCGCCCCCGCGCCACCCGGCGACCCCATGAACTATATTAAGCTGGAGGATTATGGCGACGAGGCGGCGGCGGCCCCGCCCGTGTCAGTCGGCGTTGGCGGCGTAGGCGGTCGCCACCCGGCCGATTGCGCCGGCGCCCATCGCATAAGTCCGGCGCGGCGCGCCGTCGACAACCTCATAAGCGCGGCGGTCGGCGAACAGCGCCGAGAGCATCATCGCATTGATCTTATGGCCGGGACGATAGGAGTGATAGGCGCCGATGATCGGCGCGCCGGCCAGGGCGAGATCGCCGATGGCGTCGAGCGCCTTGTGGCGCACGAATTCGTCGACGTAGCGCAGGCCCTCGGGGTTGAGCACAGCGTCGCCATCGAGCGCGACGGAATTTTCGAGCGACGAGCCGAGCGCAAAGCCGGCCTGCCAAAGCTTCTTGACGTCGCTGACGAAGCCGAAGGTGCGGGCGCGGGAAATGTCTTTGCGGAAGGTCGCGGGATCGAGATCGAAGGCGCGACGCTGGCGGCCAATCGCCGCCGCCTCGAAATCGATCTCGATGTCGAGGCGCAGGCCGCGTCCGCCCGGTTTGAGTTCAGCGTAGGCGGCGCCGCTTTCGACGCGCAGCGGGCGCACAACGCGGATGAAACGGCGCGGGCGTCCCTGATGGACGAGGCCGACCGAATCGATCGCCGCAACGAAAGGCGCCGCCGAACCGTCCATCACGGGGACTTCTGGCCCGTCGATCTCGATCAGCGCATTGTCGACATTGAGGCCGGCGAGAGCCGCCATGAGATGTTCGACGGTCGCTACCGCCGCGCCGCTCGAATCGCCCAGCACCGTGCAAAGCGCCGTCTGGGTTACGTTCGACCATTTCGCCTCGATCAGGCGTTCGCGCCCCTCAGGCAGGCCGGTGCGAAGAATGACAATTCCGGATTCGACGTCGGCTGGATGGATCACGACGCGGGCGGGCTGAGCGGAATGAACGCCGAAGCCGCAAATCTCGACACGATCGCGAAGCGTCGTCTGAAAACCAGGTTTCATATAACACATGTCCCCACAGGCGCGCCGGTTGGCAGCTTTCCCGTCCGACGGTTCTCGACGTCTATCGCGTCGCTTCGTCGTCCACCCCGGCCATTTTCCGCGTCTGGCGTTCCCCATCGGCGTCGATAGCCTGTCGACGATAGGCGCGCTGTTCCCGACGGCCAAATCACCTTTCGTGAACGAAAGTTACACATCTGGATAACTATCATTTCATTATTTATAACAATGCGTTAATCTCGTTGCCCGAGCTCGGCCACGAGCCCCGCACGACGACGAAAAACGGCCGCGGCGGGAGCCGCGGCCGTCAGGCCAATTCACCGATTCGCCCGGTTTAGCCGTGATTTAGTTGGATTGACGGCGCAGAAACGCCGGAATCTCAAGCTGTTCGTCCTCAAGTGTGGCGGGGCGCCCAGGCGCCCGTCCATGCGGATCGAGCTGTCCCTGAGCCGGCCGCGGCGCGGTCGGACGGGGCTGCGGGCGCCCGTATTCGGCGTGCAGGGCGGCGGCGGTCGGCCGGGGCGGCGCGACGGGCGGGGCGATCGCGCGCGGCGCGGCCTCTTCCTCATGCCGGTTGATGCCGAAAGCCGCGAGCTTCTCCAGAAGCGAACGACGGCGCGTCTCGATTTGGGGCGGCGCGTTGGACGCTTCCCCGCGATGGGCGCGCAACTGCGTCTGGGCGATCGGCGGCAATTCGTCGATCTGCGGCATGCGCGGGGCGCGCAGGGCCGGCTGCTCGGGCGCCGGCGGGATGAAAGCTTCCTCCTCGGCGTATTCTTCCACCGGCTCTTCTTGCGGCGGCTCGACATAGGCGACCGGCCGGGGCTGCGCCGGGCGGATGTCGACGGCGGCGATCGGCGCCGACTCGACATAGGGCTCAGCGGCCGGAATGGACGCGGGCATCGGGCGCGGAATGGCGCGCGAGCGCGGCGGGACTTCGATCCTGAGCGGTTCAACCGGCTCGATCTTTTCCTGAGCCGCGCGGTCGATGCCGGTCGCGACCACCGAAACGCGCACCACGCCGTCGAGCGCGGAATCGAATGTCGCGCCAAGGATGATGTTGGCGTCTTCATCGACCTCCTGACGAATGCGGCTTGCCGCCTCGTCGACCTCGTAGAGGGTCAGGTCATTGCCGCCGGTGATCGAGATCAGCAACCCGCGCGCGCCGCGCATCGAGGTCTCGTCGAGCAGCGGATTGGCGATCGCCGCTTCGGCGGCGAGCACCGCGCGACGTTCGCCGGTCGCTTCGCCGGTGCCCATCATCGCCTTGCCCATCTCACTCATGATCGAGCGCACATCGGCGAAGTCGAGGTTGATCAGGCCTTCCTTGACCATCAGGTCGGTGATGCAGGCGACGCCCGAATAGAGCACCTGGTCCGCCATCGCGAAAGCGTCGGCGAACGTGGTCTTTTCATTGGCGACCCGGAAGAGATTCTGATTGGGAATGACGATCAGCGTGTCGACGCATTTCTGCAGCTCGGCGATGCCGCCATCGGCGAGACGCATCCGGCGCTGCCCTTCGAAATGGAAGGGCTTGGTGACGACGCCGACCGTCAGGATGCCAAGCTCGCGGGCGATGCGGGCGACCACCGGCGCAGCGCCAGTGCCGGTGCCGCCGCCCATGCCGGCGGTGACGAAGGCCATATGCGCGCCGGCGATGTGATCGCGGATCTCTTCGAGCGCCTCCTCGGCGGCGGCCCGGCCGACTTCCGGCTTGGAGCCAGCGCCCAGGCCCTCGGTCACCTGCATGCCCATTTGAATGATGCGTTCGGCGCGCGAGGACGCCAACGCTTGGGCGTCGGTGTTGGCGACGACGAAGTCGACGCCCGACAGACCCGACACGATCATGTTGTTGACCGCGTTGCCGCCGGCGCCGCCGACGCCGCAAACGATGATACGGGGCTTCAGCTCCCGCAGTTCCGGCGCCTTTAGATTGATCGACATAGCTGGCCTCATCTCTTGGACGCCCGCTGGCGCCGGTTTAACGCATTTCTTCACTCGCGCCGCGCCGGGTCCCTCCGGCGTCGCGCGTCAAAAACTCTCTTTCAACCACCTGCCCACGCGCGCGACATAGCCGGCGTCGTCATCGGACGCGCGATCGGCGCGACCCGGCTCGAAATGTTCGATCCCCGCCACCTGCGGATAGACCAGCAGGCCGACCGCCGCCGCGAAGGCGGGGCTTTTGGCCGACTCGGGCAGGCCCTCGACGCCGATCGGCCGACCGATACGCGCCTGACTGGAAACGATGGCGCGGGCGAGCTCCGGCAGGCCGGTGAGCTGACAGCCGCCGCCGGTCAGCACCAGGCGGCGTCCGGCGTGAATGCCAAGCCCGGCCGCCTTCAGACGATCGCGCGTGAGTTCAAGAATTTCCTCGACCCTGGGGCGAATGATGCGCACCAGTTCGGCTTTGGGCAGATGGGTCGAATGATCGAGATCGTCGCCGACGCGCTGGACGGCGATCGAGTCGCGCTCGTCCGAAGGCGAAGCGATGCAGGCGCCATAGAGCGTCTTCAGCCGCTCGGCGTCGGCGAGACTGACCGAGAGGCCACGCGCGATATCCATCGTGATATGGCCGCCGCCGACCGCGATGGCGTCGACATGGATGAGCCGCCCGCCGGCGAAGACGCCGATTGTCGTTGAGCCGCCGCCGAAATCGACCACCGCCGCGCCGAGTTCGACCTCATCGTCGATCAGCGTCGAAAGACCGGTGGCGTAAGGCGTCGCCACCATCGCGCCGATGCGCAAATGGCAGCGCTCGATCGCCAGCATGAGATTGCGCGCTGCGGCCGCCTCGCATGTGGCGACATGCATTTCGGCGCCGAGTTCCTCGCCGACCATGCCCTTGGGGTCGCGCACGCCGGCTGCGCCGTCGAGCCAGAAGCCGGTTGGCGCCGCATGCAACACGGCGCGACCGGAATAGGAGCCGGCGGCAGAGGCTGCTTCGAGCACGCGATGAATGTCGCCCTGGGTCACTGCCTTGCCGCGCAATGCGATCTTGGCGTCGAAGAGGCGCGACGACAGACGGCCGCCCGACATATTGACCACGACGCTGTCGACCTCGACGCCCGACATGCGTTCGGCCGCGTCGATGGCGAGCCGAATGGCGCCTTCGGCCGCTTCGAGATCGACGATCGCCCCGGCCTTGACGCCGCGTGAACGCTGATGGCCGATGCCGAGCACGCGGCAGCGATGGGTGCGATCGGGCGTTGCGGCGGCAAGCTCGATCGGCGTCAGGCGGGCGATCAGGCTGACGACTTTCGACGCCCCGACATCGAGCACCGAGAGAACGGCCGATTTGCGCGGCGGCAATTGCCGCATTCGCGGCGTGAGGGGGCGGAAGGTCATTGCGCGACCTTCTTGGGCTTGGCGGCGTCGCGCGCGGCGGCGGCTTCCTCCGACAGGCGGACGAAGACGCGGCCGGGAACGCGCAGATCGACGGAGAGAATGTCACGCTCGAGAAGACGCGACTGGCGTTCCTCGGTCAGCAGCGTCGCCATTGCGGCGAGCGGATCGACTTCCGGCAATTCAACGTCGACGCCCGAGCGCATCTTGAGCGTCCAGCGGCGATCGCCGACCCGCACGCCGGCGACGATGCGCGGGCGTAGTTCGGCCGAAGCATCGAGCAGGGCCTGATATTCGTCGAGATGGGCATTGGCGCCTTCGCCGACGACGAAAGGCAGCGCTTGATATTTGTCGCGCATCGTGTCGATCGCCGTACCGTCGGCGGCCACCGCGCTGATTTCGCCGTCCTTCTGCCACAGCCCGGCTGGCGTGCGCTCGACGATGTCGATGACGATGCGGTCGGGATAGAGCTTGCGCACGCCCGCCTGTTTGATCAGCGGCTGGGCCTCGAGATTTTTGCGCGCTCTACCCGCGTCGTAGAAGGGCAAGGACGTCTTGCCGTCGACGCCGGCGAGCGCCAGGATTTCGTTTTCAGAGAGTTGCGACTGGCCGGAGATCGTCACCGCCGAGACGCCGAAGCCGAGCGCGCGCGCGGCATAGTCGCCGACGCCGCCTTCGCGGGCGACGAAAGCCTGATATTCGCCGCCGCGCTCAGCGCCATAGGCGGTCACGCCGGCAAGCAGCGCCGCGGCCAGCGTGAGGCCGAGGCCGCGCGGCGCGGGCTTGGCGAAATGCAGCGTCCAGCGGGTCGGGCCGCGCCGGGCGCGCTCGCCCCTGAGCAGCACGCGAGCAGGCGCGAACGCGGCGCGCGGGGCGATGCCCAGCGCAGCCGGCGGCCGCAGACCATACCCGCCGCTCAACGATTGCACGACGCGTCCTCCACCATCCATTCCACCAACGCGCCGAAGGAAAGACCGGCGTGGGCCGCCATTTCCGGCACCAACGAAGTCTCCGTCATGCCTGGCTGGGTGTTGACCTCCAGGCACGCCAGCTCTCCGGATTCCCCCTTCGACTCGTCAAAACGAAAATCGGCCCGGCTGACCCCGCGACAGCCGAGCGCGCGATGCGCCCTGAGCGCCAACTCTTGGACTTCATGGTAAATTTTTGGTTTAATTTTCGCCGGAAGGACGTGGACGGAGCCGCCCTTGGCGTATTTCGCGTCATAACCGTAGAAGGCTTCCGAAACCGGCTGGATTTCGATGACGTCCAACACCTTGTCGCCCATGACGGCGCAGGTCAGTTCCTTGCCGTCGACGAATCGCTCGGCGAGCAGCCGGTCGCCATAAGGCCAGTCGGCGCGGCCGACCTCCTGGGGCGGATGGGCGCGCCCCTCCTTGACGATCACGACGCCGAAGGACGAGCCCTCGCTGATCGGCTTCAGCACATAGGGCGGCTCGAGCACATGGCGGCGCGCCGCTTCGGCGCGATCGACCACGACGCCATAGGCGACCGGCACGCCGGCGGCGGCGAGCGCCACCTTGGCGAGATCTTTCTGCATCGCCAGCGCCGAGGCCAGAACGCCAGAATGGGTATAGGCAATCTGGAGAATTTCGAGCACGCCCTGGATCGTGCCGTCCTCGCCGACGCGGCCATGCAGGGCGTTGAAGGCGACGTCGGGCTTCAGCTTGGCAAGGACGGCGGCGATGTCGCGATCGACGTCGATACGGCTGACGCGATAGCCGCGCCCCTCGAGCGCATCGGCGCAGCCACGGCCGGAATTGAGCGAGACCGGCCGCTCGGCCGACCAGCCGCCCATCAGGACCGCAACATGTTTCATCGCCCCTCCGAAGCCGGCCGCCGGCGCGTTAAGGCACAATTAATTCCCGGGCGTTAAGGCCGCGTTAACCCGCCAGGCCTGTGTGGAGCTTGCTTTGCGGTTTTTTAACCGCTGCACCTTTGGACGATCTGCGTCTGGGATTTGCCGGCCGATTCCCGGCGGGCGATCGCGACGGCGCGGTTTAGGCCGGCGTCCCGAGGCGCTTGATTTCCCATTCCAGTTCGACGCCCGAGGCCGCCTTGACGCGCCGGCGCACTTCCTCGCCCAGCGCCTCGATATCGGCGGCGGTCGCATTGTCGCGATTGATGAGGAAATTGCAGTGCATCGTCGAGACTTCGGCGCCGCCGACCCTCAAGCCCCGGCAGCCCGCCGCGTCGATCAGTCGCCACGCCTTTTCGCCGGGCGGGTTTTTGAAAGTCGAGCCGCCCGTCTTTTCGCGAATCGGTTGCGAGGCTTCGCGCGCGGCGGTGATACGCTCCATTTCGGCGAGAATCGCGGCGCGTTCGCCGGCGCGCCCCTGAAAGATCGCGCGGGTGAAAATCACGTCCTCGGGCGCTTCGCTGTGGCGATAGGAAAGGCCCATCTCTTTTGGCCCGAGCACGCATTTGGCGCCGTCGCGGTCGAGGCCATGCGCCTCTAGCAGAATATCGCGCACCTCGCCGCCATGAGCGCCGGCGTTCATTCTGAGCGCGCCGCCAATCGCGCCCGGCACGCCGCGCAAAAAGGCCAGCCCGTCGACATTCGCCTCCGCTGCGGCGCGCGCGACCTGCGCGTCGAGCGCCGCCGCGCCGGCGATCACGCGATGATCGGCGGTCGCCTCAACCGCGCCGAAGGCCTTGCCGCCGAGGCGAATCACCAACCCGCGCAAGCCGCCGTCGCGAACAATCAGATTGGAGCCGACGCCAATGACGAAGACCGGAATCTCACGCGGCAAAAGCTGAAGCAGCCGGGCGAGATCCTCCTCGTCGGCCGGCGAAAACAGCGCCTCGGCCGGACCGCCGACGCGAAACCACGTGTAGGGGGCGAGCGGCGCGTCGAAGGAGAGCCGTCCTCTGAGCTGCGGCGCCAGCGCCCGCAGCGCGTGGCCGGCATTTGTTGCGTCGCTATTCACGGCGCCAACCCATCGAGCCATGTGTTGAGCAGCGCGCGTCCGGCGGCGGCGACCGCGCCGCCATGCTTTGCCGCATCGGCGCGAACCTGACGCGGATCGACGCCGGCCTTAGCGAGTTCCACCGCATGGCCGATCAGCCAGGCTTCGATTTTTGCGGGATCGGCCTCGACATGGAACTGCAGCCCGAGCGCCCAATCGCCAATGCGAAACGCCTGATTGGGACAAAGCGTCGTCGAAGCGAGCCGCTCGGCGCCCTTCGGCAGATCGAGATTGTCGCCGTGCCAGTGCAGCACATTGACGCCGTCGATCGCCGCCAAGGGCGAGGCGCGTCCTTCCGTCGTCAACGCGACCGGCGCGTAGCCGATCTCCTTGGCTGTTCCCGGCGCGACTTTCGCGCCGAGCGTCGCCGCCATCAATTGCGCGCCCAGACAGACGCCGAGAACGGGGCGTTGCGCTTGGAGCAGCAGGCGGATCGCCTCGATCTCATCGATCAGAAATGGATAGATATCCGTCTCGTAGACGCCGATTGGCGCGCCAAGCACGATCAGCAGATCGCAACGCGCGATCGCAACGCGCGGCGTCGGTTGTACGCCGAGATCGACGATTTCGAGATCATAGCCGCGCACTGCAAGCGTCTCGGCCCAGACACCAACATCCTCGAACGCGACATGGCGAAGCGCCAGCGCGCTTTTGCGCGTCATGCCGCGACGCCGTCGAGCGCCGCCAATTCGCCCGGCAGCGCATAGGCCCATTGGGTGATGCTGCCCGCGCCGAGGAATACGACATAGTCTCCCGGCCGGGCGATCGAACGCACCAGTTCCGCCAGCGCATCGGGACCGCTCAGCGCGATAGCGTGGCGATGGCCATGCGCATTGATCGCCGCGACGAGCGCCTGTTTATCGACGCCGGCGATCGGCGCTTCGCCGGCCGGATAAACATCGGCGACGACGACCGTGTCGGCGTCGTTGAAGCAGCGCGCGAAGGCGTCGAACAGCGATTGCAGCCGCGTGTAGCGATGGGGCTGGACGATTGCAACGACCTTGCCCGACGCGGCGGCGCGCGCGGCGCGCAGCACGGCGGCGATCTCGACCGGATGATGGCCGTAATCGTCAAAGATCGCCACGCCCTTCCATTCGCCGGTGCGCGTGAAGCGCCGCTTGACGCCGCCGAAGCCGGCGATCGCCTTGCGAATGATGTCCGGCGGCGCCTTGAGTTCATGGGCGACGGCGATCGCCGCCGTGGCGTTGAGCGCATTGTGATGGCCGGGCATCGGCAAGACGAGCCTATCGATCAGCGTCGTCGCGCCGCTCTTGCGATTGCGGATCTGCACCGCGAAGCGGGTCACGCCGCCGGACAGATCGACATCGAGCAGACGCACATCGGCCTGCGGGTTCTCGCCATAGGTGATGACGCGCCGATCCTCGATGCGCCCGACCAGTTCCTGCACGGTCGGATGGTCGAGACACATCACCGCGAAGCCGTAGAAGGGCAGATTCTCGATGAAGGAGAGAAAGGCGTCCTTGATCGCCTCGAAAGTCTGGAAATGGTCGAGATGCTCGGGATCGATATTGGTGACGATGGCGACGTCGGCTGGCAGTTTAAGAAACGTGCCGTCGCTCTCGTCCGCCTCCACCACCATCCAGTCGCCGCCGCCGCGCCGCGCATTGGTGCCATAGGCGTTGATAATGCCACCGTTGATGACGGTCGGGTCGAGGCCGGCGGCGTCGAGCAGCGTCGCCACCAGCGAGGTGGTGGTCGTCTTGCCATGGGTGCCGGCGATGGCGACGCATTGCTTGAGCCGCATCAGTTCGGCGAGCATTTCAGCCCGCCTGACCACCGGAATGCGCCGCTCGCGCGCCACGGAAAGTTCGGGATTGTCGCGCTTGATGGCGCTTGAGACGACGACCACCGCCGCCTCGCCCAGATTGGCCGCGTTATGGCCGACGAAGACCCTCGCGCCGCGCTCGCGCAAGCGTTTGACATTGGCGTTGTCGGTGGCGTCCGAGCCCTGCACCGAATAGCCGAGATTGACCAGCACTTCGGCGATGCCGGACATGCCGATGCCGCCGATGCCGACAAAATGGATGGGGCCAAGCTCGCTCGGCAGTTTCATGGAGCGCGTCTCTCCTCACGCGGACGTCGGTCGCGCGCCGGCGCGGCCGGGTCCGACATAGTCCGATTCATCGATTTGGCCAATATCGCCGGACCCCGGCGGCCGTCCGCCGATCAGGGTCGGCGGTAGATCGTCGCTTGGGGAATTTCCGCCGCCGGCGCCCAGCCGGCCTGTTCGGGCCGCCAGTCGCAATCGACATGCAGCGCGATCACCGTGTCATAGAGGCTTTGCCAATCGGGAACGCGGCGGGCGATCCAGTCGAGGCTTGGCGCCGTCCAGGGAATTTCGGCCAGGCGCGGATCGCGCGGCGCGATGGGCTGCATGCCGAGGCCGGTGAACAGCGTGCTGACCAGCGCCCGCCGGTCGATGGCGACAAAGCCGGTGAGGCCGCGGGCGAAATCCTCGGCGTCGAGCGACGGGCAACGCCCGGGGGGCGGCGAGACGACGAGCGCGCGGGCGCCGGCCGGGATGGCCACGAAGGCCTGGCGAAATTCGCCCGCCTCCGCGTTATAGGCGGCCCAGAACGGCAGCGCCGCGCCGACCCGCGCGACCGCGACGAGAACCGCCACAGCGGCGATCCAGCCGCGCGCCCGAGCGGCGTGCGGACCCTGCAACGAGGCAAAAACCAGGTAGGCAAGCAGCGCCGCCATGCGCGCGTCAATGAAATCGGCCGCGCCATGGGTCGGCGGGGCGAGCGCGACGAAGGCCAGCAATCCGACGAGCGGCCAGCGCATCGCCGGGGCAAAGGCGACGCGGCGCGTCATCAGCGCCGCCGAGAGCGCAACAACCAACGCCAGCGTCGCAAGCACGCCGGCCTCTACGGTCTGATTGAACATCGGCGCGGCGAGCGAGGCTATTTTCGAGCCCGGCCCGCTGAAATGCGATTCGATCGGCGGCGCGAAGGCCCACAGCACGACGCCAGCGGCGAAATGAAGCGCCGATATCAGGAGTCGCTTCGCCCACTCGCGCCGGGACTCATGGACGTGCGGCTTCGCCTCATAAAGTGCGACGAGAAGCGCCAGAGCGGCGAAGGCGGCGAGATGGCAGAAAAATAGAACGACCGAAATCGCGTTGAACGCCGCCAGCCGAAGGCCGACGCGACGACGATCCACGGTCAGCCAGGCGGCGAAAGCGATGAGCGCCAGCCCCATGCCGATGGCGAAATTGACCAGTCCGAGCGTGACGACAAGATTATAGGAGAGGACAGGAACGAAGAGGATCGCCGGTTGGGGCGCGCCGTTGTTCAGCGCCTTGGAGACCCGCCACGCCCCCCAGGCCGGCAGAACGATGGCGGCGCACCAGGCGAGCTTCATCACGCTTTCGGGCGACAGGAGAGGCGACAGCGCCAGATCGGCGAGATCGATCGCGAGATCGGGGATTGGCGCCAATCGGACCTGGTAAAGCGCGGCGAGCGGATCGCCGGGCGCCATGTGAAAAAGCGTCAGCCGCGCCCAATGATTGACGAGGTCCCAGCTTGGCGGGATCGGCCAGATCGCCAGCGGCGCGAGCGTCAGCGCCGTCAAGGCGCAAAAGAGCGCCGCAAGCCAGCGCACAGCGGACGGGCCCGCGAGACCGCTGCGTGGCGCGTCGCCTTGCATGGTGATGGTCATCCAGCCGCCTGAAGCGGGGCGCGATCCTGCAAACTTGCGGAGATCGCGCGCGCCCTGAGCGCAACCATGTCGGGCGCGGGTGAAAAAAGCGTTGCGGTCCGGATTTTAAGGCTTGGGCCTATGACTTGGAGCGCGGCTCGGCGATCCGCACCTCGTCGCCGTCGGCGATTCCGTCCGCCGGCGAGGCGATCACGCGATCGTCGGGGCCTATGCCCGAGCCGATCTCGATCTCACTGCCGAGGTCGCGGGCGATCGTCACCGTTTTCAGCGCGACGCGATTATCGGCGCCGACGGTCGCGACGCGCAAGCCGCTGCGATCGAAAATCAGCGCGCTGACGGGGATGCGGAAGGCGCCGGGCGCGCCGGCGAGGTCGAGATGGACGCTGGCGTAGGCGCCAGGCATCAGTGCGCCGCCTGCATTGTCGATCCCCAGTTGCATCAGGGTCGAGCCCGACGCCACGTCGACCGAGCGCGACGAGGCTTCGACGACAGCCGGGAACTTGCGGCCCGGATATTCGGGCACTGTCACCGTCGCCTTGGCGCCGATCGGGATTTGCGGAACGTAATTCTGCGGCACGTTGATCGAAGCGCGCAGCTTGCGTAGCTCCGAGATGACGAACATCGGCGCGCCGGCGCTCGAGCCGGCGCTGATCAGGGCGCCGACATCGGTGTTGCGCTCAGTCACGACGCCATCGAAGGGCGCGGCGACGCGCTTATAATCGGCCAGCGCCTGCAGCCGCTCGACATTGGCCTGATCGGCCTGCACCGCGGCGCGTTTATTGTCGAGATCGGCGGCGCGCTGGTCGACATCCTGCTGCGCCACCGCGTTCGAAGTCAGAAGGGTGCGACCGCGCGTCAGCGTGACTTCGGACAGCCGGGCGCTGGCTTCGGCGCTGCTCAAATCCGCCCGCGCCTGCAGCAATTGCTGATCGAGATCGGGCGCATCGATCTCGGCGAGGAGTTGGCCGCCCGTTACGGCATCGCCAATGTCGGCGTTGCGGCTTTTCACATAGCCGCTGACGCGGGCGTAGATCGGCGCACGGACATTGGCGTCGAGCCGGCCGGGCAGATTGAGGCTGATCACGCCGGGCTCGCGATTGAGCGTCACGAGCGCAACCGTCGGGATCGACTGCGCCTCGGTCCAGTCGCGCAGCTTGGTGTCGCTGTCGTTGCGCGCCCCAATGCCGGTCGCGACGAGATAAACGACCACCAGCGCGGCGAGCGCGGCGGCGACGACAAGTCTGCGCACAAGGCTCTTTCGGGCCAAGGCGGCGGCGAGATCGCCGCTGCCGGTGGAGGCGGTCATGTCGGTTGGCTCTCCAGAGGCGCGGCTTCGCGCGGCGTCAGATGTTTATGGACCAGCGAGAAGACGACGGGAACGAAAACCAGCGTCGCCACGGTGGCGAAGATCAACCCGCCGATCACGGCACGGCCGAGGGGCGCGTTCTGCTCGCCGCCTTCGCCGAGCCCGAGCGCCATCGGCGCCATGCCGATGATCATCGCCAGCGCGGTCATGACGACCGGGCGGAAACGTACGAAGCCGGCCTCCACGGCCGCCGCCACCGGATCGCCAAGCGCCGCGTAGCGCTCGCGCGCGAAACTGATGACCAGCACACTATTGGCGGTGGCGACGCCCATGCACATGATCGCGCCAGTCAATGCCGGCACCGACAGCGTCGTCCTAGTGACGAACAGCATGCAGACGATGCCGGCCAGTCCGGCGGGCAGGGCGGAGATAATCACCAGCGGGTCGGCCCAGGACTGGAAATTGACGACGATCAGCAGGTAGATCAGCACGATCGCGCCGATCAACCCGAGCGACAGGCCGGAGAAGGCGCCGTTCATGGTCCGCACCTGGCCGAGCATCTCGACCTTGCTGCCCTTTGGCAGGTCGCCGCGCGTCTCGTCGATGATTTTGCCGACATCGGCCGCCACCGCGCCGAGATCGCGTCCCTGCGGGGTCGCGTAGATTTGGACGATCGGCACGATATTATATTGCGAGACGATGGCGTCGCCCGTCGCGCGCGAGATCTTCGCCACGCCGCCAAGCAGCGGCAGATTGGTCGCGCCGCTCGCGGTCACGGGGATCGTTTGCAACGCGCTCAGCGAATCGAGCCGATATTGCGGCGTCTGCATGACGATCGAATAGGAGACGCCGCTCTTGGGGTCGAGCCAATAGGTCGGCGAAACCTGGCCGCTGCCAGCGAGATTGACGGTCAGGCTGTTGACGACGTCGCGTTCGCTCAGGCCGATATATTGGGCGCGAGTGCGATCGACATCGACATTAAGCACCGGGCTCGACGGCGATTGTTGAACGCGGGCGTCGGCGACGCCGGGCACATGGCGCAGGCGGCGCAGCAGCAGCGCGGCATAGTCGAAATTGGCTGCCAGATTCGCGCCGGAAATCTGCACGTCGATCGGCGCCGGCGCGCCGAAATTGAGAATCTGACTGATAATATCGGCCGGCAGGAAGGCGAAGGTCACGCCGGGAAAACGGCGCGGCAATTCTTCGCGCAAGGCGCGAACATAGTCGGCCGAGGGGCGATGATTCTCGGCGAGTTTGATCTGAACGTCGCCATCCTGCGAGCCGATGACGCCGGTGTTGTTATAGGACAGGTTGATGCCGCTGATCGGCATGCCGATGTTGTCGACCACCGCCTCCAGATCGTCGGGCGGAATGACCGAACGGATCGCCGCCTCGATGTCCGAGAATTGCTTGGCGCTTTCCTCGACCCGCGTGCCGACCTGCAGGCGCGCATGCATGAGGATCTGGCCGCCGTCGACCGAGGGGAAAAAATTGCGGCCGAGATAGGGGGTCAGCAGGAAGGCCGAGGCGACGAGCGCCAGAAAGCCGATTGCGAACACAGGCCGCCGCTCCATCGCCAACCCAAGCACGGCGCGATAGCCGCCGCGGATGCGCTCGAAGCCGGCCTCGAAGCCGCGCTGGAAGATGACGATCGGATTGCGCGAGGCGCGGGGCGCGTGATCGGCGCCGTGCCCGGCGTGCGGGCGCAGCAGGTAATTGGCCATCGTCGGCACCAGCGTGCGCGACAGGAAGAACGAACTGACCATCGCGAAGACCACTGCCTCGGCCATCGGCACGAAAAGATAGCGGGCGACGCCATCGAGGAAGAACATCGGCACGAAGACAATGCAGATACAGAGCAGCGAGACGAAGGCCGGCGTCACGATCTGCCGTGCGCCGTCCATGATCGCCGCTTCGACCGGCTTGCCATGCTCAAGATGCCAATTGATGTTCTCGATCGTCACCGTCGCATCGTCGACCAGAATGCCGACGGCCAGCGCCAATCCGCCGAGCGTCATGATGTTGAGCGTCTCGCCCACCGCGGCGAGCGCGAGGATCGAACCCAGCACCGCCAGCGGGATGGAGGTGGCGATGATCAGCGTCGACCGCCAGCTGCCGAGAAACAGCAAGATCATCAGGCTGGTCAGCGCCGCGGCGATGACGCCCTCGCGCGCCACGCCGCTGATCGCGGCGCGCACGAATAGCGATTGATCGCCCAGCAGGTTGACCTTGAGGCCGGCGGGCAAAGTGTCGGCCATCGCGGCGAGCCGCTGTTTGACGCCATCGATGATCGCCAGCGTCGAGGCGGAGCCATTCTTCAGCACCTGCAACAGCACCGAGCGGTCGCCATTGACATGAACAATATTGGTCTGCGGCGCATTGCCGTCGCGCACCTGGGCGACGTCGCGCACATAGACCATGGCGCCGTTGACCGCCTTGATCGGCAGATTGCCGAGATCGGCGAATTGCAGCGGCGCGTCGTTGAGCTGCACCGCATATTCGAAGAGGCCGATCTTCTCGGTGCCGACCGGGGTGATCAGATTTTGCGCGGCGAGCGCATTGGCGACATCCTGACCGGAGAGGCCGCGCGCCTGCAGCGCATTGGGATCGAGGTCGATCTGGATCTGGCGCTGCTTGCCGCCAAAAGGATAGGGAATGGCGGCGCCGGGCACCGTCACCAGAGGCGTGCGAATCTCATTGATGCCGAGATCGCCGAGGCGCTGCTCGGTGAAGCCTTCGCCCGACAGCGCGACCAGGACGATCGGCACGGTGGAGGCGTTGTAATTGAGGATCAGCGGCGGCGTCGCGCCGGGCGGCATCTGCTTGATCAGCGTCTGCGAAATCGCCGTGACCTGGGCGTTGGCGGTACGAATGTCGGCGTTGGGCTGGAAGAAGATCTTGATGACGCCAATGCCGGTGTAGGAATTGGCCTCGATATGCTCGATGTCATTGACCGTGGTGGTCAGCGCCCGCTGGAACGGCGTCGTCATGCGCCCCGACATCAGATCGGGCGGCATGCCGGTATATTGCCAGACGACGCTGATGACCGGGATGCGAATGTCGGGAAAAATGTCGGTCGGCATGCGCAAAGCCGCGAGCGGCCCGACGAGCAGGACAAGCAGCGCCAGCACGACGAATGTGTAGGGGCGCGACAGGGCGATGCGGACAAGCCCAATCATCGGCGAACCGCCTCGGCGTCGCGTTTAGCCAGCCGCGTCACGGTGAAATAACCATAACGATCGCGTTCTATTTTACGAGCCCCCCTAACGATGGTCGCGCTTTCGCCTTGGCGCGTGCACGAAACATACCGGATCGTCGCCCCGTGGCGAAACCCGTCCCAATTCCGGTTATTCCGTTCGGATCGGCCAAGTCTATGCACAGATTGGTGATCGCGCGCCAAACGCCGCCACCGCCGAATTGGCGCAGAAACGTCATCGGGGCGTCGCCGAGAGGCGCCAGGCTTTTTCGTGCAGCGCTCGCTGCGATCAGAGTCGTTCGCTTGCCACCGCCGGCGCGTTGTTGAGCCAGCGGGGCAGCGATCCGTTTAACCTTTCCGGGCGTCGAAATCCGTCGGTCGGGGCGCCCAGCCCTCGTCGAAGGACATTTTGCGCCCGCCACCGAGGAGGACCGCCAATGTCGAAATCGTCCCACGAAGGCGCCCATCATCATACCGAGGCCGCCGCCCATCACGAGCATGCCGCCAAGCATCATCACGAAGCGGCCAAGCACCATGAGAGCGGCGATCACGAGAAGGCCGCCCATCACGCCCATGCGGCCCATGGCCACGCCGCCCAGGCGATGGATTCCGGCAACGACGCCGCCAAGCATCACGCCGAGACGCATCACCACTGAGACGCCAAAGGTTGCGTAACGCGTAGACCCCGCGTGAAAGCGTCGCCGCCGCGGCAAAAAGTCCGGCGGCGGCGCACAGGCGGACGCCGCCGACGGAGCCCCTCGTTTCAGGTCACGACGCTGGGTTCTTTGCGTCCCGTCCGCTTTTCGATCTCGGCCAGCGAACGCGACAGGGCGATCAGATCGGCGAGCGCCGCCTGCGCCTCTTCGCCGAGGTCGCCGCCCGGCGGATCGTAGCGCTCGATATAGACCCGCAGCGTCGCGCCCACCGTGCCAGTGCCTGACAGGCGATAGACGATCCGCGAGCCGCCTTCGAACATCACCCGCACGCCCTGGGCCGGCGTGTCGGAATTGTCGACCGGATCGTGATAGGCGAAATCATCGGCCGCCTCGACTTTCAGCGCGCCGAAGCTCTGACCCGGCAGGCTGGCGAGACGAGCGCGCAGCGCGTCCATCAGCGCGGTTGCGCCGGCGAGATCGACTTCCTCGAAATCATGGCGGGTGTAATAGTTGCGCCCATAGGTCGCCCAATGCTGGCGGGCGATTTCGGCGACCGACTGCCGCCGGCTGGCGAGGATCGTCAGCCAGAGCAACACCGCCCATAGCCCGTCTTTCTCGCGCACGTGATTGGAGCCGGTGCCGGCGCTCTCCTCGCCGCAGATCGTCGCCAGGCCCGCGTCGAGCAGATTGCCGAAGAATTTCCACCCCGTCGGCGTCTCATAGGCTTTGACGCCGAGTTTGGCGGCGACCCGGTCAGCCGCCGCGCTGGTCGGCATCGAGCGGGCGATGCCGGCGAGACCCTTGGCGTAGCCGGGCGCGAGCGTCGCGTTGGCGGCGAGCATCGCCAGCGAATCGGAGGGGGTGATGAACTGGCCACGGCCGATGATCAGGTTGCGGTCGCCATCGCCATCCGAGGCGGCGCCGAAATCGGGCGCCTGGGGCGACATCAGAAGATCGTAGAGATCCTTGGCGTAGGTGAGGTTGGGATCGGGATGATGGCCGCCGAAATCGGGCAGCGGCGTCCCGTTGACCACGGTGCCCGGCGCGGCGCCAAGTTCGCCTTCGAGAATGGCGTGGGCATAGGGGCCGGTGATCGCATGCATCGCGTCGAAGCGCATGGTG
This sequence comes from Bradyrhizobium sp., assembly GCA_004799435.1. GTDB lineage: Bacteria > Pseudomonadota > Alphaproteobacteria > Rhizobiales > Beijerinckiaceae > Roseiarcus. The sequence continues at coordinate 76,371 of SSMV01000169.1, forward strand.
AAGCCGGAGGCGAAGAGGCCGCGCAGCGCGTCGAAATCGAACAGCGTCTTCATCAGCGCCGAATAATTGGCGACCGGATCGACGATCTCGACGCTTCCCGCGCCGAGCGCGACGACGCCCAGCGCGTCGAGATCGATATCTGGCGCGTCAAGCGTCTTATAGGCGGCGATGGTCATGGTGCGGGCATAGATCGCGTCGGTGATTTTCTCCGGCGCCGGGCCGCCGTTGCCGATGTTATATTTGACGCCGAAATCGCCGTTAGGGCCGCCGAGATTATGCGAGGCGGAAAAAATAATGCCGCCGAAAGTCTGGCGGGCGCGAATCAACGCCGAGACGGCCGGCGTCGACATCAAGCCCCCGCGCCCGACGACGATGCGGCCGAAGCCATTGGCGAGCGCGATGCGGATCGCCTTCTGGATCGCCTCGCGATTGAAGAAGCGGCCGTCGCCGCCGATCACCAGCGTCTTGCCGGCGAAATTCTCGAGCGAATCGAAGATCGACTGGAGGAAATTCTCGACATAATTGGGCTGCTGAAAGACTGTCGTCTTCTTGCGCAGGCCCGAGGTGCCCGGCTTCTGATCGGCGAAGGGCTGCGTGGCGACGGTCAGGATCAAAGGCGGCCTCCCGGTTGGGCTCACGAGACTTTATCGACGGTTATTTATCGCGCAATGGCGGAAATCTCTCGATCGCCGGCGAGATAATTTCTTTGAATTCGTCGAATAAGTCCGCGATTTCGTCTACGAGCTTTAGAAGATCATCAGTCGTTATTGGCTTATAGCCGCTCACCAGCTTTTTATCTGCCGTTATCTCCAATCGTTGCGGAATTCCGGTCTTAAAATCGCCCACCCACGGATCGTGCACCGTACGATTTCGCTTTTGCGCCGCCCCGCGGGAGCGGTCGTGAAATTTGTTCAGAGCGGCAATAGTTTTATTGAAATTGCCGCGCACGCCGAGCACCGCGATCAGAGCTTTGATTTTCGTATCAAACGTAAAGAACTGCGAAGTGATGCACCCTCCGATTTCGTCGGGAATCTCGCCGATCTGCCAAATTGCGCTATTGATCAGCATTTCTAGAGCGGCCCAGTTTGCCGCGACCTTACCGATTGCGCTGTAGTGAGCCGCGCTCAACGGTCCGGGGATAATTCCATGAACCTCTTCGCGCCCTTTCAGGGTGAGCCTGAATAGAGTTTCCTCCGTTAGCGGCACCCCAATTCCAGCTTGGAAGAACCGCTCCGAGTTATCGAACATTGTTCCTTGGGCTTTTACAGCCTTTTCGAAGCTGACAGGCTTCTCACTCATATTCTCATCGTCTACCGACGCCATGGCAGAAGCCCTCCTGATAGGATTCGTCGCGACAACGCAGGTTCGCGTTTCGCTTACCGGTAGGGGAAAGTGGCGTATTTACCGCCGCAGCGCCGCCAGCACTTTCACCGAGGCGCGGCCATCGACGGTCAGTCCGTTCTTGCCCTGAAAATCGGCGATCGCGGTGCGGGTCTTGTCGCCGATCGCGCCGTCGGGCGCGCCGACGTCATAGCCATGTTTGGTCAGCAAAGCCTGCAATTCGCGCCGCTCGGCGCGCGACAGGCCGGGATCGTCTGTCGGCCAGGGCGTGACGATCCCCGGGCCGCCGGCGAGACGCTGGGCGAGAATGGCGATCGCCAGCGTGTAGGATTCGGCGGCGTTGTAACTGTAGATCGCGTCGAAATTCTTGGTGACGAGAAAACCCGGCCCCTGCGGCCCGGCCGGCAGCAGCAGGCCGGCCTCAGTCTCGCCGAGCGGCTTGCCGTCGATCCGCTTGATCCCGCGCGACGCCCAGACCGACATCGCCGCCTTGGCCTTGCGCCCCGACGGGCCGGAATAGCCCTCGGGCAGCTTCACCTCGAAGCCCCAGGGCTCGCCGCTCCGCCAGCCCGACTTCGCCAGATAATTGGCGGTGGAGGCCAGCGCGGCGGCGGGCGAATCGACGATGTCGCGTCCCGAGCCGTCGAGATCGACCGCTAACCTCAGAAAGGTCGAGGGCATGAATTGCGTCTGGCCGAAAGCGCCCGCCCACGAGCCGGTCAGCTTGTCGAGCGGGATGTCGCCGCGATCGACAATCTCGAGCGCCGCCATCAGCTCGCCGCGATAATAGGCGGGACGCTGCGAGCTTTGACAAGCGAGCGTCGTCAGCGATTGCGCCAGCGGCCGGCCGCCGGTGTTCTGGCCGAAATTCGACTCAACGCCCCAGATCGCCGCCAGCACATAGCGATCGACGCCGAAATGCGCCTCGGCCCTGGCGAGCGCGCTCATCTCGCGCGCGACCGCCGCCTTGCCGTCCTCGACCCGCTCGTCATCGACGAGGCCGGCCATATAGTCCCAGATCGGCGTCTTGAATTCGGGCTGATTGCTCTCGAAGTCGAGCACCTTGGGATCAGGCTGCAGGCTGTCGAAGGCGGCGGCGATCGTCTTGTCCGAAATCCCCTTGGCGGAAGCGTCCGTGCGCAATGACGCGACGCAGGAGGCGAAATCGGCGCGGGCTGGAGGCGCGACGACAAGCAACGCCGTCGCGAGACAGGCCGAAGGGATGAAGCGAATCATGCGCGCATCATCCGGGATTTGCGGCGGGGCGTCGAGCCGGGCGACGCTGCGGCTAAAGCGTCGGCACCGATTTCGGGTCTTCGAGTTCGACCGGGTCGACCGGATAGCTGAACGTGTCGCCGCCGCCCGCAGCGTCATTGCGGTCGATTTCGAAGCTGACGCCCGAGATCGACTTCTTGTCGACCGTCAGCGTCAGGAAGCCCCATTTTTTGTTCGACGCATATTTGAGCGTCGCGCCGGTCTCCGGGTCCTTGTCGCCGGCGGCGACCTTCACGGCGTGGAGATTGTGATAGCCGCCATTGCCGGTGACGATGAAGGGCGTCGGGCCGCCCTCGACGATCGACTGCTCGATGCGCTGATAATTATGGACATGACCCGACAGCACGAGATTGGGCACGCGGCCGGTGTCGCGAATGGCGTTCTCCAGCGCGTCGGCCATTTTCGAACTGCCGCTATGGTGCGTGTCGAACGAATAGATCGGATGATGCAGCGCGAGGATCAGCGCGCGGTCGGTCGGCGCGGTGGCGAATTCATTGGTCAGCCATTGCTGCTGCACCGAATCGATTGAACCGCCCTCCGGCACATTGGTGTACATGCCGATGATCGTCGCCAAGGGCGTGACCAGCGTCCAATAGACATTGGGCAGATCGAGCTGGACGCGCGGCGAATCCTTCGAGACCGGATCGACGTCGGGCTTGGCCTGCATGAAATAATCGACCCAGCCGTCGAGCGAGGTCTATTGCGTCGGATCGTCGACCTCCCCGTCGTGATTGCCGGGGATGGCGAAGATCGGAACATCATAATGGGAATAGGGCTCGTAGAACTGCGCGTAATAGTCGTCCCTGGCGCCGGTGAAATAGACGACGTCGCCAACGTGGTAGCAAAAGAGCGGCTTTTGCCCTTTGCCGGTCTGCAAATGCGCCAACATCTGTTCGGCGACGAAATTCTGGAATTCGCCGTCCTGCACGCCGCCGGAATCGCCCATGACATGCAGCGTCATGCTGCCAGCTTCCTCGATCGCCTTGGCGATGTCGGGAAATTTCGCGCTGAGGTCATAGTGATAGGGCGGCAGCCCGAGCGGACGCGGCAGCGGCTGAAAACTCGTGTTGCGATGGCTGACCGGATGCAGCGGGCTGACGCCCGGATGGGCCTGCGAGCGCTTGGGGCGCGGCGCCGGTCGGGTTTCGCCGGGCTTGAGCTCGGTCGTGGACGCTTGCGCGGTCCCGGAATGGGCTGAATGCGACATGATGGCCTCCCATGATCGACGGCGGGCCCGGCTTCAGCGTCTTCGCTCAGCGCATCCCGCCGCGCCGGCGAGACTGCGCGTCAACCTTGACATGAGGGTGACGGGACGCCGCGGCCGGCGACGTCTCCCTCAAGCGGCAGAAGCGTTCACAGCCAGGGATGGGCGGCGGCGGCTTTCTGCTCATAACCGGCGATCGCCGGCGCCTTGACCATCGTCAGGCCGATGTCGTCGAGGCCTTCCATCAGGCAGTGCTTGCGGAAGGGATCGATGTCGAACCTGACCACGCCGCCGTCGGGGCCGCGGATTTCCTGCGCGGCGAGATCGACTGTGAGCGTCGCGTTGGCGCCGCGCCTTGCGTCATCCATCAGCTTCTCGAGATCCTCGGGGCTGACCTTGACCGGCAGCACGCCGTTCTTGAAACAGTTGTTATAAAAAATATCGGCGAAATCGGTCGAGACGATGCAGCGGATGCCGAAATCGAGCAGCGCCCAGGGCGCATGTTCGCGCGACGAGCCGCAGCCGAAATTGTCGCCGGCGACGAGAATCTTGGCGTTGGAATAGGCCGGCTTGTTGAGCACGAAATCCGGATTGGGCGAGCCGTCGTCGCGATAGCGCATCTCGGAAAACAGACCCTTGCCGAGGCCGGTGCGCTTGATCGTCTTCAAATATTGTTTCGGGATGATCATGTCGGTGTCGACATTGTCGATCTCGAGCGGCGCGGCGACGCCGGTCAGGCTCACGAATTTGTCCATCGCGCGAATTTCACCAGACTGATAAAGAGGGTTCAGTCGGAGCCTTTAGCAAATGCGCGCCGGGCGGGCAAACCGCCGCGGTCGGCGCGGGAATTTTTGAGCCTCATGGACCCTTCGCTTCGCGCGCGAGAGCAGACGCGCGCCGCCGCCCAGCGGACGCAAGCTGCGGCGATCCTGACGATCGACGTCGCGGCGCTGGCCGAGAATTGGCGCCGTCTCGCCCGCATCGCCGCGCCCGGCCAATGCGCCTCCGTGGTCAAGGCCAATGCCTACGGGATTGGCCTCGAATTCGCGCTGCCGGCGCTCTATGGCGCCGGCTGCCGGACCTTTTTCGTCGCTCAGCTCGCAGAGGGGCGCGAGGCCCGCGCGCTGCTGCCGCAGGGGGACGCCCGCATCTATGTGTTGAACGGGCTTGAGCCCGGCGCCGATCCGGGCGCCGATTACGCCGGGCTGCGCCTCGCGCCGGCGATCGGTTCGGCCTCGGAGCTGGCGCGCTGGGCCGCTTTCGCGCGTCGCCAAGGCGCGCCACCTGCCGCCGCGGTTCATCTCGACACCGGCATGAACCGGCTCGGCTTTGCCTCGCTCGAAGCGCTATCGGCGGCGCTGGCGGCGGCGGGAGAGAGCGGCGTCGATCTCATCATGAGCCATTTCGTCTCGTCCGAGGAGCCGGCCAATCCGCTCAATGACGTTCAAATCGCCCGCTTCACCACGGCGCGGGCCGCCTTCCCGCAACTCGCCGCGTCGCTCGCCAATTCCTCGGGCCTGTTCCTGCCCCAGCGCCCGATCTTCGATCTGGCGCGGCCGGGCTATGCGCTTTACGGCGGCAATCCGACGCCGGGAAAGCCCAATCCGGTGACGCCGGTCGTGACGCTCGATGTGGCGATCCAGCAAACGCGCTGGATCGAGAGTGGCGAGACCTGCGGCTACAATGGCCAGTGGCGGGCGAAGCGCCGCACCCGGCTGGCGACGCTGCTCGCCGGCTACGCCGACGGCTTGCCGCGAACGGCCGGCGCGGTCGAGGGCCGCGAGGGCGCGGAGGCGATCATCGCCGGCCGGCGCTGCGCGCTGGTCGGACGCGCCTCGATGGACCTGATGATCGCCGATGTGACGGAGCTGCCCGAGACCGCGGCGCAGCCGGGCGATACCGCGCGGCTTTTCGGCGAGGAGATCGGAATCGACCAATTTGCCGAGCGTTGCGGGACGATCGGCTATTCGATCCTGACCGGACTGAGCCGCCGCTATGCGCGCCGCGCAGCCGACGCGTGAGGCGCCGGAATGCGATCGCCCGGCGCGGCTGGAAATTCGTCGCGCTTGGACTTAAGTCAGGCTCTAGCGCGGCCGAACGCGGAACCAGGCGATGAACAAGCACGAACCTTTTTCAGGCGGGACGGAAGCCCAGGTGCGCTATCTCGACGGCGATCTCAGGGTGCTGAAGCCCGGCGCTTTCGTGCGCTGCGCGGTGACCGGCCAAGCCATCCCGCTCGACGAATTGCGCTATTGGAGCGTCGATCTCCAGGAGGCCTATTCCAGCCCCGAAGCGGTGCTGCAACGGCTTGGCGAGCGCCGCGGTTGACTTGAGCCGTGACCGGGGAAAGATGCGCCGCGCTCCACCCCAAGTCCCTTCTCAAAAGCCCTTCATGCAAGCCTGGTCGCAGTTCTACAGCGTGACAGCCGGCGCAGCGGCGACGCTGCTTGGCCTGTTGTTCGTCGCCGCTTCGATCAACGCTCCAGCGGCGCTCGGCCCCGAGGAGGCGATCTCGCGCCGCCTGACCGAACAGGCGTTCCAGAATTATCTGGCGGTGATGCTGGTGTCGCTGCTGGCGCTTTTTCCCAACATCGACCCGAAGACTTTCGGGACGGTGGTGGTGCTGGCGACCGCCGGCTGGTCGGTCTGGGTCGTCATCCGCTTCTCCCAGACTGTCTTTCGAAGCATGGCCTGGCCTGCTCGGCTTCGGTCGGCGCGCCGGCATCTGTCGGCGATGATCGGCTTCGGCATCATGCTGTGGGCGGCGCTGCGCCTGGCGCTGGGATGGGGCGAGGATTTCAACTGGATGGCGGCCGCCATGCTGGTCCTGATGATTTCCTCGACCACCGTTTCCTGGACGCTGCTGACCCGCTTCGCCAAGGCCAAGCCGGGATGACGGCAAATTTCCTCCTTGCGTCGGCGACGATATTAGTTCATATATAAACTACCGTCGACGAAAGCGGTCGGCGGCCCCTCCGAGCCAGGATTTCGACGATGCCCAGCTACAAGGCGCCTGTCGAGGACACGCTGTTCCTGCTCAAGGACGTTTTCGACTACAGCCGCTGCGGCAATCTGCCGCGTTTCGCCGAGGCGCCGCTCGACGTCGTCGAGGCCGTGCTGAGCGAGGGCGGCAAATTCGCGGAAGAAATCATCCAACCGCTCAATCGCATCGGCGACCAGCAGGGCTGCGTGCGCGAGGCCGACGGTTCGGTGCGCACGCCCAAGGGTTTCAAGGAGGCCTATAAGGCCTATGTCGATGGCGGCTGGGTCGGCCTCGACGGCGACCCCGCCTATGGCGGCCAGGGGCTGCCGCATTTTCTCGGCGCGGCGCTTAGCGAATATGTCATCGCCGCCAATCTCGCCTTCGCCATGTATCCGGGCCTGACCAATGGCGCGGCGGCGGCGATCGCCGCGCATGGGAGCGATGCGCTGAAGCAACGCTATCTGCCCAAGCTCACCGCCGGCGAATGGACCGGGACGATGAACCTGACCGAGCCCCATTGCGGCACCGATCTCGGGCTCATCAAGACGCGCGCCGCCCGAAAGGGGGACGGCTCATTCGCGATCACCGGACAGAAGATCTTCATTTCGGCCGGCGAACATGATCTGGCGGAAAACATTATCCATCTCGTGCTCGCCCGCATCGAGGGCGCGCCCGCCGGCGTCAAGGGCATTTCGCTGTTCGTCGTGCCCAAGCGCCTCGTCGACGAGAACAACGCGCCGGGCGAACGCAATGGCGTGAGCTGCGGCTCGATCGAACATAAGATGGGCATTCATGGCAATTCGACCTGCGTGCTCGATTACGACGGCGCACAGGGCTGGCTGATCGGCGAGGAAAACCGCGGCCTCAACGCCATGTTCACGATGATGAACGCGGCGCGGCTCGGCGTCGCCATTCAGGGATTGGCGCTCTCCGAGGTCGCCTATCAAAACGCCGCCGCCTACGCCAAGACGCGCGTTCAGGGCCGGGCGCTCGGCGGCGCTGCGGCGCCCGACCAACCAGCCGATCCGATCATCGTCCATCCCGACGTGCGGCGCATGCTTTTGGAAATCCGCTCGTTCAACGAAGCGGCGCGCGCACTGGCGATGTGGGTGGCGCTGAGCGAGGACGAGGCGCTCGAATCCCCCGATCCCGCGACCAAGCAGGCGGCCGAAGATCGCATCGGCCTGCTCACCCCGGTCATCAAGGGCGTCTTCACCGATCTCGGTTTCGCCAATGCGGTCAAGGCCCAGCAGGTGCTCGGCGGTCACGGCTATGTCGCCGAATGGGGCATGGAGCAATTCGTCCGCGACGCGCGCATCACGATGATTTACGAGGGCGCGAATGGCGTGCAGGCGCTCGATCTGGTCGGCCGCAAATTGCCCAAGGATGGCGGGCGCGCGCTGACCGCCTTCTTCGCTGAAGTGTCCGGCTTTCTCGCCGCCAATCAGAGCGACGCGGCGCTCGCGCCCTATCTCGCCTCCGTCAAATCGGCGCTCGGCCAGTTGCAGCAGGCGACCATGTGGCTGATGCAGAACGGCATGAAAGATCCCAATAACGCCGGCGCGGCGTCGAACGACTACATGCATCTGTTCGGTCTGGCGGCGCTGGCCTTCATGTGGGCGCGCATCGCCAAGGCGGTGCTCGGCCGCCAGGCGGCGGGCACGAGCGAACCGGCGCTTGACTCCAAGCTGGCGCTCGCCAAGTTCTTTGGCCAACGCATGCTGCCCGAGGCCGGCGCCTGTTTCGCCCGGCTTGCGAGCGGCGCGGAATCGCTGATGGCGATGCCGGCCGCGGCTTTCTGAAGCCGGCCCGGCCAAGTGGGGGGAAGCGCGACGCTATCCGCTTCCTCGTGATGACGGCGCCCGAAGGAGATGTGACCCATGGCCGAAGCCTTCATCTACGATCACGTGCGCACGCCGCGCGGACGCGGCAAGCCCGATGGCGCGCTTCACACGGCGACGACGCTGCATCTCGCCAAGACGGCGCTCGGCGCGATCAAGGCGCGCAATGAGCTTGCGCCGGGACAGGTCGACGACGTGGTGTTGGGCTGCGTCGACGCGATCGGCGAGGCAGGCGGCGACGTCGCCCGCATGGGCGCTCTGGTCGCAGGCCTCGGCGAAGCGACGCCGGGCATCCAGATCAATCGCTTTTGCTCCTCGGGTCTCGATTCGGTGAATTTCGCTGCGGCCCAGGTGATGTCGGGCCAGCACGATCTGACGATCGGCGGCGGCGTCGAATCGATGAGCAGGGTGGGCATCGGCGCGGCCGGCGGCGCCTGGCCGGTCGATCCATCGCTGGCGATCCCCGCCTATTTCATGCCGCAGGGCATCTCGGCCGATCTCATCGCCACCAAATATGGCTTCTCGCGCGACGACGTCGACGCTTTCGCCGTCGAATCGCAGCGCCGCGCCGCCGCGGCCTGGTCAGAGGGCCGATTCTCCAAATCGATCGAGCCGGTGCGCGACGTCAACGGCCTGAAATTGCTCGACCGCGACGAACATATGCGCCCGACCACCGACATGCAGTCGCTCGCGGCGCTCAAGCCCTCATTCGCGATGATGGGCGAGCAGGGCGGTTTCGACGCGGTCGCCATTCAGGCGCATCCTGAAATCGAGCGCATCAATCACGTCCATCACGCCGGCAATTCATCGGGCATCGTCGATGGCGCAGCGGCGGTGCTGATCGGCTCGGCGGAAGCCGGCGCGAAGCTCGGCAAGAAGCCGCGCGGGCGCATACGCGCCTTCGTCAATATCGGCTCGGAGCCGGCGATCATGCTGACCGGCCCGGTCGACGTGACCAAGAAGCTGCTCGCCCGCGCCCGCATGAGCATCGACGACATCGATATTTTCGAGGTCAACGAGGCCTTCGCTTCGGTGGTGCTGCGTTTCATCCAGGCCTTCGAGGTCGATCCGGCCAAGGTCAACGTCAATGGTGGGGCCATCGCGCTCGGCCATCCGCTCGGCGCGACCGGCGCGATGATCCTCGGCATGGCGCTCGACGAGCTCGAGCGCAGCGGCAAGAAGACTGCGCTGATTACGCTATGCGTCGGCGGCGGCATGGGCGCGGCGACTGTGATCGAACGGATCTGAGCGCCGTCATGCCGAAGATCGATATCGCCAGCGTTGCGCTCGACACGCGCACCGGCTATCCGCCACCCTATGACAAGCTGGTCGCCGGGCGAGCGCGCAAACGGCTCGGCAATGCCGCGGGACTCGATCAGTTCGGCGTCAATCTGACGACGCTGAAGCCCGGTTCGGCCTCGGCGCTGCGCCATTGGCACGAGAACGAGGACGAACTCGTCTATGTGCTCGAGGGCGAATTGATCCTCATCGAGAACGACGGCGAGACGGTGATGCGGCCGGGCGACGCCGCCGGCTTCAAGGCGGGCGTCGCCAACGGCCATCATTTCGTCAATCGCTCGAAGAGCGACGCCGTCTATCTCGAAATCGGCACGCGGGCCAAGCGCGAGCGCGCGCATTATCCCGACCTCGACCTGACCGCCGTCAAGGACGAGCAGGGCTATCGTTACACACGCGAGGACGGCACGCCGTTCTGACCCTGCGCTTCATTCCTATTCGCCGCCGCGAGGACCAGCGATGACCATGCAAAACTTCCGCTTCGAACTCGACGCCGACGGCGTCGCGCTGATCGTCTGGGACATGCCCGGCCGTTCGATGAACGTTCTGACGCCGGAGGTCATCGAGGAGCTCAACGCGCTCATCGACAAGGTCGCCGCCGACGCGGCGATCAAAGGCGCGGTCGTCACATCGGGGAAGGAGACTTTCTCCGGCGGCGCCGATCTCACCATGCTGCAGGGCATGGGCCGCGACTATGCGCGCGTCGCCAAGGCGGAGGGCGAAGAAGCGGCGATGAAGCTCTTCTTCGACCGTTCGCGCCAGCTTTCGCTCATCTACCGCAAGCTCGAGACCTGCGGCAAAAGCTTCGCCGCCGCGATCAACGGTCTCTGCGTCGGCGGCGCTTTCGAACTGACGCTCGCCTGCCACTATCGCGTCGTCGCCGAGGGCGACAAGATCCGTGTCGGCCTGCCGGAAATCAAAGTCGGTCTGTTTCCCGGCGCCGGCGGTTCGCAGCGCGTATCCCGTCTCGCGCCAACGCCCGACGCCCTGCAGATGATGTTTCGCGGCGATCTGCTGCGGCCGTCGGCGGCCAAGAAGATGGGCATCGTTCACGAGGTGGCGCCCGCTGGCGAGATTGTCGCGCTGGCCAAGGCCTGGGTGAAGGCCAATCCGGGCGCCAAGGCGCCATGGGACGATCCGAAATTCAAGAACCCCTCGGGTAAAGTCTTCTCGCCCGGCGGCATGATGATCTGGCCGCCCGCCAACGCGATCTATCGCCGCGAGACCTATGACAATTACCCGGCCGCGCGGGCGATCCTCGCCAGCGTGTTCGAGGGCCTGCAATTGCCGATGGACCTCGCGCTGGCGGTCGAGAGCCGCTACTTCGCCAAGATCCTGCGCTCGAAGGAAGCGGCGGCGATGATCCGCACGCTGTTCCTCTCCAAGGGGGAACTGGAAAAGGGCGCGCGCCGACCCGCCGGCCAGACGCCGAGCAAGTTCCGGAGGATCGGCGTCATCGGCGCGGGATTCATGGGCGCGGGCATCGCCTATTCCGCGGCGAGCGCCGGGCTCGATGTGGTGCTGATCGATCGCGACCAGGCGGCCGCCGACAAGGGCAAGGCCCATTCGGAAGCGCTCATCTCGTCGCAGATCGCCAAGGGTCGCGCCAAAGGCGCCGATCGCGACGCGCTGCTGGCGCACATTCACCCCAGCGCCGATTATGCCGCGCTCAAGGGTTGCGATCTGGTGATCGAGGCGGTGTTCGAGGACCGTGCAGTGAAGCGCGAGGCGACCGAGAAGGCTCAAGGCGCGATCGGCGCCGATGTGATCTTCGCCTCCAACACTTCGACGCTGCCGATCGGTTCGCTCGCCGAGACGACCAAGAAGCCGGAGAATTTCATCGGCATTCATTTCTTCTCGCCGGTCGACAAGATGATGCTGGTCGAGATCATCGTCGGGGCCAAGACCGGCGACCGCGCGCTGGCGACGGCGCTCGATTTCGTGCGCGCGATCAAGAAGACACCGATCGTCGTCAACGACTGTCGCGGCTTCTTCGCCAATCGCTGCGTCGGCAATTATCTGCGCGAAGGCCATCTGATGCTGATGGAAGGCGTGCCGGCGGCGATGATCGAAAACACCGCGCGCATGGCCGGCATGCCGGTCGGGCCGCTGGCGCTCAACGACGAAGTGGCGATCGATCTCGCCTGGCGCATCCTGCAGGCGACCAAGGCCGATCTCGGCCCGAGCGCGATCGACCCCGCGCAGGAGAAGCTTCTCGAGGCGATGACCGTCAAGGCGCAGCGCCTCGGACGCAAGAACGGCAAGGGCTTTTATGATTATCCCGCCAATGGTCCCAAGACGCTGTGGCCGGGATTGAAGGAGATCGCCGGCCGGGCGCTCGACCCCGAGTCGATCAGCGTCGCCGATCTCAAGGATCGATTCCTCTATGTCCAGGCGCTGGAGGCGGCGCGCTGCATGGAGGAAAAAGTGGTGGTCGATCCGCGCGAGGCCGATGTCGGCTCGATCCTCGGCTTCGGCTTCGCGCCCTTCACCGGCGGCGTGCTGTCCTTCATCGACGGCATCGGCGCGGCGGCTTTCGTCGCCCGCGCCGAGGCGCTGGCGAAAGCCTATGGCCCGCGCTTTATCCCGAGCGAAGGGCTGAAGCGCATGGCGGCAAGCGGCGGACGCTTCTATGGCGGCGAAAGCGCCAAGCCGCAGGCGGCGTGAGTCGCGCGTCGATCAGTCGGCGGGGCGGTTGTAGACATCCTCGAGACGGATGATGTCGTCCTCGCCGAGATAGGACCCGGTCTGCACCTCGATCAATTCGAGGTCGATCTTGCCCGGATTGACGAGGCGATGGATGACGCCGATCGGCAGAAAGATCGACTCGTTCTCATGCACGGTCGTCTCGGCCTCGCCGCGCGTCACCTGGGCGGTGCCCTTGACCACCACCCAGTGCTCGGCGCGGTGGAAATGCTTCTGCAGCGACAGTCTCTGTCCGGGCGCGACGACAATGCGCTTGACCTGATAGCGCGCGCCGGAGTCGATCGACTGGTAATAGCCCCAGGGACGATAGACGCGCTTGTGTTCGATCGCCTCGCGCCGCTTGCCGCGCTTGAGCGTCTCGACCAATTGCTTGACCTTGTCGCCCTGATCGCGCCCGAGCACCAGCACCGCGTCCTGAGTGGCGACAACCGCGATATTATCGACGCCGATCACGGCCGTGAGTAGCTCGGGCGAGCGGATGTGAACGTTTTTGGCGTCGAGCGTGACGCCATCGCCGAGAATGGCGTTGCCAGATTCATCCTGCGGGCTGAGTTTCCACACCGCATCCCAATTGCCGACATCCGACCAGCCAATGTCGGCCGGCACCACCGCGGCGCGAGCGGTGCGCTCCATCACCGCATAGTCGATCGACTTCTTGGGCGCGCGTTCGAAACCGGCCTTGTCGAGCGCGAGGAAACCGAGATCGTCCTTGGCGCCGTCAAGCGCGGCGGCGGCGGCGGCGACCATCTCCGGCTCGAAAGCATTGAGCTCTTCCAGCATCACATCGGCGCGGAAGAAGAAATTGCCGGAGTTCCAGAGATAGCCTTCCGCGACATAACGCTCGGCGACAGCGAGGTCGGGCTTCTCGACGAAGGCCTCCACCCGACGCGCGCCACTTTTTCCGAGCGGCGCGCCAGGGCGAATGTAGCCGTAGCCGATCGCCGGTTCGCTCGGCTTGACGCCCAGCGTGACGATGGAGCCGGCGGCGGCCGCCTCGGCCGCCAGCGCGCAGGTCGCCAGAAAGCCGGGCTGGTCGAGCACGACATGATCGGCGGCGAAGACCGCGACAATAGTTTGGGGATCGCGTCTCGCCGCGATTTCGGCGGCGAGCGCCACCGCCGGGCCGGAGTCGCGACGCGTCGGCTCAAGCACGATCATCGCCGCGGCGCCGATTTCCTCGAGCTGCTCGCGCACCAGAAAGCGATATTCGCGATTGGTGACGACGATCGGCGTGTCGAACAGCGGCCCGTCGACGCGCTGGATCGATTGCTGAAAGGTGGAGGATTGGCCGATCAGCGGGATGAATTGCTTGGGCATGGACTCGCGCGATTCTGGCCACACCCGCGTTCCGGCGCCCCCGCACATGACAATCGGCAGGATTTTCCGCGACATCCTTGTCCCTCGCCCTTCGCGCGGGCCCCCGCGCGGCGCCTAAGAGCTAGCCCGCGCGCAGTAAATTTTACATGAGCGGGCGGACCGCGCGCTTAGCGAGCCTAGCGCGCGCTGCGCGACAGATTGACGCGGCGCGCCGCAATAACCAACGCCGCCGCCAGCACGGTCTTGGCCGCCGTCGCCGCCCAGAAGGGCATGACGCCGCCCGCCCAGGCCTTGCCGGCGCCCAGCGCCAGTCCATAGGCGAGCCAGGTAAAGCCGGCGGCGAAGATGACGAAATGGCCGAGCGTCATCGCTGCCAGCGCCAGCAGCCAGCCGCGCGTCCAGCCGCGATCGGCGAGCCAGCCGACCAGCGCCGCGCAGAGCAGGAAGCCGACGAGATAGCCGCCGGTCGGCCCGGCCATGTAGGCCGGCCCGGCGACCGCGCCGGCGAAAACCGGCAGCCCCGTGACGCCTTCGAGCAGATAAAGCGCCACCATCCCGGTGGCCAGACGCGCGCCCATCAGGGCGGCAAGCGTCAGCACGGCCAGCGTCTGCAGGGTCATCGGCACGGGATAGAAGGGAACCTGGATCTTGGCCGAGACGGTGAGGACAAGCGTTCCGGCGAGCGCCAGCCCGTAGCCGCTCGCCAGGCGGGAAACTCCGGCGGATTTGAGCGCCGCTGCGGAGGCAGCCTGCGAGCGGTCGATCATGCGGGTCCTCTTTATCTGCCGGCACGGCCAGGATCGCGTCCGGCCCGTTCAGCCGGTATAGACAAGCCCGCCCGGGCGAACAAGCCGGGCCGCGCCGCGCGGAGCTCTGGTTGAGCGAGCCGAATTCTCCTGCTGCCGCCGGCGCCGTCGAGGCGCCCGAGCGCGGACCGACGCGGCTCAGCGGGCTGGTGCGCCGGCTGATCGCGCCCAATCCGTCGCCTTTCACCTTCACCGGCACCTGCAGCTACATTCTGGGCGAAGGCGAGGTGACGATCCTCGATCCCGGCCCGGCGGACCCGGCGCATATCGAAGCGCTGCTGGCGGCGACACACGGCGAGCGCGTCACGCAGATCGTGATCACCCATTCGCATCGCGATCACGCCGACGGCGCCGCGCCGCTCAAGGCGCTGACCGGCGCGCCGGTCATCGGCGCGCGCGCCTATATGGCCAAGCCCGGCGCCGCGCCGCGCGCCGACGCTGCGCACGCGCTCGACTATCGCCCCGACGAGGCCCTCGATGACGGTCAACGCGTCGCGGGGCGCGGCTTCACGCTTGAAACTGTCGCCACTCCGGGCCACGCCGCCAATCACCTCTGTTTCGCGCTGATCGAGGAAAACACGCTGTTCTCCGGCGATCACGTGATGGCTTGGTCGACGACGGTGGTCGCGCCGCCCGACGGCGCGATGGGCGCCTATATGAATTCGCTCGAAAAACTGCGGGGCCGATCCGAGACGATCTATTGGCCGGGCCATGGCGGGCCGGTGCGCGATCCGCAGCGCTATGTCCGCGGCCTGATCAGCCACCGCCGCCAGCGCGAGGCGGCGATCCTGGCGCGTCTGGACACGGGCGAAGCCAACGCAATGGAAATCGCCCAACGCGTCTACGTCGGTCTCGCGCCGGCGCTGATCGGCGCGGCGAGCCTTTCGACGCTCGCCCATCTCGAAGACCTAGCGCAGCGCGGCCTGGTTATCGGCGATGGATCGCTGGCGCTGGAGACGCGATTTCGTCGCGCTTAGCCCGCACTCACGGCTCCTGCAGCGCGTCCTGCACGCCGGCGGCGAATTTGCGGAAATTGCGCGCGTTGGCGCCGAAGTCATGACGTCCGACGCGCGACACCGAACGCAGGTCGATGCGCGTTTGCGCGGCGAGCGGGCGCACGCGAATGGCGATGTCGTAAGCGAAGCCGAAGATCGGCGAGCGGGCGATCGCCTCGATCTGCGCGACGCCGTCGACGCGCAGATTGGGCGGATTGGAATCGACGATCTTCCAGCCGAGATCCTTGGCGATCTTCAAAGCCACCTGATAGGCCTGAACCGGCTCGAGATCGACGACGATCGGCTGCACTTCCGGATAGGCCGCCTGTTGCAGCGAATCGTCGGCCGGGTTGCGACTGGGCGCCGGCTGACCGGCGCGCGCCTCGCGCGCCTTGGCCGAAATCATGAAGGCGGGCGGCGTGGCGAAATCGGTCGTCACGTCGGCGATCATCGGCAGCGGCTGCGCGATCGCGGTCAAATAGGCCGGGTAGGCGAGCAGGCCGAGCGACAGCACGCTGCCGATCGCCGCCTGGCCGGCGCCGCGCCGGCCGGTGCGCCAGATCACCACCGCCGCCGCCCCGGCGAGCAACAGCGCGAGAAATGCGAGCGTCAGCGCGGCGCCGAAGACGGTGAGCGCCGCGCGCGCGTCAAGATTGGCGAAACGCGCCGAGCCGACCGCCACGCCAGCCGTGACCAGCGCGAGAACCGCGGTTCGCCGGCTCCAGATCGCGGCGCGCGATCGTGGCTCATCGACGATCAGGCGGCGCATCGCGCCGCCGCGTGACGATGAGCTGCGAAATAAAGATTAGTTGGTCGGCTTGGTCGCCGCGCCCTGCGCAAGCGTGCTGTGAGCGCTGATCTGACCGCTCGCCGCCGAGAACGCCTTGTCGTCATCGCCGACCTGAACCGTCGGCATGCAGAGCGGATTGCACCAATAAGACTCGCGCTCATCGCCTCTCTGCACAACGAGGACGGACTTGGCCTGTTCGACCTCGATGTTCTTCTCGTCGATTATATTGCCCTGCGCGTCCAGCGCAATCAGATTGGTCAGGCCGTAGCCTTTGCCGGTGACCACCATCGCGCCGCCGCCCTTGAGCATCGTCACATCGGCGATCGCCGGGTTGCCGACCACCAGCGTGCGTGTGCCGGCGGGAAGCTGAGCGACCTTGGCCTGATCGATCGTCACCGCCAAAGTCGCCGACGCGGTCGGAGCGACCGCCGAACCGGCGAGCGCAGCGACGGGCGCAGCGGCGACGAGGGCGAGGATAAGGAGCACGCGAGACGACATGGCTCGGCCTTTTGGGCGGTCGGAAACTGACCTCGCCATTTGGCCCCAAATAGGTGAACGAAACCTCAACAAACGGCCTGAGACCGGGCTTCGCCGGCGGTTAACCTTTCTTTCAATCGCTTGCTCAATCGGCAAAGATCGACGCGCCGTGTTCGGCCCGTCCCACGACCGCGCGAAAGGTCGAAAAAAGCTCGCGTCCCGCGCCAAAATGGGCGCTGGTGAGATCGGCGCCGACCGCCTTTCGCGCCGCCCATTCGGCCTCGTCGACCAGCACGTCCAGCCGCCCAGCCGGCGCGTCGAGACGGATCAGGTCGCCATTGCGAATTTTGGCGATCGGCCCTCCGGCCGCCGCCTCGGGCGTGACATGCAGCGCGGCAGGCACCTTGCCCGAGGCGCCCGACAGGCGCCCGTCGGTGACCAGCGCGACGCGACGGCCGCGATCCTGCAAGGCGCCAAGCGGCGGCATGAGCTTGTGCAGTTCCGGCATCCCGATCGCCATCGGCCCCTGAAAGCGCAGGACAGCGACAAAATCGCGGTCGAGTTCGCCGGCGCGAAAGGCGGCGTGCAATTCGGCCTGGGAATGAAAGACCCGCGCCGGCGCTTCGACGACATGGCGATCGGGCGCTATCGCCGAAGTCTTGATGATCGCCCGGCCAAGCGGCCCCTCCAGCACTTTTAGGCCGCCGGTCGGCTGGAACGGCCGCGCAACCGGCCGCAACACGCTTTCGTCGCCGCTCGCCCTTGCCCCGTCGCCCCAAGCGACCGCGCCGTCGGGCTCAAGCCGCGGCTCGACGACATAATCGGCGAGACTGCGACCCCAGACCGCCCGCGCGTCGGCATGCAGCAACCCGTCGCCGATCAACTCACGGATCAGGAAGGGCATGCCGCCGGCCGCCTGGAAATGATTCACGTCGGCTTTGCCATTGGGATAGATGCGGGTCAGCAGCGGCGTGACCTCGGCGAGATCGGCGAAATCATTCCAGTTCAGCGCGATCCCGGCCGCCGCCGCCATCGCGATCAGATGGATAGTCAGATTGGTCGAGCCGCCGGTGGCGTTGAGGCCGACGACGCCATTGACCACCGCCCGCTCGTCGATCACGCGCCCGATCGGCAGGAACTCATCGCCGAGCGCGCTGAGCGCCAGCGCGCGCTGGGCGCCGAGCGTCGTCAGCGCGTCGCGCAACGGCGTGTTGGGATTGACGAAGGAGGCGCCAGGCAGATGGAGGCCCATGATCTCCATCAGCATCTGATTGGTGTTGGCGGTGCCGTAGAAGGTGCAGGTGCCTGGCCCGTGATAGGCGCGCGACTCCGCCTCCAGCAGCTCCTCGCGGCTCGCCTTGCCCTCGGCGTGCAACTGGCGGATCTTCGCCTTTTCCTCATTGCCGAGGCCCGAGGTCATCGGCCCGGCCGGCAGGAACACCGCCGGAAGATGGCCGAAGGCGAGCGCGCCGATCAGCATCCCCGGCACGATCTTGTCGCAGACGCCGAGATAGACCGCGGCGTCGAACATCTGGTGCGACAGCGCGACGCCGGTCGACAGCGCGATCACGTCGCGCGAGAAGAGCGACAGATCCATGCCCGCTTCGCCCTGGGTGACGCCGTCGCACATCGCCGGCACGCCGCCGGCGACCTGCGCCGTCGCGCCAACGTCGCGCGCCGCCTGGCGGATCAGATCGGGAAAGCGTTCGAAGGGCTGATGGGCGGAGAGCATGTCATTATAAGAGGTGACGATGGCGAGATTGGCCGCCGGTCCCTCGCGCAGCGCCTGCTTGTCGCCGACGCCGCAGGCGGCGAAACCGTGGGCGAGATTGGCGCAGCCGAGCTTGCGCCGCGCCGGCCCCTGCGCCACCGCCTGGTCGATGCGCTCGAGATAGCGCCGCCGCGCCTCGCGGCTGCGTCGCGCGATGCGCTCGGTGACTTCGCCGACGCGGGCGTTGATGGTCGCGGCCATATGGAACCTCGGACTGGAAGGGGGAGGCCCCGACATAGTCCGCCCGCGCGCCGAAAGAAAGGCAGCCGGCGCAAGCGCCGGCGCACGAAGCGCGGGCCTGAAAAGGCGGCAGCCTTGACATGGCCGGCGGGCAATCCCTATTTCTTTGGACGAGCGGCGCCCAAAAGCGCCGATCCGCGGGATTTGACAGGTCAGCTTGCTGCCGCGTGACCAACAGCTAAAGCGTCACAGACCGGGAAGCCCCCACAAAGCCTCCACGCTGTGATCCCTGGCGGGCGACGCATGTCGCCGGCGAGCGTTCAGGAGGTTCCATGCCCGTCATCGTCGCTTCCGAGGAAGCCCACCCGTTTTTGCCCTCGCTCGCCAGCGGTTCGGCGATCGAAAGCCGTCGCGCGATTCAGCAGGACATTCGCCCGATCGAGATCGCCATCCTCAATCTGATGGCCGACAAGATCACGACCGAGCGACAGCTCGCCGGCTGGCTCGGCAGCACGCCGCTGCAAGTGAACCTGACCTTCGTCGCCACCGACGCCTATGTCCGCGACATTCGCAACGGCCGGCGCAGCAAGACGACGCCCGCCGAACACATCGTCAAATTCTACAATCCGCTAAGCGACATCCGCGACAATAAATTCGACGGGCTGATCGTCACCGGCGTCAATGCGTTGCAGCCCCGCGTGAGCGACGAGGTTTTCTGGCCGGAGGTGCAGGAGATTTTCGACTGGTCGTCGAGCCACGTCTTTTCGTCGCTTTATCTCTGTTGGGGCGCCAAGGCGGCGCTCAAGCATTTTCACGACGTCGAAAGCCTCAAGGGCGAGCGCAAGACTTCCGGCCTGTTCGAGCATCGTCTGGTCAGCGACTCGACCGGACTCGCCTTCGGCTTTCCCGACGTCTTTTCCTCGCCAGTGTCGCGCTGGAAAAATCCCGATCGCGCGGCAATCGCCAAACGTCCGGCGCTGGAAGTGGTCGCCAATTCGGAGGAGACCGGCCCCAACATCATCGTCGAATCGGAAGCCTTCGACGGGCTCGGCCGTCGCTTCCCGCGCCGCGTCTATGTGCTGACCCATCCCGAATATGAAACCGACACGCTGCGCGCCGAATATCTACGCGATCACGCCGCCGATCCTTCGACCCGGCCGCCGCTGCATTATTTTCCCGGCGACGATCCCTCGCGCGAGCCGGTCAACACCTGGCGCCACACCGCCCATCTCTACGCCAACTGGCTGAAGCTGGTTTACGAGGCGACGCCCTTCGATCGCCAGCGTATCCCGGCGCTGGCGCTGTGAGCGGGAGCGCTCAGCCAAGCGCCACGCGATAGCGCGCCTCGGTCTTGGCGGCGATTTCCTCTAGGCTTGCGCCCGGCGCGAGTTCGGTCAGCTCGACGCCCGTAGAGCCGTGCTTGTCGATCGAGAAGACGCCGAGATCGGTGACGACCAGATCGACGACGCGCCGCCCCGTCAGCGGCAATGTGCATTGTCGCAGCAGCTTCGCGCCATCCTTGGCGGCGTGCTCCATCACCACGACGATGCGCTTGACGCCGGCGACCAGATCCATCGCCCCGCCCATGCCTTTGACCATCTTGCCGGGGATCATCCAATTGGCGAGATCGCCTTGTTCCGAGACCTGCATGGCGCCGAGAATGGCGAGATCGATATGGCCGCCGCGGATCATCGCGAAGGAATCGGCGCTGGAGAAATAGCTGGTCGTCGGCAGTTCGGTCACCGTCTGCTTGCCGGCATTGATGAGGTCGGGATCCTCCTCGCCCTCGAAGGGAAAGGGCCCCATACCGAGCATGCCATTCTCGCTCTGCAACTGGACGCTCATGCCCTTAGGAATGAAATTCGACACCAGCGTCGGAATGCCGATGCCGAGATTGACGTAGAAACCGTCCCTCAACTCCTTGGCGGCGCGCGCCGCCATCTGCTCGCGGGTCCAGGCCATCGCATGTCTCCTTAAGCCGCGTCGCGCTTGCGGATGGTGCGCTGCTCGATGCGCTTCGGGCCGCCCGGAACATGCACGATGCGCTGGACGAAAATGCCCGGCGTCATGATCTGATCGGGCTCGATTTCGCCCGGCTCGACCAGATGTTCGACCTCGACGACGGTGAGCCGGCCGGCGGTCGCCATCACCGGATTAAAATTGCGCGCGGTCTTGCGATAGACGAGATTGCCTTCGTGGTCGCCTTTCCAGGCGTGAACCAGCGCGACGTCGGCGATCAGCGCTGTCTCCATCACATAGGCCTCGCCGTGGAAGTCGCGCGTCTCCTTGCCTTCGGCGACGACCGTGCCGACGCCAGTGCGGGTGAAAAAGGCCGGAATGCCGGCCCCGCCGGCGCGGATGCGCTCGGCCAGCGTGCCTTGCGGGTTGAATTCGAGCTCGAGTTCGCCGGCCAGAAATTGCGCGGCGAAAATCTTGTTCTCGCCGACATAGCTCGAGATCATCTTCTTGATTTGCCGCGTCTCGAGCAGCACGCCGAGGCCGATCCCGTCGACGCCGGCGTTGTTGGAGATGACCGTGAGATTGCGGACCCCGGAATCGCGCAACGCTAGATTCAGCGTCTCGGGGATTCCGCACAGGCCGAAGCCGCCCGACATGATCGTCATGCCATCCTTGAGGACGCCGGTAAGAGCGGCCTCGGCGCTCGCATAGACCTTGTTCATGGGGGCTCCGAAACGCGGACGCCCCTAACTACCGGCGAGCGGCGAGGACGGCAAGCGCGCTCGCCCTTGCGCCGCGCCGGAAAGATCGCCATGTCGGTTCTTGGGCAGCCGAGATTCTAGGCAATGGAGGGCGCGCGATGAGCACAGAGACCTATCGGATCGTCGAACATGACGGCGGCTGGGCCTATCGGGTCGGCGACGTGTTTTCCGAGACCTTTCCCTCGCATGAGGCGGCGCGCCGGGCGGCCGAGCGCGCGGCGGCCGAACAGCGCGCGCCGGGCGAAACGACGCCCGTCGCCTATGAAGACGCGTCGGGGAAATGGCGTGAGGAAGTGGCGCGTGGCGGCGACCGTCCAAAAACCGAAGTCAAAGACTAAAACCAAAGTCAAAGACTCGGGTCGCGGAAGTCAGGCGCCGTTCACGGCTGTTTCAGCATCGCCGGGCGCACCAGTTCCTGCCAGTTCGACGGGATGTTGGAGGGCGGCTTTTCGCCCTGCTCGAGTTTCTGCAACAGCGTGAGCGCTTCAGCGAGCGCGGCGCCGGCATGGGCCGCCGGCTTCGGCAAGGCGATCGACTTGGTCGCCTCGATGCCGGGTTCGAAATCGGCATATTCAGGCTGACGGCTGGCGAGGCGGGCGCGCTTGACGCCGGCTTTGACGAATTCCTCGATATGGGCCGGGACGAGTTGCAGGCGACTGAATTCCTTCGCCAGCACAATATGCAGGCGCCGGCGCGTCAGCTTGTCGTCGACCCGGAAGCGGTCGAAATAAAGTTCGAGAATGCGCTGCTTTTCGTCGTCGGTCGGATAGCCCATGCGAACATGGGCGTCGAAACGTCCGGCGCGTTTGGAAAGGGCCTGGTCGATCGCCTCGACATGATTGGTGGTGGCGATGGTGATGACGTCAGGATAGGCGGTGGTGCCGGAAAGCACCTGCAACAATTCGCCGGTGACGTCGTCCCTCACAGTCGGCAGGCCGGGATTCTGGCGCGACTTGGTCATCAGGTCGAGGTCTTCGAGAATGACGACCGTTGGCGCCAGGCTCTGCGCCAATTGATAGATCGCCCGGATATGGTCGACCGCTTCAACGAAGATGATCGTCGCTTCGCCGGCGATGCCATTGGCGAAACATTCGATCGCGGTTGATTTTCCGTCGCCAGGCGGTCCCGACAGCAGGAGGCCGCGCTTGATCGTCAGGCCTTCCGCCTTTAGCGCCTGACGATTGCGGATCGAGGCGGCGATGAAATCCAGCTCGTCGCGGGTCCGCTCATTGGGAATGACGTCGGCCCAACTGCGATCGGAAATTTTCGAGCGCACGGTGCGGAAGTCGCGATTGACCAGCACGATGCGATTCTTGAAGGCGTCGGATTCCTGCAACAGGCTGCGCGTCAGCGCGACGACTTCCGTCTCGTCAGCTTCACGGTAGACGAGGCCGACGCTGTCGAGCGCAAAGCCCTGCGGCGGTTCGGAGCGATGCGATCCCTGCAGGATCAGCATGAATTGATGGCCGCTGCCGGGCACGACGCCACGGAAGACGGTGCGCGGACGCAGCACCTGCAACGCGCCGTCGATGTTGAGCACCACTTTGCCAGGCGCCTGGCGCGGGTTGATCGCCTGCTGGTCGGCCATGCCGACGCCGGCGAGCTCGCTCAGCCACAGCCAGCCCGGCGTCTCGCTCAGCTTGCGGCTGAGCAGCGCCAGCGTCGCGTCATTGGCGGGCAGGCTGAGAACGCCCGGCTCGCCCTCGCCGCAAAAGATGCGAAACAGCGTCGCGTAACCGATGCGTGGCGCGGAGGAACGCTTCACCTGCTTGTGGCGATTGGCGAAATAGCCGAGCGAAGCGGCCAGTGAGGCAAAGCCGCGGATCGAATCTTCCGGAATTTCGGCGATCAACTGATCCTTGATCGCCAGCGACGCCGCGGCCGATTCGGCGAACATCTGCTTGATCGATGGGCTCGAGGATTCGCCCGCGCCGTCGGAAACCTCAAAGACGCCATAGACGAATTCGCCCGCAGCGTCGGCGCCATAAACGGTCGCGGTGACATTGAGGCTGGTCGCCACCATTTCGGCGGCCTTGCGCGCAGCGGCGGCGCCGATGACCGGCCGGTCCTCGATCACGCTCTCGCCGGAGGCCGGCGAACCGCAGCGCACGATGAATTTCTGCCCTGTCGAGCCGCGCTTTCCTTCGACTTTGAACCACATGCGATCCGCCCCACCGACGCTGGAACTCAAGAGCGGCCCTTGACGCGCTGCGCCAAAGGGTCGCCTCGCCGGCTGTAAAATCCGGCCTCGGGGAGAATAGCGCAGGGAACCGGAATAATGCTTAGCCGGATAGGGCGAAGTTTAGCGACTTCGGTTGCGATCGATTCACCGCGTGCGGATCAGCGCCGCGTCGCGCCCTCGCGCCGCCACATCCAGACCAGCGCGCCGAGCAGCAGCGCCAGACTGATGAGGCCGACCGCCAGCGGCGTCTGCGACACGCCGATCAGCGCGCTCGCGCCGGCGCGTTTGATCCCGATGTAGTCGCCGCCCGAATAGCTGGGCGAGGGCTGCATCGCGACGATGCGCGGCAGGGCGATCGCATCGGCGGCCGCGCGCGCCAGCCGGCGCGCCCCGCCGCCCGTCGCCTCGGCGAGCGGGCGCAGCTTCTCGGTCGTCGAAACGACATCCTGAAATTCGAGCGGGTTCTGCGGCCCGACCACCGTCAGCGCGATATGCTCGCCGTCGCTGGCGCGATAAAGCCCGTCCTCGTCGACGCTCAGCGTTGCGCGCGACAGGCCGGGGGCGACGTTGACCAGTTGCACCGTCGTCGTCTTGCCGTCGGGCGCGGTGATGGTCGCCTGCGGGACCTCGCCCTTGACGCTCTGGCGTTCGATGGTCAGCTCGCGCCCCTGCGCGCGCGCGCGCAAGGCTTCCTCCTCGAGGTCGGGCTCCTTCATCAGCCAATGGGCGAGACGACGCAGCAGATCGAGATAAGGCCCGCCGCCATCGAAGTCGCGCGCCCATAGCCACATCTGGTCGGAGAGCAGCAGCGCCACCCGGCCTTTGTCGACGCGGTTGAGCACGAGCAGCGGCGATTGGCCGACCCCCTGCATCAGCGTCATGCCGCCGGTCGCCTCGCTGCCGATCTGGCGCAGCCACGGCCCCCAGGTCGGCGGATCGCTCTGGCCGCCTTGCAGACCGCGGGTCACCGGATGTTTCTCGCCGTCTGGCGAGATTTCGGCGCGGAACGCCTGATCATACTCCTCGCCGGTCGGACGGGCCGGTGCGATCGCGCCAAGCGGCGTGGCGAAAAGGCCTTCTGGCGTCGCGTAGGCCGGCCCCTCCGCCATCAAGAGCGCGCCGCCGTCGCGCACATAAGAGACGATATTGTCGAGATAGAAACGCGGCAGGATCGACTGGCTCGAATAGCGGTCGAAGATGATGAGATCGAAATCCTTGATCTTGCGCCCGAACAATTCGGCGACCGGAAAGGCGATCAGCGACAATTCATTGATCGGCGTGCCGTCGGTCGCCTTGTCCGGCGGCCGCAGGATGGTGAAATGGACGAGATCGACATTGGCGTCGGACTTGAGCAGGTTGCGCCACATGCGCTCGCCCTGGTGCGGTTCGCCCGAAACCAGCAGCACTCTCAGCTTGTCGCGGACGCCTTCGACCGCGACGACAGCGCGGCGATTGCGATCGGTGATCTCGCCCTTGACCGGCGCGACTTCGAGCTCGAAGACATTCGAGCCGGCATGATCGATCGGCGCCTTGATCGACAGGTTTTGGCCGATCTCGGCCGGCAATTGCGCGATTGTCTCGCCATCGCGCCGGACCGTCACCATCGCCGGCTCGCCCGCATCGTTCGAATCGACGATGCGCGCGACGATCGTCTGATCCTTGCCGACGATGCCGAAGCGCGGCGCCTCGACGAGCTCGATGCGCCGGCTGCGCTCACCCTCATGGCCGGTGATCAGCACGTGCAGAGGCGCATCGAATCCGAGCGCCTGAGGGGAAGCCGGAATGTCGTGAACGACGCCATCGGTGAGGAGGATCGCGCCGCCGACCCGCTCGGGCGGCGTATCGGCAAGCGCCGAATGCAGCGCCGAGAAAAGCTGCGTGCCGCGATTGTCGGGATCGCCGCGCGGCGTTTCGACCAGCCTGACTTCAACATTGTCGAGCGCCGCGAGCCGCTTCTCGATTTCGGCCGCCGCCGCCTTGGTCTGATCAGCGCGCTCGCCGAGCTGGTTCGATTCGGACCTGTCGAGCACCACCGCGACGACGTCCTTGAGCGGCCGGCGGTTCTCGCGGACGAGCGACGGATTGGCCAGCGCCGCCAGCAGCAGCGCGGCGGCGAGCGCGCGCCAGAAGGCGGCGCCCAGCCGTCGCCACGCGGTGAGCGCGACAAGCGCCAGCGCAACGACCCCGAGCGCGATCATCGCGGGCAGGGGCAGCGGCGGGGCGAAGGCGATCGACCAGACGTTCAATGCGAGAGCCTCTCGAGCAGGTCCTTGGCGTGGACCTGATCGGCTTTGTAATTGCCGGTCAGCGTGTACATCACCAAATTGACGCCGCCGCGCAGCGCCATTTCGCGTTGACGCGGGCCGCCCGGAACAAGCGGATAGAGCGGGCGCCCCTCGGCGTCGGCGGCCCAGGCGGCGGCAAGATCGTTGGAGGTGACGACGATCGGCGACACGCTGTCGCCGGCGCGCGCCGGACGCGGCGTGCGGTCGTTGGGATCGGGCGGCGGCAGCGCCTCGATCCAGGTCTGTCCGTCCTCGGTGCGGCCGACGAAACGGTCGATCAGATAGAATGTCTTGGTGACCACATGATCGCGCGGCACCGGCTCGAGTTCCGGCACGTCGACGCCGGCGAGCAATTTGCGCAGCCACAGGCCTTCGGGCGTCGAGTCCCCGCCCGGCGTCTGGTTCAGCGCGTCGCGCGTGTCGAACACCACCGTGCCGCCATCCTTCATGAAGGCGGCGATGCGCGCGACCGCCAGCGCGGGCGGTTGCGGCCGTCCAGCGACGATCGGCCAATAGATCAGCGGATAGAAGCTCAATTCGTCATGCGCCGGATCGACGGCGATCGGTTCGGCGATTTGCGCCGAGGTGCGTTCGCCGAGCACGCGCGACAGACTCTCCAGACCGAGACGGGTTGTCTCGTCGACCGTCGCGTCGCCGCTGGCGACATAGGCGAGATGCGTCTCGCGGGCGGCGTCGGCGTCCTGCGCCGAGATCGTCGTGTCGGCGGCGCGCGCGGCGGGCATATGCAGCGTCGCGCCGATGAGCGCGCCGACCAGCAGCAGCGCAGTCGCGGCCGGCCTCGCGAAACGCGGCGCGCGCCCGAGCCATAGGCTGACGAAGCCATCGACCAGAAAACCGACCAGCGCCGCGAGCAGCAGCCATGGCGTCAGATCGAGCGGGGCGGCGACATCGAGACCGCCCGCGGCGATCGTCAAGCCGGCGTAATCGGCCGGCGCAAGCGCGGCGCCGGGGCCAAGCGTATTGACCGCCTGCAGCGCTTCGGGCGGACCATAGAAGCCGGGCGGATGGGCGGCGCCGGCCGGTCCGGAAAAGTCCCCGGTTATCGGCGTGGCGTCGGCCGGCGGCGCGCCGAGCGCGCCGAAACCGTCGAGCGTGCGATAGGGCGCCCTGATCGTCTGTTTGTCGATCGCGCCAGCGCCGCTCGTCTCGGCCGGGGCCGGCCCGGCGCGCGCGACGACGCGGCGCAGCATGTCGACGAACAGGCCCGATAGCGGCAGGTTGGACCAGGTCGTGTCGGCGGTGACATGGAAAAGAACGATCAGCCCCTTGCCGCGCGGCGCGGCGGTGACCAACGGCGTGCCGTCGGCGAGCCGCGCCCAGGTCTTGTCGCCAAGTCCGGGTTCGGGTTCGGCGAGCACCTGACGCGTCACCGTCACTTCGTCGGGCGCGGCGAGGCCGAAGAACAGGCTGTCTTTGTCGAAGGCGGCGATGTGTTTCGGCGTCTCCCACGATAAAGCGCCGCCGAGCGTGCGGCCGCCGCGTCGCAAGGCGACGGGCGTGAGGTCGTCCTCGCCAGCGGCGAGGCGCGTGCCGGCGAAACGCAGCAGCACGCCGCCCGATTCGACGAAATTGGCGAGCGCGTCATGCGCCGCGCCGGGCGGCACGCTCATATCGGCGAGCGCCATCACCGATGGCTTCTCGGCGAGCAGCGTCTCGATCGGATCGCCGTCGGCGGGTGGCGCTTCGCGGATTTCGGCGAAGGGCGCGAGCGCCCGTTTGAGATAGTAGGCGGGCGACAGCAAAGGCTGTGCGACATCGGCGCTGGCGCCCGACAGCAGCGCGACACGACGACGGCGGGAGCGTTCGTCGGTCAGCCAGGTCGCGCCCGCGGAAGGCTCGTCGACAATGACGAGGCGATTGATCTGGTTGCGCAGTTCGACCGGCAGTTCGAACTTGGCGTCGATCGCACTGGCTGCGGCGAAGTCGAAGGGCGCGTCGCCGATCAGGCGCCCTTGAGCGTCCAGCGCGCGCACGAGGCCGATCTTGCGCGCCGCGAGGCCAGCGCGGACAAGATGCGCGACGAGCGCGCCGGAGAGATTGTCGGCGCCCGACAGCGCAAGCGGCGGCGCGCGGTCGAGAACGACATTGAGAGAATGACCCTCAACCGCCTCGCCGAGCGCGCGCGCGAAGGCGTTTGTGTCGCCGAGTTCGACGCCGTCGGCGATCCAGACCACGTCGGCGCGCGCATTGGCGGCGAGAAAGCGCGCGATCGGCGGCAGCGTCGCCATATGCGACGGCGCATAAGGAACCGGCGCCAGCGCGCGCAACGCGTCCTCGGCGCGCCGCCCGTCGAGCGCGCTCAATTCGAGGCCGCCATGCGAGGCCGGCGCCAGGGCGACAAGCCGGCCCGAGCGCGCTGCGCCGTCCAGCGCGGCCTGGGCGAAGGCGACGCGCCGCTGCCAGGCCGGCGCAGCCGCCCAACCGTCGTCGAGGATCAGCAGCAGCGCCCGGTCGTTCGCCGAGGGCAGCGCATTCCACACCGGCCCCGCCATCGCCAGCACGACCAGGCCGGCGACAAGGATGCGCAGCAGCAGCAGCGGCCAGGGGGTGTGCGCCGGCGTCGTGTCCTTGCGGTCGAGCCCGATCAGCAGACGCAGCGGCGGAAACACGACTTCGCGCGGGCGCGGCGGCGTCACGCGCAAGAAGAGATAAAGCGCCGCGAGAAGGGCGAGGGCGGCGAGCGCGGCCGGCGCGGCGAAGACGAGCGGCAAGCCGAGCATCGCTAGGCGCTCCGCGCAGCGGAGATCGGCTCAGGACCGGCGAGACGAGCGCGCAGCGACAACAGGGCCTGGCTCGCCGACTGATCGGTGCGATGCAGCGCGAAGCCCCAGCCGCGCGTCGCGCAGGCGGCGCGGATCATCTCGCGATGAGCCGAAAGACGCGCCAGATAATCGGCGCGCAGGCTCTGGGCGCGCGGCGCTCGCAAGCGGTCGGCGCCGGCGGCGGCGAGGAATTCGGTATGGCCGACGAAGGGAAAGGTCTCCTCGATCGGATCGGCGATCATGAGAACCTGTCCCTCCGCGCCGCGCGCGGCGAAGGCTGAAATCGACTCGACGACCGCCGGCGCGGGCTCGAGAAAATCGCCGATGAGCACGGCGCGCGAGCGCGCCTTGACCAGCGCGACGGGCGGCAGGGGGCCGGAGGCGCCATGCAGTCTCTCATTGGCGGCAAGCGCCTCGGCGAAACGTTCGATGACGTCGCGGCTGGCGAGCGGCGGCGTCAGGCCGATGAGCCCGGCGCGTTCGCCGCCGCGCACGGCGATCTCGGCCAGCGCCAGCGCCAGCACCGCGGCGCGATCGATCTTGGCGACGGGCGCGAGATCGGAGGCGAAAGCCATCGAAGGCGAGCGGTCGAACCAGATCCAGACAATATGTGAGGCTTCCCATTCGCGCTCGCGCACGAAGGCGCGATTCTCGCGCGCCGAACGGCGCCAGTCGACGCGCGCCGCCGGCTCGCCCGAGATGAAAGGACGAAACTGCCAGAAACTCTCGCCCGGCCCCGACTGCCGGCGGCCGTGAACGCCATGCAGTAGCGTATGAGCGACCTGGCGCGCGGCGACAACGAGGCCCGGCAATCGCTGGGCGAGCGACGTCGCCTCCTGACGAATGCGGCGCTCCGGTTGCGCTTGCGCCACGCGCGTCAGCCCAGAGTCTTGGCGACGAGCCGGGCGACGACGCCGGGAACGGTCTCGCCTTCGGCGCGCGCCGCATAGCTCAGCGCCATACGATGCTTGAGCACGGGCTCGGCGAGCGCGACGACATCGTCGCGCGAGGGCGCCAGCCGGCCGTCGACCAGGGCGCGGGCGCGGCAGGCGAGCATCAGCGCCTGAGCCGCGCGTGGCCCCGGTCCCCAGGCGATCGGACGAGTGAGTTCGGGGTCGCCCTCGCCGGGCCGCGCGGCGCGGACGAGATCGAGTATCGCTTCGACCACGCTTTCGCCGATCGGCGCCCGACGCACCAGGCGCTGCGCCGCCATCAGATCGGCGGCGGTCATCGCCGGCTTTGCTTTCGCTTCGCTGTCGCCGGTGGTCTCGATCAGAATGCGGCGCTCGGCGACGCGGTCGGGATAGCCGACGTCGATCTGCATGAGGAAGCGGTCGAGCTGCGCCTCCGGCAGGGGATAGGCGCCTTCCTGCTCCAGCGGATTCTGCGTCGCCAGAACATGAAAGGGGACGGGAAGATCGTGCCGTACCCCGGCGACGGTGACATGATGTTCCTGCATCGCCTGCAACAGCGCCGACTGGGTGCGCGGGCTGGCGCGATTGATCTCGTCGGCCATCAGCAATTGCGCGAAAATCGGTCCGCGAATGAAGCGGAAGCTGCGCGAACGGTCGGCGCCTTCCTCCATCACCTCGGCGCCGAGAATGTCGGAGGGCATCAGATCGGGCGTGAATTGCACCCTCAGCGCGTCGAGCCCCATGACGACGCCGAGCGTCTCGACCAGCTTGGTCTTGGCGAGACCGGGCACGCCGATCAACAGGCCGTGACCGCCGGCCAGCAGCGTGACCAGCGCCTGTTCGACCACCCGCTCCTGACCGAAAATCACCGCGCCAATCGCCTCGCGGGCCGCGGAAACGCGCGCCAGGGTCGCTTCGGCGGTCTTGACGACGCTGGCGTCGAAATCGGCGACGGTCATTGAGGCTCCCTGGATCGGCCGCGATCGGCCGCGACGAGGCGAATTGGCCTTTGACCGGCTCGCGCACTAGGATTACCCGGCGCGCCGGCGAGGCCGAGGCGTAACATACGGGTGACGTTCTTGCCCATAAACAAGCGCGAGATTGTGGCGGCGACGGCCCAGATCCCCGGCCGGCCCGGCCGGGCCTTCATCGATCAGTGAGCGCCATTTCCCCGCGCGAACTCACCCCGGACGGCCTGCGCGCGCTCGCGCGCACCAGACTGAGGGCCGAACTTTCGGCCGAGGCGCTGAGTGGCGACCATGCGATCGCCGGCCATGAGGTTGACGCGCAATTGATCGCCGCCGCCCGCCCAGCGGCGGTGCTGGCCCCCATAATTGCCCGCGCCGAAGGTCTGACGATGCTATTAACCCTGCGCGCCGCCGATTTGCGCAATCATTCCGGCCAGATCGCCTTCCCCGGCGGAACCATCGACCGCGACGAAAAACCGGGCGAAACGGCGTTGCGCGAAGCGAGGGAGGAGATCGGCCTCGAGGCGCGATTCATCGAGCCGCTTGGCTGGCTCGACCCCTATCTGACCGGCACCGGCTATCATGTCGCGCCGCTGGTGGCGTTGATCGACCCGGGTTTCGCCCTGAGGCTGAGCCCGGGCGAAGTCGCCGAGACTTTCGAGACGCCTTTCGCCTTTCTGATGGATGAAGCCAATCACCGGCTCGAAGAACGGATCTGGCGCGGCCGCCCGCGAAAATTCTACGCAATGCCGTACGGCGAGCGGTATATTTGGGGCATCACCGCTGGCATCCTGCGCAATCTCTACGAGAAACTTTTCACCTGATGTTGCGCTCCCTCGCTGAGTCGCTCGGCCTTTTTCTCCTTCCCTTCGCCGTCTTCGCGATCTATCTCGCGTTGCGCGCGCGCTGGCCGCTGGCGCTCGAACATTGGACGCGCAGCCGGGTGGCGGCGCTGATCGCCGCTGGTCTCGCCGCCGCCTTGTTAAGCCTCGCCGGCGCCTCGCTGTTCGCCCCGCGCGGCCAGGGCGTCTATGTTCCCGCCCATGTCGTCAATGGCGTGCTCGTGCCCGGACATATCGAATGAACGGCCTGCCTGGTCTTAGGGACGGCCGCCTCGTCGACCGGCGGGTGCTGGAGGCCGGCCGGCTCGCCCGCGCGTTGCGCGCGCTTGACGGCGAAGGCGAGGAAACGCGGCTGGTCGGCGGCGCGGTGCGCGATCTGGCGCTGGGCGCGCGCGCCGGCGATTTCGATCTCGCCACCACCGCCCTGCCCGACGTCGTGATGCGGCGCGCCGCCGCCGCCGGCTTCCATGTCGCGCCGACCGGCCTCGCCCATGGCACCGTGACGGTGATCGTCGAGGGCAAGCCGATTGAGGTGACGACGCTCAGGCGCGACATCGACACCGACGGGCGTCACGCCAAGGTCGTCTTCGGCCGCGATTTTCGCGAGGATGCGCTGAGGCGCGACTTCACCATTAACGCGCTGTCGCTGACCCGCGACGGCGTGGCGCATGATTATGTTGGCGGCCTCGCCGATCTGGCCGATCGCCGGGTGCGCTTCATCGGCGAGCCGCGTCAGCGCATCCGCGAGGATTATCTGCGCATTTTGCGCTTCTTCCGTTTTTCGGCGCGTTACGGTGAAGGCGCGCTCGACGCCGACGGGTTGCAGGCGGCGATTGGCGAGCGCGAGGGAATGGCGATCCTGTCGCGGGAAAGAGTGCGCGCCGAACTCCTGAAACTCTTCGCCGCGCCGCGCGCCGCCGAAGTCGTGGCGCGAATCTGCGAGGCGGGTCTGCTCAATCCAATCTTTGCCGGCCAAGCCGATGGGGCGCGTTTCGCCCGGCTCGCCGCAATTGAAGCGGCGCGCGGCGAGGCGGCGGACCCGCTGCTGCGGCTCGCGGCGCTGGCGGTCCTCATCGAAGAAGACGCCGAGCGGCTGCGCGAACGGCTGCGTCTCTCCAACGCTGAGTTCGACCGGCTGAGCGTGCTGGCGCGCGGCTTGAGCGACCTGCACGGGCTCGACGCTCCGCCGCCCTTGAGCGGGCTGAAACGGCTGATGTTCGAGCGGCGCCGGCGCGGCGCGCTCGACGCGCTGACGCTCGCCCAAGCCGACAGCGGCGCGAGCCCGGAAGACCGGCGCTTCGCCCGCGCCTCTGCGTTTCTCGCCGGGGCAGAGGAATTGACGCTGCCCTTCAGCGGGGCCGATCTCATGGCGCGCGGCCTGACTCACGGCCAGCGCATCGGCGCGACGCTCAAGACATTTCAGGCGCTCTGGATTCGCGCCGGCTTTCCGCGCGAGCCGGAAGCGCTGGCGCGGCTGCTCGACGCGGCGCTGGAGCCCTGAGAGACTCGCTTCGCCGTCTTGCCTCGCGTCGTCGGCCGGTCTAGAGCCGTCTGCGCTTTGCTGGGAGTCCCATGCTTCCGACCAAATATTGGGCCGACATGTCGTGGCGCGATTTCGCCGCCGCCGACATGCGCGCTGCGGTCGCGGTGCTGCCAGTCGGCGCGATCGAGCAGCACGGGCCCCATCTGCCAGTCGGCGTCGACGCCTATATCAATGAGGGCTATTTGCAGCGCGCGATCGCGCGCATTCCTGCCGACTGGCCGGTGCTCGTCCTGCCGCCGCAGACGATCGGCGCTTCCGACGAGCATGGCGACTATCCCGGGACTTTGACCCTGCCGATCGAGACGCTGACCCGCGTCCTGACCGAGGTCGGCGCCGGCGTCGCCCGCGCCGGCTGCCGCAAGCTCGTCTTCATTAACGCCCATGGCGGCAACAACCCAGCGATCGACGCGGCCGGTCTGGCGCTGCGCGCGCGCTTCTCGATGCTGGCGATCCATGCGAGCTGGCGCCGCCTCGGCTATCCCGCCGGCGCCTTCTCCGAACGCGAGCGCGCCTTCGGCGTCCATGGCGGCGACGCCGAGACGTCTTTGATGCTCGCCTTCCGGCCGGAAGCGGTGAAGATGGACAAGGCGCGTAATTTCGTCAGCGCCGACGAAGCGATGGCGCGCCAATTCAAGCGCCTGCGCGCTTCGCCCCCTCACGGCTTCGCCTGGATGGCGAGCGATCTGAATAGCGAGGGCGCAGTCGGCGACGCCGCCAACGCGACCGCCGCGCGCGGCGAAGCCTGCGCCGAGCATGGCGTCGCGGCTTTCATCGAATTGCTCGCCGACGCCCTGGCCTTTGACCTTGGCCTGCTCGCCAAGGGCCCGCTGGGCTGAGCGCGATGGGCGCGCCGCATTTCGATTTTGAGCGGGCGCTGATCGCCGACGGGCGTCGCTATGTGGTTGGCGTCGACGAAGTCGGCCGCGGCCCGCTCGCCGGACCGGTCGGCGTCGGCGCGGTGATTCTCGATCCCGACGATCTGCCCGAAGGGCTCGATGATTCCAAGGCGCTGAGCGCGTCGCGGCGCGAGGCGCTAGCGGAGATCATCTACGTCAAAGCGCTCGCGGTCACGATCGTTTTCGGCAGCGTCGAGGAGATCGACGCCTATAATATCCGCGGCGCAACCTTGCGGGCGATGGCGCGCGCGGTTCACGCGCTCAGCCTCAGAGCCGATTACGCGCTGATCGACGGGCGCGACATTCCGCCGGGCTTGCGCTGTCAATCGCGGGCGATCGTCAAGGGCGACGGCCAGTCGTTGTCGATCGCCGCCGCGTCGATCGTCGCCAAAGTGGCGCGTGACGCCTTGATGATTCGCCTCGACGCCGTCCATCCCGGCTATGGCTTCGCGCGTCACGCCGGCTATGGGACGCGCGCCCATATCGCGGCGCTGGCGCGGCTCGGGCCGTGCTCGCTGCACCGGCGCTCCTTTAAGCCGAAGGGGCTTTTCGATGGTGAGCGAAGCGTTTCCGCGGGAGACGCGGAACCCTTTCAAAATCGTTGATTTCATAAAGATTCTCGGCCGCCCGGAACCGTGCAGAAACGAGACAGGGGGGCGAGTGCGGGCCTAACGCGGCTTTTACCTAAAATGCTCACTATCGCGATTGTCGGCGCTCTGTGGTTCGCCGCGCAGTCTAGTGAGTTGCGTAATGCGTGGTTCGCGTGCCGGGGCGACCCGCCTTCCCGTCCAGCTTCAGGTTCTGCGTACTGGACGCAATGAGGCGCGGCGCCCCGCCACGCTTGCCAAGGACAGAATTGCCAAGGGCGAGCCGCCGCGCGACGCGATCATTGTCGGCGACTGCATTGATGAACTGGCAAGATTGCCCGAAGCTTGCGTCGATTTCGTCTTCGCCGACCCGCCCTATAATCTTCAGCTCGAAGGCGCGCTGTCGCGCCCCGACCAGAGCGTCGTCGACGCGGTTGACGACGACTGGGACAAATTCGCCGATTTTGGCGTCTATGATTCCTTCACCCGCGCCTGGCTCGCCGGCGCGCGCCGCGCGATGAAGCCTGATGCGACCATCGTCGTCATCGGCTCCTATCACAATATTTTCCGCGTCGGCGCGATCCTGCAGGATCTCGGCTTCTGGATCCTCAACGACATCGTCTGGCGCAAAGCCAATCCGATGCCGAATTTCCGCGGCCGCCGTTTCACCAACGCCCATGAGACGATGATCTGGGCGGCGCGCAGCGCCGAGGCCAAGGGCTACACCTTCAATTACGAAGCGCTGAAGGCCGGCAACGAAGACACCCAGGCGCGCTCCGACTGGTTCCTGCCGATCTGCACCGGCGCGGAGCGGTTGAAAGACGCTAACGGGCGCAAGGCCCATCCGACCCAGAAGCCGGAGGCGCTATTGCAGCGCCTGCTGGTGGCCGCCACCAATGCCGGCGATCTGGTGCTTGATCCGTTCTTCGGCTCGGGCACGACGGGCGCCGCGGCGCGGCGTCTGCGCCGCCATTTCATCGGCCTGGAGCGCGACGCTGGCTACGCCGCTGCGGCGCGGGCGCGCATCGACGCGGTCGAGGCTTTCGCCCCCGAGGCGGTCGCCACCGCTCCGACCCGGCGCAGCGAACCACGCGTTCCTTTCCTCAGCGTCGTCGAAGCCGGTCTCGTCAAGCCGGGCGAGACGCTGCACGACGGCGCCGGCCGTCATCGCGCCATGGCGCGCGTCGACGGCGCCTTGACGCTGGGCCCGGCGATCGGCTCGATTCATAAAATCGGCGCGCTGGCGCAGGGGCTGCCCGCCTGCAACGGCTGGACCTTCTGGCATGTCGAGCGGGCCGGGAAACTGGTGTGCATCGACGATTTCCGCGCCGTCATGCGCGCGGCGATGCGCGAAGCGGCCGAATAGCGTGGCGCGGAGGCCCGCGCCATTCAGGGCGAACGCGGCCCGAATGGAATCAGCATTGGGACTTTGCGGCGATAGGCGCCATAGGCCTCGACGCCGAGTTGCTCGCTCAGGAAACGCTCTTCGAGTCTGGCCTTGAGCCAAAACCCCCACGTCATCAGGGCGACGCCGACGAAGCCCAGCGGCGAGGCTTTCAGGAGCGCGGTCGCACAGAGCGCGGCGATCAGGCCGGTGTAGATCGGATGACGCACGAATGCGTAAGGGCCGGTGTCGACAACGTGATGATCGGCCTTGCGGGTCACCGAACTCGACCATAGCCGGCCGAGATAGAGACGCGCCCAGACGGTGAAAGCGAGCCCGAGCACCGCCGCCGCGAACAGGGCCCATTGGCCAAGCGCGCCGAGGCGCCAGAGCGGACCGCCGTCCACCAGATCGCCGACCGCAAGCACGATGGCGCCGATGGTGGTCGCGAGCCGATAGAGCGCGGCCTCGCCCGCCGTCGTTCGCTTTTCCGCCGGAGCGGCCCAGGAGGCCATCGCGATCCAGAACAGGATCCAAACGAGCCAAAGAACGCCGATCGCAATGAGGGGCGCCATTCTGTCCTCCCAGAAAGGCCAATCTGCGCTTGAGTTTGGCGCAAATCGAGGCGGGCGACTAGCGCCGCGTTTTGCGTTTGCCGCGCGGCGCCAGATCGGCGGCGTTCAGCACGAACACCTCGCCCTGCGCCTCGCTCTCCTCAGTGTCGAGCCAGACGAGCGGCAGATCGGGAAATTCCGCCTCAAGCTTAGCGCGGCCGCGACCGACCTCGCACACCAATATGCCCTCGCGCGTCAGATGATCGCTCGCGCCGGCGAGAATGCGCCGCGCAATGTCGAGCCCATCCTCGCCGCCGGCGTGGGCGAGCCGCGGTTCGGCGGCATATTCGGGTGGAAAATCGGCAAGCGAAGCCGCGTCGACATAAGGCGGATTGGCGAGGATGAGATCGTAGCGCTTCGCGCCGAGCGGGGCGAAGAGATCGCCCTGAATGAGGGTCACGCGATCGGCGAGGCCATGTTCCTGAATATTGCGGCGCGCAACCTCCAGCGCCTCGGCGGATATTTCAACTGCGTCGACGCGCGCCGCTTCGAAAATCCGCGCCGCGAGAATCGCCAGCGACCCGCCGCCGGTGCAGAGATCGAGCACGCTGGCGATCGCCTCGGGCGCCGCGATCGGGGCCGCCTCGCCGACAAGGCCGTGAAATAGCAATTCGCCGATGAAGCTGCGCGGCACGATGACGCGCTCGTCGACATAGAAGGGCACGTCCTGGATATAGGCGCGGTTGAGGAGATAGGCCGCCGGTTTGCGCGTCGCGACGCGCGCTTCGATGAGACTGAGCAGACGCGCCCGCTCGGCCCGGGCGAGACACGCATCGAGAAAGGGATCGAGCGCGTCGATCGGCAGGTTCAGGCCTTCGAGAACGATAAAGGCGGCTTCGTCGATCGCATTGTTCGCGCCATGGCCATAGGCGAGGCCGGCGGCGTTGAAGCGGCTGACCGCGTAACGAAAGAGATCGCGAACCGTCGAGAAACTCGCCAGGCGTTCGTCATCGCCGGCGATTTGCGGAAGATCAGACATGTCGATCCGCCATGCGCGCGCTCGCGCCGAACGATGCTGGCGGCCCGGCGTCGCTCACGGCCGCTTCATGCATTCGCGATGAAAATCTTTCCGATCCTTGAAATGCAGACCCTTTGCGTCGGCCCGCTTGTAGCATTCGTCGGATTTCGCCGCTCGGGCGGCAGCGTCCATATCCGGCTCGGCGGATGGAGTCATTGCGGGCGCGGCAGGCGGCGGGTTCGAATCATAGGCGAGAGCGGTTCCCCAACAGAGCGCGCCCAAGACAAGCGCGCCGACGACCAACGAAATTCGCATGTAAAGCTGTCTCTCTCGCTTTGGCGCCGACCGCAATCGCGAAGAATTCAAAGCCGGCTCTCGACTCGAAGCGACCCGGGACGCGCTTTCTAGTCTTGCCGCGACGGCAATTCAAGCCATCGAAGCCTCGCCATGCGGTTTCGCCTTGGGGTCAGCGATGCGATTCGAGACCGCCCTTTTCGCGAATGAAGGCGATGACCGCCTCGACGCCTTCGCCGGTCTTCATATTGGCCATGACGAAGGGGCGACTTTTGCGCATCAGCGCCGCATCGCGCGCCATGACTTCGAGCGACGCGCCGACATGGGGCGCAAGATCGATCTTGTTTATGACAAGAAGATCGGAGCGGGTGACGCCCGGTCCGCCTTTGCGCGGAATCTTCTCGCCGCCGGCGACATCGATCACATAGATCGTCAGATCGGCGAGTTCGGGCGAGAAAGTCGCGGCGAGATTGTCGCCGCCCGATTCGACCAGAATGAGATCGAGCGCGGGAAAGCGGCGGCGCATGTCGTCGATCGCCGCGAGATTGATCGAGGCGTCCTCGCGAATGGCGGTATGGGGGCAGCCGCCGGTCTCGACCCCCATGATTCGCTCGGCCGGCAAGGCGCCGGCTTCGACGAGGATGCGCGCGTCCTCCTTGGTGTAGATGTCATTGGTGATCGCCGCGATGTCGAAAACGCCGGCGAGTCGCTTGCACAATTGCTCCATCAGCGCCGTCTTGCCGGAGCCCACCGGGCCGCCGATGCCGACGCGCAAAGGTCCAACGCCCGATGTCGCCATGACGATCAATGCCTCTCAAAGACCAGAACCGCGAAGCCCATCGCAATTGTCAGGCAGAGCGGGGAATAGATGAGCCTGTCGAGCCGCGCAAAAGGCTGCCGGCTGAATCGTCGCCGCCAGAACGGCAAATAGCCGAAGGCGAAACGCATAAGGAAGATCAGACAAAGCGCCGCGCCAGCCAAAGCGACCAGCGCGCCGAACAGACCGTCGAAGGGCGCGGTGAGCAAGACGGCGACAAGCCCGGCCGCTTCGATCGCGGTCGCCACGACGATGGTCAGCCGCCCGGACGGCGCCGATTTCGCGTCCTTGGCGCCGACGACCATATTGACCAGACCCATCTCGTCGCCCGCCGGCCAGAAGCCGCCGAAGGCCCAGTAGAAATGCGCCGCCGCAATGGCGGTGAGAAGCAGCGCGAGCGCGTAGCCAAGCGCGGCGATCATGAACGAAACAGCCGCGAATATTGTGTTTCGTGGCGCATCGCCGCGATGTCGGAGCGAAAGGCGCAGGCGCCGAGATCGTCGAGCGTCGCGTCATGGGCCTGGCGCGCCAGCGTTGCGAGCTCGGGCATGAGGCCTGACAGAATTCTTAAGCCATCGGTCTGGCCGACGACGCCGAGCCGCGTCGCGGCGGAGACGAGATTGGCGAATTGCGCCACGACAAAGGCTTCCGCGGCGCGGGCAAGCGCCATGCCGCAGCCGGCCGCCGCGGCGGCGACAGCGACCGGATAGGCGACCGGTTCGCCCTCTCGTCGCGGCGCATGCGCCAGGGCCTCGCTGTCCCATGCAGCGCGAACGGCGAGGCGAAAGGCCGCGCCCTGCGCCGTCGTCTCCAGCCGCCGTTCGGCCGAGCCGGCGAGCGCCAGCGCGAAAGCGTTGACCTCTTCGAGCCCGTCCCAGTCCGCCGCGGCGGCGGCGCGATAAGCGAGAACGAACAGCGTTACATCGAGGCGCGGGGCGCCGAAGCGGGCGAGATCGGCGAGCCAGGCGGCGAGCGAGGCCGCGTCCGTCACGTCGCCGGCTTCATGGGCCCATTCGATCCCATGCGAATAGGCGTAGGCGCCGACCGGAAACGCGGGCGAAAGCCAGAGCAGCAACGGCGCCTCGCGCCAGGCTTCGCCGGCCTCAGTGGTCATGGTCGTGATCGTGACCATGTCCGTGATGATGATCGTGGTCATGATGGGCATGACCGTGATCGTGATCGTGATGCGCGTGACCATGATCATGCGCCGCGGCTACGGCGCGCACATAGGCGCCGCCCTCCGGGTTGAACGGAGCTTCGATCGCGATGACCGCGCCGCCGAGGCCGCGCGCCATATCCTCGATGACGGAATCGCGACGGATGCGCAGGCTTTTGCGCGTCAATTCGGTGGGCAGATGACGATTGCCGAGATGCCAGGCGATGCGGGTCAGCGCGGCTGCGTCGGCGGCGCGGATTTCGACCAGCGCTTCCGGCGCGGCGACGACCTCGACGATGCGCCCGTCCTCGAGCTTGAGCCCGTCGCCGGCGCGCAGCATCACTGCTTCGGGCAGGTCGAGCAGAAAGTTCAACCCGCGCACGCCGGTCATCGCGACGCGCCGCCGATAGCGCTCGTCATAATCAAGCACCACCGTATCGGCCGGCTCGCCCGGCCAATCGCCGGCGGCGACGACGGAATGGGCGTGCAACATGTCGGCGGTCCTTTCCAAAATCGAGCCGCATCCATACGCGGTGGCCGGAGATGTGAAAAGCGGAATGGCCGCTTCCCGCCGGCGAAAGCCTGCGGGAAGCGAGAGCCAGCCGGCCTGTAAGCCGGGTTCTGTATGGCCGGGAGCGCGAGCTCCCGACGTGACGACCATTCCTCTGGGGCGCCCGTCGCCGGACGCCTCAAGCAACCAACCCGAGCGACAAGGCCGGCGGACAGGCCCCGCGACGCCTTGCGGCGGCGCGCATCGCTCCTATTCGGTTTTGCTCCCGGCGGGGCTTGCCATGCC
This sequence comes from Bradyrhizobium sp., assembly GCA_004799435.1. GTDB lineage: Bacteria > Pseudomonadota > Alphaproteobacteria > Rhizobiales > Beijerinckiaceae > Roseiarcus. Next base: position 117,092 of record SSMV01000169.1, read on the forward strand.
GCCGACGTTGCCGCCGGCGCGGTGCGCTTTTACCGCACCCTTTCACCCGTGCCGGCCTCGCGGCCGGCGGTCTGCTTTCTGTGGCGCTGTCCCTAGGGTCGCCCCCGCCGGACGTTATCCGGCGCCGTGTCCGCATGGAGCCCGGACTTTCCTCCGCCAGCGGAAATCCGCAGGCGACGGCCGTCCGGCCGGCTGGCGGCAGGGACTATGCGCGCGGCGGGCGCGCGGTCAAGCGCGCGACGATTGGGAAAGGAATCTTTGCGATGATGGTGGTTAAGTCAGGCGTCTTGGCCTCGTGCTAAACTTTCGCCTGGATTGGGCCATAGAGCGGCCGCATAGGCCATCGAATCGACGGCGACCGCGGCATTGGCGAACAGGAGACCGGCGTGATGAAGACAGTCATGGTTCTTTTGCTGGCGGGCCTCGCCGCTGCGCCGCTTGCCGGATGCGATACGCCCCAGCAACAGAATGCCGCCAATGGCGCGCTGCTCGGCGGCGCGACGGGCGCAGTTCTCGGCGGCTTGTTGACTGGCCGGCCCGGCGGCGCGCTGGTTGGCGCCGCCGCTGGCGCGACCACCGGCGCCATCGTCGGCTCCGCCTCCACGCCGCCCGGTCCCTATTATGGTCCGGGCCCTGGGCCTGCCCCCGGTCCGGGTCCCGGCTATCGCTGCGCGGAATGGTACTATGATTATTACGGCAATCGCGTCTGCCGCAGCTGGTACTGAAATCGACGGACAGTCCTTTCCGCCAAAGCGGAGCGGCGCGGGCGACGATGATCGACGGTTTCGCTCCTGACGCGTCGCTGGTTGCGCGAATCGCGCCCTCGCCCAATTTCGGCGAGCGGCGCGAGCCGCTGCGGCCCGATTGCCTCATCCTTCATTACACCGGCATGCCGACCGCCGAAGGCGCGCTGGCCTTGCTCACCGACCCGGCTTCGCAGGTCTCGGCGCATTATCTGATCCGCGAGAATGGCGAGATCGTCCAGATGGTCGCCGAGGACAAGCGCGCCTGGCACGCCGGCGTCGGCGTCTGGGGCGGGCTTTCCGACCTCAACTCGGCCTCGATCGGCGTCGAGATCGCCAATCCCGGCCATGATGGCGGATCGCCGCCCTTTCCGGCCCCGCAGATCGCGGCGACGATCGCGCTGGCGCGCGACATTTCGGCGCGCCGCGCCATCCGCCCCGAGCGCATTCTCGCCCATTCCGACATCGCGCCCGCGCGCAAGCGCGATCCCGGCGAGGCCTTCCCCTGGGGCATGTTGGCGCAGGCCGGCGTCGGCCATTGGGTCACGCCGGCGCCGATCGAGGGCGGATCGCTCTATCGACATGGCGAGCAAGGGCCTCCGGTGCGCGCCCTGCAGGCGATGCTCGCGCTCTATGGCTATGGGGTCGAACTGACCGGCGTTTACGATGCGCCCACTCGCGCGGTGGTGACCGCCTTTCAGCGCCATTTTCGACCCGTGCGGGTCGATGGCGAAGCGGATGCTTCGACGCTCGCCACGTTGAAAGCCTTGCTCGAAGCGCTCAAATCCGCCTGACAGGAAAGTTGATCCCGATGCCGATGCGCAATGACTCGCAAGCCTATGGCGCCGCCGCGCGTTTCGCCCATTGGGCGACCGCGCTTTGCGTCTTCCTCGCCTGGCCGCTCGGCATGTTCCGCAATCTCGCGCCGCGTGGCGCGCCGCGCGACACCGATCTCTTCATTCACATGACGCTCGGCCTTGGCGTGCTGTTGCTGCTGGTCTTTCGACTCGCCTGGCGCGCCTTGGACCCGCCGCCGCCGGCAGTCGTCGCGCCGCGTTTCGAACCCTGGATCGGCTACGCCGCCAAGGCCGGCCATATTCTCCTCTATGTCCTTCTGATCGCGACGCCGCTGCTGGGGATCGTGCTGCAATTCGCACGCGGCCAGGCTTTGCCGCTGTTCGGACTCTTGGCGATTCCCTCGCCTTGGGCCTTCGACCGCGACTTGGTCGGCCAGTTGGTTCCCATCCATCAATTCGCCGGCGACGCGCTCTGCGTCATGGCGATCGGCCATGCCGGCGCGGCGCTCTTCCATCATTGGATTTTGCGCGACCGCACGCTGACGCGCATGCTGCCGGTTACCCAGCGCTAGATCGTCGTCACGCGGAAGCCGTCGCCGCTTCCGCCAGCGCCGGCTTAGCGCGCAATCCGATCAGATGGCAGATCGCGAAGACGAGGTCGGCGCGGTTCATCGTGTAGAAATGCAGATGATCGACGCCGCGGTCGATGAGGTCGAGCACCTGCTCGGCGCAGACCGCCGCCGCAACGAGCTTGCGGGTCGCTGGGTCGTCCTCCAGTCCGGCGAAACGATCGGCGAGCCAGCTCGGCACGCTCGCGCCGGCCTTGCGCGCAAAATTGGCGATCTGTTTGAAATTGAGCACCGGCACGATTCCCGGCAGAATCGGGATGGAGATTCCAGCGGCGGCCGCGACGTCCAAAAAGCGGAAATAGACGTCATTGTCGAAGAAGAATTGCGTAATCGCGCGATCGGCGCCGGCATCGATCTTGCGCTTGAGCGCGTCAATGTCATGCCGCAGATTCGGGCTCTGAGGATGTTTTTCCGGCCACGCCGAGACCGACACTTGGAAATCGCCGGAGGCCTTGATCGCCGCGACCAGGCTTTCGGTTGTCTGGTAGCCGTCGGGCGGCGCGACATAGGGCATATCGATGCCGCCCGGCGGGTCGCCGCGCAGCGCGACGATATGACGCACGCCCGTATCGGAATAGCCGCGCACCACGGCGCCAATCTCCGCCTTGCTGGCGCCGACGCAGGTGAGATGCGCGGCCGGCTTCAGACGCGTTTCCTTAACCAGCCGCGAGACGGTCGCGTGCGTGCGCTCGCGCGTCGAGCCGCCCGCGCCATAAGTGACCGAGACGAAACGCGGTTCGAGCGGCGCCAGCCGATCAATCGCTTCCCAAAGCTGGGTCTCCATCTCCGGCGTCTTGGGCGGAGAAAATTCGAATGAGACGCCAACGGGCGAACCCGATCGGCTCAGTCGCAGCGGATCGTCCGCCATCAGGCGATCTCCATCGCGGTTTTCGGCAATTGGTCGGCAATGATCCGCCGGTCGCGCGCCAGCCAGAGCGCCACCGTCAGCTTGCCGGATTCGCCAGCGCCCGGCGCCACATGTTCGGCGGCGAGTTCCTGCAACCCGGCCTCGGCGAGAAAGCCGGCGATCTCGGCGTCGGCGAAGCCGAGCCGGCGGTGGGCATATTGCTCGCGCAAATATTCTTCCGCGTGGGCGGCGAAATCGACGACCAGCAGCCGTCCCGAGGGCCTGAGCGCGCGCGCCGCCTCGGCCAGCGCCCGGCCGGGATCGTCGAGGAAATGCAGCACCTGATGGATGATCACGAAATCATAGGCGTCGCGCTCGACGGGGGGCGCGTAAATGTCGCCCTGACGGAGCTGGACATTGCGCAAGCCGCTCTGATCGACATGGGCGCGTGCGATCGCCAGCATGGCGGCGCTCTGATCGACGCCGACCGCGCGATCGGCCAGCGGCGCCAGCAATTCGAGCATCCGCGCCGTGCCGGTGCCGAGATCGAGTAGACCGCGCAGCGGCTTGTCGCCGACCAGTTCAAGAATCGCCGCCTCAACTTTGGCCTCGGGCGCGTGAAGGGCGCGGATCTTGTCCCAGTCGCCGGCGCGATCGGCGAAATAGGCGGCCGCCTGCTTGCGCCGCGCTTCGCGCGCCATGGCGAGGCGGGCGCGGTCGGCCGCCAGCGTCGGATCGGCCGGATCGATGCGGGCGATCAGGGCGCGGGCCAATGCGCCGCCGCGGTCGGCGAGCCGGTAAAAAGCCCAGGCGCCCTCGCGCTGACGTTCGGCGAGGCCGGCTTCGACCAAAAGCTTCAAATGGCGCGAGACGCGCGGCTGCGACTGGCCGAGGATTGCCACCAGCTCGGAAACCGTCAGATCGGCTTCGCAGAGCAAGCCGAGCAAGCGCAGTCGCGTCACCTCGCCCGCCGCTTCTAAGCTGGCGAGGAGGGCGTCGAAACCAATCGCGGGCGCGACGTTAGACATAAACATATACTTATATCTAGTTCGACGTCCACGCAAGCAAAAGCCGCCTCAAAAGGCGACGACGGGCTGGGCCGGGCCAGCGGTGACGATGCGGCAACTGCCGCCGCATTCGCGCTCGATCAGCCGGCCGACATGGGCGGCGGCTCGCTCGACGTCGCCGAAGCCATTCGATTGCGCGGTCAAAGCGACGCGACGCGTCTTGGCCGAGACGGCGCTGCGGGCGTCCTGGCGCCAGTTCCAGCGCCGGCACAGCACGTGGCGCGCGTCGGCATAGACGACTTCGCCGAGTTTCGGCGGATCATTGGGGTCCTCGTCCGCTTCGGCGCCCATGTCGATGAATGTGTCGCCCTCGCGCGAGAAGCGAAAGGCGAGATCGCCCTGCGTCAAATCGAGATCGTCGCAGCCGAGGCAGAGCGCGCTGGTCAGCGAGACGAGATTATACAAGTCGACCAGCGCGTTGACTCCCGGCAGCGCGCCGCCGGCCAGCACACGCTTGATCAGCCGTTCGACCGACGAGCGATAGCTGGTGCGCTTGATGCCAAAGCCTTTGTAAGCGGCGCGCCAGGCGGCGACGCCGGGAATGGCGGAAAGCTCGGCTCCGCTCCAAGTCTGGCGACAGGCCTCTTCGGCCGCCGCGATCTCACCCGCCAGCGCCGCGCTGCGCGACGCAGGGATGCGGAGATCCTCGGCCACGACGAGCGCGACGCGGAAGTCCGGGAAACGTTCGATAATGTCGACGATCGAGAGCGAAGGCATGCGGCGAAATGGAGCGCGCCCGAGCGGGCTGTCAAGGCGATGTTTCCTGTCGACGCCGCCCGTCGAGTCCGGGGCCACGTCATTGCGAGGAGCGAAGCGACGAAGCAATCCAAGTGGTTGGACGCCCGACACATCCCGATGGATTGCTTCGCTCCGCTCGCAATGACGGAACGCGCTTAAGCCCGACGCCCACTCAGCGTCCGCGACACCGCGTCGCGCCAGCCGGCGACCATCGTCGCGCGCGCGTCCCCTGCGAGCGTCGGACGGAAAGCGCGCTCCAGTCGCCAGCTCCTGGCGAATTCATCGGGCGGCGGATAGAGCCCGACAGCCAAGCCCGCGAGATAGGCGGCGCCCAGCGCCGTCGTCTCCTTGACGGCCGGCCGGTCGACCGGCGCGTCGAGAATATCGGCGAGGCGCTGCATCGCCCAGTCGGAGGCCGACATCCCGCCGTCGACCCGCAACACCGTCTCGCCCGCATGAGGCGGCGCGTCGGCGCGCATCGCCTCGATCAGGTCGAGCGTCTGAAAGGCGACGCTGTCGAGCGCGGCGCGCGCCAACTCTTTGGGACCGGTGGCGCGCGTCAGGCCATAGAGCGCGCCGCGGCAATCGGGGTCCCAATAGGGCGCGCCGAGCCCGACGAAAGCTGGCACGAGATAGACCGCCTGCGCCGGATCTGCGGCAGCGGCGAGCGCGCCAACCTCGCTGGACGAACCGATCACGCCGATCCCGTCGCGCAGCCATTGCACCGCCGCGCCGGCGACGAAGATCGAGCCTTCGAGCGCGTAAGTCGTCTCGCCGTTCAGCCGATAGGCGATGGTGGTCAGCAGACGATGCTGCGAAGCGATCGGCGTTCTGCCGGTGTTGAGCAACGCGAAGGCGCCGGTGCCATAGGTCGCCTTGGCCATGCCCGGCGCAAAACAGGCCTGGCCGATGGTCGCCGCCTGCTGATCGCCGGCGACGCCGCGAATGGCAATCGGCGCGCCGAAATGTTCGGCGAGCGCGACGCCGAAATCGCCGGCGCAATCGCGAACCTCCGGCAGCAGCGCGCGCGGAACGCCGAACAGCGCCAGCAATTCATCGTCCCAGGCATTGCGGCGAATGTCATAGAGCAGGGTGCGGCTGGCGTTGGTGGCGTCGGTCGCGTGAACCACGCCGCCGGTGAGGCGCCACAGCAGATAGGCGTCGACCGTGCCGAAGGCGAGTTCGCTGCGCTCGGCCCGCGCTCGCGCGCCAGCGACGTTATCGAGCAGCCACGCGATCTTGGTCGCGGAGAAATAGGGATCGAGCAGCAGACCGGTTCGCGCCGTCACCAGCGGCTCATGGCCCCCGCCGCGCAATTGCTCGCATTGCGCCGCCGTGCGGCGGTCCTGCCAGACGATCGCTCTGTGGATCGGTTCGCCGGTCTTTCTATCCCAGATCAGCGCGGTCTCACGCTGATTGGTCAGGCCGATCGCCGCGACCTCCGCAGCGGCGACGCCGGCGCGTCGCAACGCCTCGCGCCCCGTCGCCAGCGCGCTGCGCCAGAGATCCTTGGGATCGTGCTCGACCCAGCCGGAGGCGGGATAATGCTGCGCGAATTCCTGCTGCGCCTGCGCGACGATCGTCAATTCGGACGAGAAGAGCAGCGCGCGGGTCGAAGTGGTGCCTTGGTCGATCGCCAGCACATAAGTCACGTCGCGCTCTCCGAGGAGACATTCGCCTCCCCAAGCCCTGGGCTTGGCTTGTCCGACGACATCCGCACGCCGTCGATGACGATCGGCGAGGCGACGCCGGCGACACGCGCGCCGTCCTCGCCGACGAGATCGAGCCGCAAGCCGCGATGGATCACCTGCGGGTCGGCGAAGACATCCTCGATCCGGTTGATCGGCCCGGCCGGCACGCCAGCCGCCTCCAGCTTGGCGAGCAGCGTTTCGCGCGTCATCGCCTTGAGCAGCGGCGCGAGCGCGGCGACGAGCCGCTCGCGATGGGCGACGCGACGCGGGTTGGTGGCGAAATCGGGCTCGGCGGCGATCCTCTCGGCCCCGATCGCGCGACAGAGGGCGCCAAACTGCAGATCATTGCCGACCGCAACGACGACATGGCCGTCGGCGACGGCGAAGACCTGATAGGGCGCGATATTGGGATGGGCGTTGCCGAGCCGGGTCGGCGAGTGGCCGGAGACGAGATAATTCATCGCCTGATTGGCGAGCATCGCCACCGCGCAATCCATCAAGGCGAGATCGATGACCGCGCCGACGCCGCTCTGATCGCGCCGGCGCAACGCCGCCAGAATCGCGGTCGAAGCGTAGACGCCGGTGAAAAGATCGACCACCGCGACGCCGACCTTCTGCGGCTCCCGCCCGGGCTCGCCGGTGATGTCCATCAGCCCGCTCATGCCCTGGATGACATAGTCATAGCCGGCGCGCTCGGCGTACGGACCGTCCTGGCCGAAGCCGGAGATCGAACAATAGACGAGGCGCGGAAAACGCGCGGTCAGGCTCGCGGCGTCAAGACCGAAGCGTTTCAAACCACCGACTTTGAAATTCTCGATCAGCGCGTCGCATTCGCCCGCCAAGCGGCCAATCGTCGCGCGCCCGGCCTCGCTTTCGAAATCGACCGCGAGCGAAGACTTGCCGCGATTGCAGCCATGATAATAGGCCGAACCCCAGGCCTCGCCCTTGGCGTTGGCGACGAAGGGCGGTCCCCAGGCGCGCGTGTCGTCGCCAACTTCGGGGCGTTCGATCTTGATCACTTCGGCGCCGAGATCGGCGAGCAATTGGCCGCACCACGGCCCGGCAAGAATGCGCGCCAGCTCCAGCACGCGAACGCCGGCGAGCGGCTTTGCGGTCATCGCCCTTGTCGCCATTTAGAAGAAGGCCTGCAGGCCGGTCATCGCGCGGCCGAGGATCAGCGCGTGAATGTCATGCGCGCCTTCATAGGTGTTGACCGTCTCGAGATTCTGGAGATGGCGCATGACGTGATATTCGCCGTGAATGCCATTGCCGCCATGCATGTCGCGGGCGAGCCGGGCGATGTCGAGCGCCTTGCCGCAATTGTTGCGCTTGATGAGCGAGATCATCTCGGCGGCAGCCTTGCCCTCGTCGAACAGGCGTCCGACGCGCAGCGCCGCCTGAAGGCCGAGCGCGATTTCGGTCTGCATGTCGGCGAGCTTCTTCTGAAAGAGCTGCGTCTGCGCCAGCGGCCGCCCGAATTGCTTGCGCTCGAGCCCGTAGCGGCGCGCGCGCATCCAGCAATCCTCGGCGGCGCCCATCGTTCCCCAGGCGATGCCGTAACGGGCGCGATTGAGACAGCCGAACGGACCCTTGAGGCCGGCGACGCCGGGCAAGAGCGCGTCCTCGCCCACTTCGACATTGTCGAGCGCGATCTCGCCGGTGACGGAGGCGCGCAGCGACAGCTTGCCTTCGATCTTTGGCGCCGAGAGTCCCGCGAGTCCCTTTTCGAGTACGAAGCCCTTGATCGCACCCTCATGCGCGTCGGATTTCGCCCAGACGACGAAGACATCGGCGATTGGCGCATTGGAGATCCAGGTCTTCGACCCGGTCAGCCGATAGCCGCCGGCGATCGCCGTTGCGCGGCTGCGCATCGCGCCCGGATCGGAGCCGGCGTCCGCTTCGGTGAGGCCAAAGCAGCCGATCGCTTCGCCCTTGGCCAGTCTCGGCAGGAACTTGCGCTTCTGCGCCTCGGTCCCATAGGCGAGGATCGGATACATCACGAGCGACGACTGCACGCTCATCATCGAGCGATAGCCGCTGTCGACCCGCTCGATCTCGCGGGCGATCAGGCCATAGGCGACGTAGGAAGCGCCGGCGCCGCCATATTCTTCCGGCACAGTCGCGCCCAGCAGCCCGAGCGCGCCCATTTCGGCGAAGATCGACGGATCGGTCGTTTCGCGGGCGTAGGCTTCGACGATCCGCGGCGCGAGCTTCTCCTGCGCATAGTCGCGCGCCGTCGCCTGGACCATCCGCTCCTCTTCGGCGAGCTGCTCGCCGAAGAGGAAGGGATCGTCCCACTGAAAGGCGGATTTCACGTCGGCCATGATCTTCGAGCGCTCCTCGCGCCCGAGTTAAGACCGCCTTCGCCGCCTTGACCAGCCCGGAGAGCAGCCGAATTTACCCTGACCCAGCGTTGGGGGCGCCGGGACAAGCCAAAGCGGGCTAAGCGATTGACATGCGAGCCCGTCTTCCTACTGTGCCCGCCTCGCGCTGCGCCGCTGCGGCGAAGCGCGGCTCCCACAGGATCCGAGGTTTGCGGTTTCATGCGACGTGCGTTTATCCGAGGCGTTGTTTTCGATGACTGACGCCGCCCTCAGCGAGGCCGCCGAAAACTCCAAGGCCTGGCCCTTCGAGGAGGCGCGCAAGCTGGTCGCGCGCGTCAAGCGCACCGGACAGAAGCGCGTGCTGTTCGAGACTGGCTATGGCCCGTCGGGCCTGCCGCATATCGGCACCTTCGGCGAGGTGGCGCGCACCTCGATGGTGCGCCACGCCTTTCGCGTGCTGACCGACGACGCGATCGAAACGCGGCTCCTCGCTTTCTCCGACGATATGGACGGGCTGCGCAAGACGCCCGACAACATCCCCAATCGCGCCTTGGTGGAAGCCAATCTCGGCAAGCCGCTGACCGAAGTGCCCGACCCGTTCGGCGAATATCCGAGTTTCGCCGCCCATAACAATGCGCGTCTGCGCCGCTTCCTCGACAGTTTCGGCTTTGACTACGAATTCGCCTCCTCGACCGAATATTATACGTCGGGCCGTTTCGATGCAGCGCTGCTCAACATGCTGCGGCGCTTCGACGCGGTTCAGCAGATCATGCTGCCGTCCCTGCGCGAGGAGCGCGCGGCCACCTATTCGCCGTTCCTGCCGATTCATCCGCGCAGCCGCATCGTCATGCAGGTTCCGCTCGCCGGCTATGACGTCGACAAGGGAACGATCCGCTGGAGCGATCCCGCGACCGGCGAGGATTTCGAGACGCCGGTGACGGGCGGCGCCTGCAAGCTGCAATGGAAACCCGACTGGGCGATGCGCTGGTTCGCGCTTGGCGTCGATTACGAAATGGCCGGCAAGGATCTCATCGACTCCGTCAAGCTCTCGTCGCAGATCGTCCGGGCGCTCGGCGGCACGCCGCCCGAGGGCTTCAACTACGAATTGTTCCTCGACGAGAACGGACAGAAGATTTCCAAATCGAAAGGCAATGGCCTGACGATCGACGAATGGCTGACCTACGCCAGTCCGGAAAGCCTGTCGCAATTCATGTTTCAGAAGCCCTCGGCGGCCAAGCGGCTTTATTTCGACGTCATCCCGCGTACGGTCGACGAATATCTCGGCTTCCTCGACGCCTATCCGCGCCAGGAATGGAAAGAGCGGCTCGGCAATCCGGTCTGGCACATCCATTCGGGCGCGCCGCCGGCGCCCGAAACGCTGGCCAATGGCGCCGAGGGCCAGACCACGGTCTCCTTCGCCATGCTGCTCAATCTCGCCGCGGTCGCCAATAGCGACAATCCCGCGGTGCTCTGGGGCTTCCTGCGCCGCTATGCGCCGAGCGCCTCGCCGCAGAGCCATCCGCGTCTCGACAAGCTCGTCCATTATGCGGTCGCTTACTTTCGCGACTTCGTCGCGCCGAAGAAGCGCTATCGTGCGGCCGACGAGGTCGAGCGCGACGCGCTGGCGGCGGTGTCGGCGAGGCTCGCCGCGACGCCGCAAGGCGCCAGCGCCGAGGACATCCAGCACGCGCTCTATGACATCGCGCGGCCGATCCCGCGCTATCAGGATCTCAACGCCAAGGGCGCGACGCCGGAGCGGCCGGGCGTGTCGAACGAGTTCTTCAATATGATCTACGCCGTGCTGCTCGGCGAAGCGCGCGGCCCGCGGCTCGGCTCCTTCATCGCGCTCTATGGGATCGAAGAAACGCGCGCGCTGATCGCCAAAGCTTTGGCCGGCGAGCTGGTCACGGCGGTCTAAGCGTTCGCGCTTGAGACGCGCTTAAGCTTTGCCTTTCGCCATAAAGGCGGCGAAGGCGGCGCGCGCTTCCGGCGATTTCAGCGCGGCGGCGAACAGCCGCACCTCTTCATCCATGCGCGCGATCAGCGCGGCGTCATCGCCGCGAATCAGCCGGCGAGCCGCGAGCAGCGCCTGACGCGGCTTGGCGGCGAGCGCTTTGGCCCTGGCGAGCGCATGAGCTTGCAGCGCCGACGCTTCGACGATCGCGTTGACCAGCCCGTCGGCGCGCGCCGCCTCAGCGTCGAAAGCTTCGCCAAGCAACAGATATTGCCCGGCGCGGGCGCGGCCGAACCGCTGCGGGACCAGCAGCGACGAGCCGGCCTCGGGAACAAGCCCGAGATCGACGAAAGGCATGTGGAAACGCGCGGCTGGGCTCGCGTAGACGAGATCGCAATGGAAGCACAGGGTCGCGCCGACGCCGACCGCGAGGCCATCGACCGCGGCGACCAAGGGCTTGGCGAAACGCGCCAGCGCACGGATAAAGCGGACGGGCGGCGCGTCTTTCATTTCGGCGCCGGGCTGCAGCGCGACGGCGAGAAAGTCGGCGATGTCGTTGCCGGCCGAGAAGACGCCGCCGCTGCCTTCGATCAGCAGCGCGCCCAGGCCATCGTCGCCGCTGGCCTCATCGAAAGCGGCGATTATCCGCTCGTACATTGCGCCGGTCAGCGCATTCTTCTTTTCCGGCCGCGCCATTGTGACGACGAGAACCGCGCCGTCGCGACGGGTTTCGATCAAATCGCTCACACGGTCTCCGCAAGAATGGCGTCGCAGCCGCGCAGCGCCGCCGCGCCGGAAACAATCGCGCGCGCCAAGCCCGGCGCGACGGTCGTCAGCTTCTCGGCGTAGAAACGGGCGAGCCCGATACGGCCGCGCTCTTCCGGCAGCTCCCGCGCCGCAAGCCCAGCCCTGGCGAGACAGACGCCGCCAAGCGCCAGGCCAAACAATCTGAGATAGGCCGATGCGCCGGCGAGCGCCGAGGTCGGATCGGTGTTAAGCGCGCGGGCAAGAAATGCCCCGGCCTGTTCGAAAGCATTGACCGCATCGACGAGACGCGCGGCCGTCGCGCCAAATTCGCTGTCATTGGCGGCGGCGACTTCGGCGATTGTCGCCCGCATCATGGCGATTTCCCGCGCCAGAGCCGCGCCGTTCGACAAGGGCAGCTTGCGCTGCACGAGGTCGATCGCCTGAATGCCGTTGGTGCCCTCGTAGATCGCCGCGATGCGCGCGTCGCGCACCAGTTGCGCGGCGCCAGTCTCTTCGATGTAGCCCATGCCGCCATGGATCTGCAGACCAAGCGAAGCAACCTCGTCGCCGATGTCGGAGGAGAAAGCCTTGGCGACCGGCGTCAGCAGCGCCGCCCGTTCGCTTGCCTCGTCGCGCGTCTCAAAGTTTCCGGCGCGCTCGGCGGCGTCGATCGCCATCGCGGTCAGATGGCAAATTCCGCGCGCCGCCTGGGTGAGCGCCTTCATCGTCAACAGCATGCGCCGCACGTCGGGATGTTCGACGATGGCGCTTGCCTCGGCGCCGCGCTGCGCGCGCCCCTGACGACGTTCGCGCGCGAAAGCCAATGCGCGCTGAAAGGCCTTTTCGCCGATCGCCACGCCCTGCAGGCCGACGCCGAGACGGGCCGCGTTCATCATCACGAACATCGCGTTGAGCCCGTGATTGGCTTCGCCGACCAGCCACGCCTTGGCGCCGCCGCCGTCACCATAGATCATCACGCAGGTCGGCGAAGCATGGATGCCGAGCTTATGTTCGATCGAGGCGCAGCGCAGATCGTTGCGTTCGCCGAGCGAACCATCCTCCTTGACCAGGAATTTCGGCGCGAGAAAGAGCGAAATGCCGCGCGTGCCGGGCGGCGCGTCGGGCAGACGCGCCAGCACGAGATGGACGATGTTGTCGGCCATGTCGTGTTCGCCATAGGTGATGAAGATTTTCTGGCCGGTGAGACGATAGGTCCCGTCGCCCGCCGGTTCGGCCCGCGTCTTGACCGCGCCGAGATCCGAGCCGGCCTGCGGCTCGGTGAGATTCATCGTGCCGGTCCATTCGCCGGAGATCAGCCGCTTAAGATAGGTCTCGCGCATCGCCGGATCGGCGTGAGCGGCGAGCGCGTCAATCGCGCCTTCGCCGAGCAGCGGGCAAAGCGCGAAGCCGATCGAACCGCCGGCCCAGAGCTCGGTGCAGGCGGCGTTGACCGCGCGCGGCAGGCCCATGCCGCCATGTTCGATCGCGGCGGAAACGCCGGCCCAGCCGCTCGCCGCCCAGCTTTGATAGGCTTCGCGAAAGCCCCTGGGCATGAACACGACGCCGTTTTCATAACGCGCGCCCTCGCGGTCGCCGATTGCGTCGAGCGGCGCGATCGCTTCTTGAGCGAATTTACCGGCCTCGGTGACGATTGTTTCGGCGGTGTCGAGATCAAGCTCGCCATAGAGGCCTCCCGCGAGCGCGTCGGCGAATCCGGCGACATGTTTGAGCGAGAAAAGAATGTCGGCGACCGGAGCGCGATAGGGCAAAGTCGATCCTCCCGGCTGGCCAGTCCGGCATTGCGGCTTGACGCCAGCTTGTCGCGTCGTTACCGGCCGCACAAGCGCGCGCGAGAAAGTTTAAATATAAACCAATCGCGGCGCAAGCCGAACCCTGGCGCACAGAACCTCCGCAAATGTCCGCTTCCCCTCGCCCGACCCGCCTTGCGCCCGCCGATTCCGAAACGCTTCGCGCGGCGGCGGAGGTTCTGCGCGGCGGCGGTCTCGTCGCCATGCCGACCGAGACCGTCTATGGGCTGGCGGGCGACGCGACCAATGATCGCGCGGTCGCGGCGATCTACGCCGCCAAGGGGCGTCCGGATTTCAACCCGCTGATCGCCCATTTCGCCGAGGCGCAAAGCGCGGCGCGCGAGGCCGAATTCGATTCCTTCGCCGAGAAGCTCGCCGCCGCCTTCTGGCCGGGGCCGCTGACGATCGTCGCGCCGGTCGCCAAAGCCTGTCGGGTGAGCCTGCTCGCCCGCGCCGGGCTCGACACGCTGGGCTTACGCGTTCCCGCCCACCCAATCGCACGCGCGCTGATCGCCGCCGCCAAAGTGCCGCTCGCCGCGCCTTCGGCCAATCGTTCGGGGCGGCTCAGCCCGACGACAGCGGCGCATGTTCTGGCCGATCTCGACGGGCGTATCGACTGGATTCTCGACGGCGGCTCCACGCCGCTCGGCGTCGAATCGACGATTGTCGCCTGCCTTGGCGGGCCGCCGCGCCTGCTGCGCCCCGGCGCGCTGGCGCGCGAGCGGATCGAAGCCGAACTCGGCGTCGCGCTTGCTCGACAATCGGAAGCCGGCGCGCCGCTCGCGCCCGGCATGCTGGCTTCGCATTATGCGCCGCGCGCGCGACTGCGGCTCGAGGCGCATGATGTCGGGAGGAACGAAGCGGCGCTCGATTTCGCCGGCGCGCTTGGCGTTTCCACGAGCCGGCTCGATCTGTCGCCCGACGGCGATCTCGACGAGGCCGCCGCCAATCTCTTTGCTTATTTGCGGGCGCTCGACGCCGGCGGCGCGGCGCGGATCGCCGTCGCGCCGATCCCCGAGCGTGGTCTTGGGGTCGCGATCAACGACCGGCTGCGGCGCGCCGCCGCGCCGCGTCCCGAGGCGTGACGAACAGCGCGCGTCTCGGCCTTAACGCCGCAGGCGCCGGGTCGGAGCGCGCATCGTCACCAGTTCCTCGGCCCCGGTCGGATGCACGGCCATCGCGGCGTCGAAGTCGGCCTTGGTCGCCTTCATCTTGATGGCGATCGCGGCGACCTGGATCATTTCGGCCGCGTCGCGCGCCAGAATATGCACGCCGACGACGCGGTTCGTATGCGCCTCGACGACGAGTTTCATGATCGCGCGTTCCGAACCGCCGCCGACCGTCGCCTTCATCGGCTTGAAATTCGCCATGTAGACGTCGACCATCTCGTAGCGCTTGAACGCCTCCGCCTCGGTGAGGCCGATCGCGCCGATTTCCGGCGTGGCGAACACTGCGCTGGCGACGTCATGATGATCGACCTTGCCGTCGCCATCGCCAAACAACTTGTCGGCCAGCGCATGGCCTTCGCGAATCGCCACCGGGGTCAGGTTGATGCGATTGGTGACGTCGCCGATCGCATGAATGGAGCGGATATTGGTGGTCGAGCCGGCGTCGACGACCACCGCGCCCGTCGCGTCGAGCGCGACGCCGATCTCGGCGAGGCCGAGCCCTGACGTGTTGGGCTTGCGCCCGGTGGCGACCAGCGCCTGATCGATCTCGATCGCTTCATCGTCGGAGAGCGTCGCGCGAAGCGCCTTGCCATGTTTTTCGAACACGGTCGGCAGACAGCCGAAGCGCAGCCGCACCCCCGCGCGCTGCAATTCGTCGCGCAAGCCGTCGCGCATGTCCTGATCGAAGCCGCGCAGGATATTGTCGCCGCGCATCACCTGGGTCACTTCGGCGCCGAGCCTGGCGAAGAGGCAGGCGAATTCGACCGCGATATACCCGCCTCCAACCACCAGCAGCCGGCGCGGAAATTCCGGCAGATCGAAAATTTCGTTGGAGGAGATCGTGTGTTCGAGGCCGGCGATCGCGCCGGGGGATTCCGGCCGCGCCCCGGTGGCGACGAGAATATGTCGCGCGCTCACGATGCGTCCGTCGGCGAGCCGCACCCGATTGGCGTCGACGAGTTCGGCGCGGGTCTCGATCAGCGTCGCGCCAGCCTTGCCGACATTGGTTCTATAGGCGTCCGAAAGACGCGAAATTTCGCGCTCCTTGGCCGCTCTTAACGTCGGCCAGTCGAAGCTGGTCGGCCCGACACTCCAGCCGTAACCGGCGGCATAGGCGAATTCATCGGCGAAGCGGCTGGCGTAGACCATCAGCTTCTTGGGGACGCAGCCGCGAATGACGCAGGTGCCGCCGATCCGGAATTCCTCGGCGACAATCACCTTTGCGCCATAGCCGGCGGCGACGCGCGCCGCCCGCACGCCGCCCGAACCGGCGCCGACGATGAAGAGGTCGCAATCGAAATCCATCCCCGGCTTCCTCATTCGCGCGAACGCACGTCCACGAGAGCGATGACGAAAGGGCCGACCTTAGAACGACAGGCCCTTCTTCTTGAGCTCTTCGCGCAGACGATCGAGAAGGTCGGTCGAGAGCCTTTGGCGCCATGGCCCAACGAGCCCGTTGACCTCAATAGCGGTCGCGGCCTGGGCCTGAATGAACTTTTTGCCGGTTGGGCTTTCGTAGAAGGCCGCCGTGTCCTTGATCTCCTGTTCGCTCATCTTATTGGCGAGATCGGTCGCGGCCTGGAGGATCAACGCCTTCTCCTGGACGACAAACTCGGGCTGTATCGTGTCCAGCGCGGCGCGAACGGCATCTTTGAGCTCGGGACGGGTTTGAACGACGTCACGCTCAAGCTGGGTGAGCATCGAGGGCAAGATGAGGTCGACGGCAGGCTTCATGCCGATGTCGACTAGAATGGTCTGCGCATAGCCGATTGCGGCGGGCGAGGGGTCGGCCATTGCGGGAATTGCGCCCAATGCGAGCGCAAAGCCAGCAGCGAGCGGCGCTCTGGCGGCAAAAGCAAACATCATGTCTTTCTCCTTTGGCCGATTGCGATCATTCGATCGTACCGAGAATTTCGACGCCGGAAGGACCGGCGACAATCGCGGCGCTCGCCAGGCCGATGAACAGGCCATGGTCGACGACGCCAGGAATAAAAGCGAGCGCCGCGGCGAGCGCCGCGGGATCGGCGATCGCGCCGAGCCCGCAATCGAGAATATAATGTCCGCCGTCGGTGATGAAGACTTCGTCATTGCGCCGGCGCAATTCAATCGCGCCACCGAGGCCGAGCCCGGAAATTGCGCGCTCCAGATGTCTGGTCGTCGCGACGAGCCCGAAGGGAACGACTTCGACCGGCAGCGCGAATCTGCCGAGTCTGGCCACGCGCTTGCTGATATCGGCGATCACCACCATGCGGCGCGACGCCGAGGCGACGATCTTCTCGCGCAGCAGCGCGCCGCCGCCGCCCTTGATCAGATGCAGCGCATCGTCGATCTCGTCGGCGCCGTCGACCGTTAGGTCGAGCTCGGGCGCCTCGTCGAGACTCGCGAGCGGGATCGCCAGCCCGCGCGCCTGGCGCTCGGTGTCTTGCGAAGTCGCCACGCCCAGGATCTCGAGCCCGTTGCGCACTTTTGCGCCGAGAAGATCGACGAAATGGCGCGAGGTCGTTCCCGATCCCAGGCCAAGCGTCATGCCCGGCCGCACCAAGGCGATCGCCCGCTCGGCCGCCTGACGCTTGTAAATCTCGCTATCCGGCAAAACGCGTCGCTCCGTCGCGGCCGGCGGGCCGCCCCGACGGCGATGGCCTAGCGATTCGACGGGCGAAAGGCAAATCGCCCGACCACCCTGCGCCGTCGCGCCCGAGGGTGGTTCAAACGCTTGACGCCGCGGTGTTTTCCGTAACCGGCGTGGACCTCTTTCGGCCGCAGGATCGTAATCCGACCCGTTCACGGGTCGCAAAGGAATCTCTGGCTAGGATCGGCGGCTAAAGCCGGCCGACGCCGGCGGCGCTTGAGGTCGCCATGCAAGCGATGACGCCGTTCTTTCTGATGATCCGCGATCTCGAAGGCTTCGAGATGGTGTGCTTTTGGCTCGCCGCCTTCGTTTCGCTGGTGCTGGTCGGCTTCATCCTCGACTTTCTGATGGGCCGCCAGGGCTTCGGACCGTTTATGAATTCGATTCTCGCTGGCGTCGGCGTCTTCGCCGCGCTTTACGTCCGCTATAATTTCCTTTCCGGCTATTTCATCTACGACCCCTATCTCACCATCGGCGTGCTGTTCGCCTTCCCGGTGATCCTGGTCGTCGTGATGAGCATGGCGCGCTCGCGCATTTTCTGACGCGGCGCGGCGCCCCTCACGTCATATACTGCCCGCCGTTAGCCGTCAGCGTCGAACCGGTGATGAAGCCCGCGTCGTCGGAAGCGAGGAACAACACGCAGCGCGCGATCTCGTCGGGCGTTCCGAGGCGCCGCACCGGGATATGCGGCAGGATCGATTTTTCCAGCACGTCTTTGGGCACCGCCAGCACCATATCGGTGCCAATGTAGCCCGGGCAGATCGCGTTGACGGTGACGCCCTTGCTCGCGCATTCCTGGGCCAGCGCCTTGGTGAAGCCAATGTCGCCGGCTTTGGCGGCCGAATAATTGACCTGACCCATCTGCCCCTTCTGGCCGTTGATCGACGAGATGTTGACGATGCGGCCGAAGCCGCGCTCGCGCATGCCCTCGATCACCGGGCGGCACATATTGAAGAGCGAGTTGAGGTTGGTGTTGATCACCGCGTTCCACTGCTCGGAGGTCATCTTGTGGAACATGCCGTCGCGCGTGACGCCGGCGTTGTTGACCAGCACATCGACCGGCCCGAGTTCGGCGACGATCTTTTCGAGACCCGCGGCGCAGGCGGCGTAATCGGCGACATCCCACTTATAGACCTTGACGCCGGTTTCGGCAGCGAACCTGGCGGCCGCCTCGTCATTGGCGTAATAGACCGCCGCGACCCGGTAACCTGCCGCCGTCAGCGCCCTGGAGATCGCCGCGCCAATGCCGCGCGTGCCTCCGGTGACAACCGCCACCCTGCTCATCGCTGTCTCCTTCGACCGTTTCCTCAGCCGTTCGCCGTCTTACGCGATTGAAGCCGCGTTGGGTTCAGCGTTCGACCGTCATTGCGATGCCCATGCCGCCGCCAATGCACAGCGTCGCCAGGCCCTTCTTGGCGTCGCGGCGCGCCATTTCATGCAACAGCGTCGTCAACACCCGCGCGCCCGAGGCGCCGATCGGATGACCGATGGCGATCGCTCCGCCGTTGACGTTGACGATCGCCGGATCCCAGCCGAGATCCTTGTTGACCGCCAGCGCCTGGGCGGCGAAGGCCTCATTGGCCTCGACCAGCTCGAGATCCTTGACCGACCAGCCGGCGCGCTCGAGCGCCTTGCGGGAGGCGGGGATCGGGCCGCTGCCCAT
The DNA here is from genome assembly GCA_004799435.1 of Bradyrhizobium sp. Classification (GTDB taxonomy): domain Bacteria; phylum Pseudomonadota; class Alphaproteobacteria; order Rhizobiales; family Beijerinckiaceae; genus Roseiarcus. Next base: position 135,898 of record SSMV01000169.1, read on the forward strand.
GATCGCCGGATCGACGCCGGCCGTCGCCCAGGACACGATGCGCGCCATCGGCGTGATTTTGCGTCGCCCAGCTTCGGCGGCGCTCATCACCACCAGCGCCGCGGCGCCGTCGTTGACGCCCGACGCGTTGCCGGCGGTCACTGTTCCGTCCTTGGCGAAGGCCGGGCGAAGTTTGGCGAGGCCTTCGAGCGTCGTGCCGGCGCGAATGAACTCGTCGTCCGCGATGGTCACATCGCCTTTGCGGCCAGGGACCGTGACCGGCACGATTTCGTCCTTGAAACGTCCGGATTTCTGCGCCGCCTCGGCTTTGTTCTGCGAGCCGACCGCGAAAATATCCTGCTCGTCGCGGCTGATCTGCCATTTGGCGGCGATGTTCTCGGCCGTCACGCCCATATGATAGCCGTGGAAGGCGTCGATCAGCCCGTCCTTCAGCATGGTGTCGATGAACTTCATTTCGCCCATCTTGACGCCAGCGCGTAAGTTCGCGGCGTGCGGTGCAAGCGACATCGATTCCTGACCGCCGGCGACGATAATCGCGGCGTCGCCATTGACGATCTGCTGCATCGCCAGCGCCACGGCGCGCAGCCCGCTGCCGCATAATTGATTGACGCCGAAGGCGGTCTTTTCCTGCGGGATGCCTGCTTTCATCGCCGCCTGGCGCGCCGGATTCTGGCCCTGAGCGGCGGCGAGAATCTGACCCATGATGACTTCATCGACTTCGCCTGGCTCCACCCCCGCTGCGGCGAGCGCCGCTTTGATCGCCGCCGCGCCGAGTTCGTCGGCGGGGACATTGGCGAAGGACCCAACGAAGGATCCGACCGCGGTGCGCTTGGCGCTGGCGATGACGATTTCGGTTGCCGACATGAGTTTCTCCTTGAGACGGGCCACCGGCGGCGCAAAGGCCGATCGCCGTCTCCATGTTCAAGCAATCGTTCTAGCGAAGGCGACTGTGCGGCGCCAGAGGACAAAGCACCCGCGGCCGGCTTAGCCATGCAAGGACCGGAAATCGGTCGCTTTTTGCCGCGATTGCCCCCGTTGCGCCGCAAAAAACTATTCCGACCGTCCAAAAAAGAGCTTATCTTGGCCCACCTTGCACCGCGTAGCGTAAGAGACGGTCATCCATGTCGAATGCCACTCCGCCGAATTCCTCCGCGCCAATCACCATCAAGAAATACGCCAATCGGCGTCTCTACAACACGGCGTCCAGCGCCTATGTGACGCTCGCCGATCTCGCCAAGATGGTGAAGACGGGCGAGGATTTCGTCGTCTACGACGCGAAGTCCAACGAAGAGATCACCCGTTCGGTGCTGACGCAGATCATCTTCGAGCAGGAGGGGATCGAGGGCCAGTCGCTGCTGCCGATCACCTTTCTGCGCCAGCTCATTCGCTTCTATGGCGACAGCGTCCAGGCCTTGCTGCCGAGCTATCTCGAATATTCGATCGACCAGTTCAGCGGCGAGTCGCCAGCGATGCGCGAAGCAGCGACCCGCGCCTTCGGCCATGGTCCGTTTTCGCCAGCCTCTTTCAGCGCGCTGCAGGACATGACGCGCAAGAACCTCGCCGCCTTCACGCAGGCGCTTGGCGTCTTCGCGCCTTTCGCCGGCGCAAAACCGCCGGCCCCCAGCGATACCGCAAAGCCAGAGCCGGGACAGGCAAGCGCCGATATCAATGAATTGCGGGCGCAACTGTCGGAAATGCGTCGCCGGCTCGACAGCCTGACCGACAAGACCTGAGGCGCGCCGTTCAGCCGGTGGCGAGAGCGCGGAGCGCCGGTTTGGCGCTCGGCGCCTCATGGAGCTCGGGCCGGCCGAGCAGACGGCCCTGCAACATGTCGACGCCCCATTCGCGCAACAGCCGGCGCGCCTCTTCGTCCTCGACCCATTCGGCGACCGTCGCTAAGCCAAGATGGCGGGCGAGATCGGCGAGACTGCGCACGAAGACGCGGTCGTCGAGCGAATTGGCGACATTCTGAACAAAGGCGCCGTCGATCTTGACGATGTCGATGCCGAGCCGCCGCAAATTGCGGAATGACGTGTGGCCGGCGCCGAAATCATCCATGGCGATCCGCACGCCGAGCGTCTTGAGC
>SSMV01000017.1 GCA_004799435.1 Bradyrhizobium sp.
TCGATTCCGCGTCGCTTTCCCCGAGACGCTCTCCGATTGTCGGGCCGGTCCCCGCGCCGCGACGGACGAGGCCGCCCAACCCCGAGGCGGGCGTTGCCTAACATAGGAGATTTTGCGGCGCAACGCCCGGACCGCGGCTTATCCCGCCCTCGCGCGCATGAGGTTTTCGGCCCTGAAAACCAAGGCGCTGCGCGTGAGCCGCCGCGCAGCCGAAATGCGCCTGCCGTTCCCTCTACGGCGCTCGATGTAAAAACAGTTCAACTATGTTAATAACACAGCGTGATCGCAGGCGGGAGGAAGTCGTTCTTTCGCACCCTCGCCCTGCTATCTCGCGCGCATGACCGCCCACCCGATCGCGAACATCCGCAATTTCTCCATCGTTGCGCATATCGACCACGGCAAATCGACGCTGGCCGACCGGCTGATTCAGCAGACCGGAACGATGGCCGAGCGCGAGATGGTCGAGCAGGTGCTCGATTCGATGGATATCGAGCGCGAGCGGGGCATCACCATCAAGGCCCAGACGGTGCGTCTCGAATATAACGCCCAGGACGGGAAGACCTATATTCTCAATCTGATGGACACGCCCGGCCACGTCGACTTCGCCTATGAAGTCTCGCGCTCGCTGGCCGCCTGCGAGGGCTCGCTGCTGGTTGTCGACGCCAGCCAGGGCGTCGAAGCGCAGACGCTCGCCAATGTCTATCACGCGCTCGACGCCGGCCATGAGATCGTGCCGGTGCTCAACAAGATCGATCTTCCCGCCGCCGAGCCTGACCGCATCAAGCAGCAGATCGAGGACGTCATCGGCCTCGACGCCTCGCAGGCGGTGCCAATCTCGGCCAAGACCGGCCTCAACATCGAGGCCGTGCTGGAGGCGATCGTCCATCGTCTGCCCCCGCCCGTGGGCGATGAAAACGCGCCGCTCAAGGCGCTGCTCGTCGACAGTTGGTACGACGCCTATCTCGGCGTCGTCGTCCTGGTGCGGGTGATCGACGGCGTCATGCAGCAGGGCATGCGCATCCGCATGATGGGCACCGACGCGCATTACGAAATCGACCGGGTCGGGGTGTTCCGTCCGCGGATGGTCGAAGTCGGCGTGCTCGGGACGGGCGAGATCGGCTATATCACCGCGCAGATTAAGCAGGTCGCCGACACCCGCGTCGGCGATACGATCACCGACGACCGGCGCCCGACCGCCGAGGCGATGCCCGGCTTCAAGCCGGCCCAGCCGGTGGTGTTCTGCGGCCTCTTTCCGACCGACGCCGCCGATTTCGAAGCGTTGCGCGCCGCGATGGGCAGGCTGCGCCTCAATGACGCGAGCTTCTCCTATGAAATGGAAACCTCAGCGGCGCTCGGCTTCGGCTTTCGCTGCGGCTTCCTCGGCCTGCTGCATCTCGAGATTATTCAGGAGCGGCTTGAGCGCGAATTCAATCTCGATCTCATCGCCACCGCGCCGAGCGTCGTCTATCAGATCGCGCTGACCGACGGCTCCGAGCTTACGCTGCATAACCCCGTCGATCTGCCAGACGTGGTGCGCATTTCCGAAATTCGTGAGCCTTGGATCAAGGCGACCATTCTCACCCCCGACGAGTATCTCGGCTCGATCCTGAAACTCTGTCAGGACCGGCGCGGCCAGCAGGTCGATCTCTCCTATGTCGGCAAGCGGGCGATGGTCGTCTATGAACTGCCGCTCAACGAGGTGGTGTTCGATTTCTACGATCGGCTGAAATCGGTGTCGAAGGGTTACGCTTCCTTCGATTATCAAATCATCGACTATCGCGCCGGCGATCTGGTCAAGATGTCGGTGCTGGTCAATAGCGAGCCGGTCGACGCGCTCGCCATGCTGGTTCATCGCGACCGCGCCGAGATGCGCGGCCGCGGCATGGTCGAGAAGCTGCGCGAACTGATCCCGCCGCATATGTTCCAGATCCCGATCCAGGCGGCGATCGGCGGCAAGATCATCGCCCGCGAGACGATCCGGGCGCTGCGCAAGGACGTCACCGCCAAATGCTATGGCGGCGACGCCAGCCGCAAGCGCAAGCTGCTCGACAAGCAGAAGGCCGGCAAGAAGAAGATGCGCCAGTTCGGCAAGGTCGACATTCCGCAGGAAGCCTTCATTGCGGCGCTGAAGATGGATAGTTGAGCCTTGATCGCGCCTGTCCGCCGGACTGGCGCTTGAACCTTTCGGCCATTGCGCCGATTTTGCATTTTGGGAAGCGACGCCAGCGGAGGATGACAACCATGGCCAATGACAAGATGATGGCGCAGATGGGGAGCAAGCCCGGCTTCATCGCCGCGCTTGACCAAAGCGGCGGCTCGACGCCGGGCGCGCTGCGCCTCTACGGAATATCCGAGAGCGAATATAGCGGCGACGCCGAGATGTTCCGGCTGATGCATGAGATGCGGGTGCGCATCATCTCTTCGCCCGCCTTCACCGGCGACAAGGTGATCGCGGCGATCCTGTTCGAACGCACGATGGACGGTGAGGCCAAGGGCAAGCCGGTTCCGACCTATCTGTGGGAGGACCGCAGCGTCGTTCCGATCATCAAGGTCGATAATGGGCTGGACGTCGAAAAGGATGGCGTCAGCCTGATGAAGCCGATTCCAGGCCTCGACGCGCTGGTGACGCGCGCCCGCTCGCTTGGCGTTTTCGGCACCAAGATGCGCTCGGTCGTCAATCTGGCCTCGCGTTCCGGCGTCGCGGCGATCGTCAAGCAGCAGTTCGAATTTGCCGCGCGGATCGCCGCCCTCGGCCTCGTGCCGATCATCGAGCCGGAAGTCTCGATCAAGAGCCCGGACAAGGCTGGCGCCGAGGCGTTGCTGCGCGACGAGCTGACCAAAGCGCTCGCCGCCTGGCCGAACGACCGCAAGCTGATGTTCAAGCTGACCATCCCCGAGGCCGCCGATTTCTATGCGCCGCTGATCGCCGATAAGCGCGTGCTGCGCGTCGTCGCGCTGTCGGGCGGCTATACGCGCGCCGAAGCCTGCCGGCGTCTCGCCCTCAATCACGGGATGATCGCCAGTTTCTCGCGCGCGTTGGCGGAAGATCTCAAACGCTCGATGAGCGACGCCGAATTCGACAAGGCGCTGGCGACATCGATCGACGATATCTACCGCGCGTCGACCGTGAAGGCGTGACCGGCGTCAGTGGCGCGAGCCTCCGCGCCCGCGGCCGGTAGCGCGGCCCTCAGTGGCCGCGGGCGCGGAGGCCCGCGCTACTTGGCCGGCGAGCGGGCGAGCCACTCGGCTGCGCCTTCGCCCGCCGCGCGGCCTGTGGCGAAACAGGCTTGCAGCAGATAGCCGCCGGTCGGCGCCTCCCAGTCGATCATCTCGCCGGCGACGAAGACGCCGGGCAGTTTGCGCAGCATGAAGCGCTCGTCGATCTCGCGCCATAGGACGCCGCCGGCGCTCGAAATCGCCCTCGCGATCGGCGCCGGCGCGGTCAGTCGCAATTCGACGCGTTTGATGCGCGCGGCCAGCGCCTCGGGCTGATCGGGCAGGGGGCCGGCTTCGTGCGTGAGCGCGATCGCGACCGGCGCCAGACCCGCCGCCTTGCGCAGGAAAGTCGAAGCCGATTGGCCGGGTGGGCGGATGAGCCGCGCCGCGAGCGCCGCTTCGCTGAGATCGGGTTTGAGATCGATTGCGAGCGTCGCTTTACCGTCGCGCGCGATCGCATCGCGCAGCAGGGCCGATAGCGCATAGACCGCGCCGCCCTCGATGCCCTCGGCGTCGATCATCGCTTCGCCGCGCGTCGTCGCGCCGGCAAAACTCAGCGCGATCGCTTTGAGCGGCGTGCCGGAAAAACGCGCCCGCAAATGCTCCGACCAGGTGACGCGGAAGCCGCAATTGGCGGGTTTCAGCGGCGCGACCTCGACGCCCGCCTCGCGTAGCGCCGCGACCCAGGCGCCGTCGCCGCCAAGCCGCGGCCAGGAGGCGCCGCCGAACGCCAGCACGACCGCCGCCGCGTGGGTCTCCTCTTCGCCCTCGGGCGTGCGAAAGCGCAACGTGCGTCCGCCATCGGCAAGGCCGATCAGCCGACGGCGCGTCTTCATCGTCACCCCAAGCCCGGCGAGACGGGCGAGCCATGCCCTCAGCAGCGGCGTCGCTTTGAAACTTTTGGGGAAAATGCGACCGGACGAGCCGACGAAGGTTGGCTCGCCGAGTTCGGCCGCCCAGGCGCGCAAGTCCATCGGGGAAAAGCGCTCGATCGCCCCGGTCAATCCTTCTGCCGCTGTCCCATAGCGAGCCAGAAGCTCGTTCAGCGGCTCAGAATGGGTGAGATTGAGGCCGCCGCGCCCCGCCATCAGGAATTTTCGCGCCGGCGACGGCGCGGCGTCGTAGATCGCGACGCGTCGGCCGCTTGTCGCCAGCGCCTCGGCCGCCGCCAGTCCGGCTGGCCCGGCGCCCACCACAATCGCCTCCTGTGAGCCGCCGGCTTCGGACAGGCTCACGCTGTGGATCCCTTTGATATGGCGTCATAATCTGGCGTTCGGGCGGCGCGGGCGGGCCCCGTTTCATGGTCCATTAATCGATGATCCCTATCGTCGTTTGGCTTTGTTGGAGGTTCGAGGGCCGATCGCCCAATCTGCTTAAGGCCTACGGAGGACACTCCCTTGCCCGCGAAACGTGAGCGCCACAGCGGCGTTGCGCCGGGAGACTCCGTGCTCTCCGACCTTATCCGCGTCGCCGCCGCAGCCCAAAGCGCCGCCGCAGACGAGCGCGACGCCGAGATCGAACGTCTGCGCAGCGAAGCGCAGCGCCATCAAGCGGCGATCGAAGCGCTTCCCTTGGGTCTGTGCGTCTTCGACGCTCAGAAGCGGGTGGTCTTTTTCAATCAGCGCCTGCTCGAACTCTATCATTTCGATCCGGCCACCATGAAACCCGGCATTCATTGGCGGGAGGTGATCGAACTGCGCGCTGCGGCCGGCACCTCGCCGGTGAGCGCTGAGGCCTATCTCGCCACGCATCAGCCTATGGCGCGGGGCGAGGAGGCACGCGAATGGCGCGAGACGCTGCCGGATGGCCGCACCATGCTGGTACGCCGCCAGGGAACCGCGGAAGGCGGATGGGTCTCGCTGCATGAAGACATCACCGAGCAGCGCGATCAGCGGGCGATCGCCAGCGAACGCATTTCCTTGCAAACGCTGATCGACCAGGTGCCCGACAACCTCTGGGTCAAGGATGTCGAAAGTCGCTTCGTCATCGCCAATATCGCCACGGCGAACCGAATGGGCTTCGAGAGCTGCGGCGCCCTGATCGGCAAAACCGATCTCGAGCTCTGTCCCCCCGAGAGAGCGCTGCAATATATCGCCGACGAGCAAAAGGTCGTCCAGACGGGACAGCCGATGTTCGACAAGGAGGAAGCCTCGGCGCTGGGCGAAAAGACCTGGATATTGACGACCAAGGTCCCGCTGCGCGACAGTGACGGACGGATCTTCGGCGTGGTGGGCGTCTCGCGGGACATCACGGATCGGCGTCTCGCCAGTTCGCTGCGCGACGGGCAGGCGCAGATCCTCGAGATGATCGCGATGAGCGCTCCGCTCGAAGCGGTGCTCGATTCCCTTGTCAGGCTCGTCGAATCGCAGTTGAGCGGCATTCTCGCTTCCGTTCTCATGCTCGACGAAGACGGGCGCCGTCTGCGGCACGGCGCCGCGCCGAGCCTCGCGGCCGAATATGTCGGAGCGATCGACGGCGTCGAAATCGGGCCGTCGGTCGGCTCCTGCGGCACCGCCGCCTTCACGCGACAGCCCGTCGTCGTCACCGACATCGCCAGCGATCCGCTCTGGCGCGACTATCGCCATCTGGCGGCGCGCTTCGACTATCGCTCGTGCTGGTCGATGCCGATTCTCTCCGATCGTGGCGCGACGCTCGCGGTCTTCGCCATGTATTCGAAATCGGTGCGTTCGCCGACCCCGGCCGAAACCCGTCTGCTTGAGATGGCCGCTCATATCGCCGGCATCGCCATCGCGCGCATTCGCGCCGAAGAGCGTATCCAGTTCATGGCGAGCCATGACGCGCTGACCGGCCTGCCCAATCGCGCCCGTCTCGGCGAAAGGCTCTCGGAGGCGCTCGCCTCGGCGGCGCGGCGCGGCGCCTGGGTTTGCGTCGCTTACGTCGATTTCGACAATTTCAAATTGGTCAACGACAGCCTCGGCCACAACGCCGGCGACAGGCTGTTGCAGATCATGGCCGAGCGCATGAACGCGGCGCTCGGACCCAATAACATTGTCGCGCGGCTCGGCGGCGACGAATTCGTCATTCTGCTGACCAACCCGCCCAAAAACATCGACACGATCACCGCGGCGATCAGCCGGGTGCGCTACGCGATCGCCGAGCCGATCGAAATCGAAGGTCGCAGTTTTCGCATCACCGGCAGTTTCGGCGTCTCGCTCTACCCAAGCGACGGCGAGACCGGGGAGACGCTGCTCGCCAACGCCGACGCCGCGATGTATCGGGCCAAGGAATCGGGCGGCGACAGCCTTGTCGTCTATTCGCCCGAAATCAATTCGACGCTGCGCGAGCGCGTGACGCTGCTCAACGAATTGCGCAAGGCCGATCCGACCCGCGATTTCGTGCTGCATTACCAGCCGCAGGTCGATCTGCGCAGCGGCCGGGTTTTTGCGGTCGAAGCGCTGATCCGCTGGCGTCACGAACGGCTCGGGCTGGTGCCGCCGGGCAAGTTCATTCCGTTGGCCGAAGAGTCGGGATTCATCGCGCCGCTCGGCGCCTGGGCGTTGCGCGAAGCGTGCCGACAGACAAAGGCGTGGCATAAAGCGGGGCGACCGCGGATTTCCATGAGCGTCAATGTTTCGGCGCGGCAATTCCGCGAGGACCGCATCGTCGGCGACGTCGCCGAGGCGCTGCGTCAAAGCGGGCTGGAGCCGAAATATCTCGAGCTGGAACTGACTGAAAGTCTGATCATGGAGGATGTCGATCGCGCGATCGAGACCATGAAGCGGTTGCGCGCGCTTGGCGTGCGCCTGTCGATCGACGATTTCGGCACTGGCTATTCGAGCCTGAGCTCGCTCAAACGATTCCCGGTCGAGCGGCTGAAGATCGACAAGTCCTTCATCCAGGATCTGCCGCAGGACGAAGACGATCGCGCCGTCGCCACCGCGATCATCTCGCTCGGTCAGAAGCTCAATCTCAGGGTGATCGCCGAAGGCGTGGAGACCGAGGCGCAGGTGGCGTTCCTGCGCGAAAATCACTGCGACGAATTGCAGGGCTTCCATTTCAGTCGGCCGGTGCCGGCCGACGAGGCGGCGGCTTTGCTGAGCAACCGGCTTGCTGCGCCGGCCCCCGCCAAAAAGCGCGCTTCGCTGCGCCGGACGCGTCACGGCCGTCGTGCGCCGCCCTCGCGGCGCTGACGCGCCAGATCAATTCCGATAAAACGAACCCCAACCGCGCCGCTCACGGCGCCGGCCGGGAGCCGACGATGGATTTGGGCATTGCCGGGCGCAAGGCGATCGTCTGCGCGTCGAGTCGCGGTCTTGGCCGCGCCTGCGCCATGGCGCTTGCGCAAGCCGGCTGCGCCGTGACGATCAATGGCCGCGATGGGGCGCGGCTAGCGGCGACGGCCGAGGAGATTCGCGCCGCTACGGGCGCGCAAGTGACCGCCGTCGCCGGCGATCTCGACGATCCGGCGGTGCGCGAGGCGCTTCTCGCCGCCTGTCCCGAGGCCGACATCCTCGTCAATAACAATGGCGGTCCGTCGCCGGCGCCCTTCGCCGATCTGACGCGCGAGGCCATTCTCGCCGGGCTTGAGGCCAATATGCTGACGCCGATCGCGCTCATCCAGCGCCTTGCGCCCGGCATGGTGCAGCGACGCTTCGGCCGCATCGTCAACATCACCTCGTCCTCGGTGCGTGCGCCCATCGCCGGGCTCGATGTCTCCTCTGGGGCGCGAGCTGGCCTGACCGCCTTTGTCGCCGCCAGCGCCCGCGCCTTCGCCAGGGACAACGTGACGATCAACTCGATCCAGCCCGGCTCCTTCGACACCGACCGCATTCGCGCCACGCTCGCCAGGGCGGCGGGTGGCGGCGACGTCGCCGCCGCACGCGCCCGGCGCGAGGCCGCCATTCCGGCCGGCCGCTTCGGCGCGCCCGAGGAGTTCGGCGCGCTCTGTGCGTTCCTCGCCAGCGCCCAGGCGGGCTATATCACCGGGCAGAATATTCTGATCGACGGCGGCGCGTTTCCCGGCGCCTTCTGATCGCGAGATTTATGCTCGCCGGTCGAGGCGACGATGGATTGACTTTCGCAGTCCGCGCACGCCCGAATCGCTTAGCGCCGATTCGCGCCCCTTTCGTCCGCGCTTTGACCTGTTCTTCTCGCGTCGGGACAGAAGGCGGCGCTGCGCATTGACGGAGGCGAAACCATGATCGCCGCTTGGCCTGCCCGATAGCGCCGAACCGCTTGCACGCGACCCAGAATCGATTGCGAATCGCGCGATAAGCGATTCGTACGGGCTTTGTTTGCGCTTTCCACTCGTATGCTTCGTTTCGGGCCATGCCCCGCGCGAAGGTCGGCGCCAAGCGCTAACCGCGATCGCGCCGCCGTCGTTTCGAACCTCCAGAATCGACTCGCTTTTTCGGGGAAATGGGGATTCGAGTCGGGCGTCGCCGATTCGTACCGGTTTTGTTTTCTATTCCCGCCCTGGTCGCGAGTGAAAAGCGGCGCTCGCGTGGCGGCAATTTGCCGCGCTGGGGGCCTTTGAGGCCCGCCCGCCTCGACAGCGCCGCTGGCGGCGGCTAAGAGCCGAAGACGTCTCACAAAACAGAGGCCGCAAAACAGAGCCCGATGTCGATTGCGCCCGCCATCGCCTGCGACAATACGCCGCGCGGCGCGCGGCTGACATTGTCGGGCGGCTGGACGATCGGCGCGGGGGCCACGCTCGAGCGGACGGCCCAGGCGATGCTGACGAAGATCGACGGGGCGCGCGCCGCCTTCATCGATCTCTCCGAAATCGAGCAGATGGACACCGCCGGCGCCTGGGTCATCGACCGCTCGCGCCAGGCGCTCGAATCGCGCGGCGTTACGGCCGAGGTCGTCGGCGCGCGGCCGGAACATACGATCCTGCTGCGCGAAGCCCATTTCCGTTCGACCGAAACGCCGGAACGGGTCGAACATCCGACTCTGACTTCGCTCCTGGCCGATATCGGTTCGAGCGTCTTTAGCGCCGGCGCCGATCTCGTCAATGGCGTCGGCTTTCTCGGCCGGCTGGTTTCGATCCTCTTGACGGTGCTCGTCCGCCCGCGGCGCTGGCGCTGGACCTCGACCTTCTATCACCTCGAATCCTTCGCCCTGCGCGGCGCGCCGATCATCCTGCTGATCAATTTCCTCGTCGGGGCGATCGTCGCCCAGCAGGGCATTTTTCAGCTGGCGCGCTTCAACGCGACCCCCTTCACCGTCGATCTGATCGGCATCCTCGTCCTGCGCGAACTCGGCGTCTTGCTGAGCTCGATCATGATCGCCGGCCGTTCCGGCTCCGCGATCACCGCCGAGATCGGGGCGATGAAAATGCGCGAGGAGATCGACGCGCTGACCGTGATGGCGCTCGATCCATTGGAAGTTCTGATCCTGCCGCGCGTTTGGGCGCTGGTTTTGGCGCTGCCTTTACTGACCTTCCTCGCCGACATCGCGGCGCTGGCAGGCGGCGGCTGCGTCGCCTGGATCTATGGCGACATTGCGCCGGCGGTTTTCATCGAACGCCTGCAGGACGCGATCGGTCTCAACACGTTCGCCGTCGGCCTGATCAAGGCGCCGTTCATGGCGCTGGTCATCGGGCTGATCGCCGCGGTCGAGGGTTTCGCCGTCGCCGGCTCGGCCGAGTCGCTCGGTCGGCAGGTCACTGGCTCGGTGGTCAAGTCGATCTTCATGGTGATCGTGCTCGACGGGCTATTCGCCATGTTCTTCGCGGCGGTGCGCTATTGATCGCGCCGGATGAACCCGTTGCGGCGTCCGCAAATAACGTCGTCATTCGCGTGCGCGGATTGAAGGTCGGTTTCGGCGACCGGCTGGTGATGGACGGTCTCGATCTCGACGTCTATCGCGGCGAAGTTCTGGGCCTGGTCGGCGCCTCGGGGGCCGGCAAGTCGGTGTTCACCCGCTCGGTGCTCGGTCTTCTGCCCAAGCAGGCCGGGATGATCGAGGTCTACGGCCTGGACATCGACCGGCTGACGATGGGCGAACGGCGACGCGTCGAGCGGCGCTGGGGCGTGCTGTTTCAGCAGGGCGCGCTATTCTCCGGCCTCACGGTGAAACAGAATATCCAGGCGCCGATGCGCGAGCATCTCGATCTCTCGCCGCGTCTGCGCGACGAATTGGCGATGTTGAAAATCTCCCTGGTCGGCCTGCCGCTGGACGCCGCCAATAAATATCCTGCCGAATTGTCGGGTGGCATGATCAAGCGGGCGGCGCTGGCGCGCGCGCTCGCGCTCGACCCCGATCTGCTGTTCCTCGACGAGCCGACATCCGGCCTCGACCCGATCGGCGCCGGCGATTTCGACGATCTCATCGCGACGCTTCAGCGCACGCTCGGGCTCACCGTGTTCATGGTCACCCATGATCTCGACAGTCTCTATGCGATCTGCGACCGGGTCGCGGTGCTGGGGCAGGGGCGGGTGAGCGCGGTGGGTCCAATCGCCGAGCTTCTCCTCTCGACGGATCCGTGGATCCATTCTTATTTCCACGGCAAACGCGGGGCCGGTCGCGAGACTGTGTTTCGGCTTGGCGCCCAGGGCGAGGCGCGATGAAGGCGCGCGACGCGCGCCAAGCGCCAAAATCTGCTATTTATCTGGCTGAACGAATGTTTGGGGCGGCCACGCCCCTGTCAGCCAATCGGCTTCTAGGTCGCGAGCGGTAATCGACGATGGAGACGCGTGCCAATTTCGTGCTTATCGGCGCCTTCACTTTGGCGGTCATCGCCGGGGCTTTTCTATTCGTTCTGTGGTTCTCCGGCCTCACTCGCATCTCCGACCGGCAGACCTACGCGATCCTGTTCGACAGTTCGGTCGCCGGCCTGTCGCAGGGGAGCGCGGTGGAGTTTAACGGCATTCGTGTCGGCGAAGTGTCGCGGATTGAACTAGTCGCCGGCGATCCCCGCCGCGTCGAAGCGCTGATCGAAGTCACCGGCGCCGTTCCGATCCGCCAGGACACCAAGGCGAAGCTTGAGATTCAGGGACTCACTGGCGGCGCGGCGATCGCGCTGACCGGCGGCGCGCCCAATGCGCCGCTTCTGGCTGGCCAGAACGGCGCCCCGCCGATCATCGTCGCCGAATCCTCCGAAATGCAAAATGTCCTGCAGGCGGTGCAGACGCTTTCGGCCAAGGCTGACACGGTGCTTGGCCGCATCGACGCGCTCGTTGGCGACAACACGGCGGCGGTCAACGACACGATCCACAACATCGACGCTTTTTCCAAGGCGCTCGGCGACAATTCGGCCGGCGTCAATTCGGCGCTCGCCGGCATCGCCGATCTCGGCAAGAAGATCGGGCCGCTGTCCGATCGGTTGACCGTGCTCTCCGACGACGTCGACCATCTGGTCAAGGCGGTCGACCCCGACAAGATCCGCAGCATCGTCGGCGACGCGCAGACGGTCGCCGACCAGATCGCTCAGAACAAGGCGGCGATCGCCTCGACCTTGACCGACACGGCCGCGCTCGCCAAACGCCTCAATGACGCCGCCGGCAAGCTCGACGGCGCGCTCGGCGATTTCGATTCGCTCGTCAAAGCGGTCGATACCGGCAAACTCGCCAATTTCGTCGACGGCGCCAATACGCTTGGAACGACGATCAAGCAGGACCAGAGCCAGATCGACGCGACGATCAAAAACGCCGCCGACTTGACCGCCAAGCTCAACCACTCCGCCGACAAGATCGACGGCCTGATGACCGCCCTGCAGGGCTTCGTCGGCTCGCCGGATCTCAAAGGCCCGCTGACCGAAATTGGCGATGCGGCCCGTTCGGTGCATCAGCTCGCCGACGATCTCGACGCCCGCACCAAGGATATCGCCGCCGGGATCAACCACTTTGCCGTCAATGGATTGCGCGAATACGAGGCGCTAGCGGTCGATGGGCGGCGGACGATCAACGATCTCGATCATGCGATCCGCAACTTCGACCGCAATCCCAACGAAGTGCTGTTCGGAGCCAAGTCGAACCCGCCCGAGTATCAAGGCGGCAAGTGATGCGTCGCCTCTCGATAAGCGGCGCCATGGCGCTCCCGCTTTTGCTCGCCGGTTGTTCGGGAGCGATGCTCGAGACTTATGACCTCAACGCGGTTCAGCCGCCGGCGAGGCATGTTTTGCGCGGTGCCTTCCACATCCCCGAGCCGACCGCGACGACCGATCTCGACAGCGACCGCATTCTGCTGCGCGCCGGGCCCGAGCGGCTCGCCGTTCTGGCCGACGCCAAATGGCCCGATCGCCTGCCGGTCATTCTTAAGGCGCGGCTGACGCAGAGTTTTCAGAACGCCGGATTGTCGGGTGAGATCGACGCCCGTCCTTTTGTGCCGGGCGAGCGTCAACTCGCCCTCGACATTCGCAAATTTGAGCTGGTCGTTTCCTGTTCCTGCGTCAGGATCGACATCGCCGCCAAGGTCATCGGGGGTTCGAGCGGCATCGTCGCAGCGCAGGATTTCGTGGCCGAAGCGAGGGTCGCTTCGACGGCGCCGGCCAATGTGTCAGTTGCGATGAACGGCGCGCTCGCGACGGTGCTGACGCGCATCGTCGCCTTCGCCGCCGCATTGCTCTGATTGGGCCCCGCCTCAAGCGGCGGGACGGGATGCGTTAGCCCAGACGCCCGGAAGCATGCGCCAGCATCGTATAGACCTTGCCGGCGTCGGACAGGAGCGTCGAGCGCGATTGCGACCCGTCGCGGTCGTTCTGGCCGATTTTGGCCAGTAGCCGCTCGAACTCCTGACAGTAGCGCGTGACCGCGCTCTGGAACGGCGGGTCGTTGCGATAGCGGCGGCGGATCTCGTCGAAGCTCTGCTGGCCGGCCGCCGTATAGAGACGACGGGAGGCGGCGCTGGCGTCGCCGCCGCGCCAGCGGTCCCACATTTCCGCCGCTGCTTCGGTGTCGACATATTTGGCGATGTCGAGCGAGATGCCGTCGGGGGCTTCCTGCGTCGAGCGCTCGACGGGCGGCGAGCTCTCATCGCGCGATGCGGCCGCGAGCAGGTTCGACAGCCAGCCCGTTTGGCTGCGCTCACCTGCTGGCGCGGCGGCCGGAGCTGACGCGGCTGCGGGCGGCGTCGGGCGTGCGCGGTTCGCCGTGGCGGGGCGGATCGGCTCGGGCGCCAATGCGTCGTCGTCCTCAATCAGCGCGGGGCGCGGCGCTTCGGCTCTGCGCGGCGCTTCGGGGCGCGCGGCCGGTTTTGCTGGCGTTGGATCGGCGACATCGAAATCGCCGCCCGAGGCCGTCACCACCGCGGCGAGCTCCTTGAGCGCCTTGATTTGATCGGCGACGACCCGGCGCATTGCATTGGCCGCCTCGGTGGCCTCGTCGGGAAGCTCCAGCACGCCGCGGCGCATCTCGCGCCGCGTCTCCTCGAGCTGACGCTGCACCTCGGCCGCCATCTGCCGGACTTCGCCAACTGACTGGCGGAAACGCTCGGAGGATTTCGTCATGAGGTCGTTGAGCTGGCTGTTGGCCTGATCGTAAGCGGCCTGCAGCGACACCGCCGTCTTTTCGCCCTCCTTGCCGGCGTTGTCGCGGATCGTCTCGAACTGGCTGGTGACGCTGGCAGCGGCGGTCTTGGTCGCGACCGTCAGCGCCGCGCTGATTTCCTGAGCGCGGGTCTGCGCCTTGGCGAAGCTCTCTTCGAACGAGGCGGAGAAATGCCGCGCCACCGCATCGAACTCGTGGCTCTTCTCGGTGATTTCGGCGAACAGGCTCTGCAAGCTGTCGTGACGCTCCTGCAGAGTCTGGTCGACCGACTGCTGGCTGGCGGCAAGATCGCGCGCCACGGTGGCCAGCGCGTCGGTGTGGCTCGACAGCCGCTCGACCAACGCGCCCGATTCGCTGCGCGTCTCGGTCGAAATCCGGTCGAGCGAGGAGACCTGCGTCGACATCGCCTGCAGCGCCGTCTGCAACTGCTCGATCCGGTCGGTCAGGCCGCCTTCGATCGCGACGAGCTGCGTGCCGGCGGCGCCCACCATGCGGTCGAGCACCGAACCGACCTGACTGAGCCGTTCCAGCACCTGGCCGAGTTCGGCGCGCATACGATCGCCGGCCGCGTTGAAGGTGGTCACAGAGGCGGTGGCGTTGCTTTCCACGACCTCGCGCAGCGATGCGCCGGAGCGGTCGATTTCACCGGTCAGCGCCTGGATCAGCGCGCCGATCGACTCCGCCGATTGTGTATGGGCCGCTTCGGCGGCGGCGCGCAGCGAGGCGGTCGAGGTTTCGACCGCGACGCCGATCTGGCCGCTGAGCGCGCCGAGTTCGCGCACCGATCCCGACGCGCTCGCGCCGATGGCGGCGAGCAGGTCGTCGCCGCGACGGGTCATCAGCGCCACGAGATTGGCGATCTGCTGCTCGAAATTATTTGCGCCGCGCTGGCTGATCGCGGCGATCTGGCCGGCGAGCGCGTCGCTGCGCGCCATGAGATCGGCGGTCTGCTGATCGAAGGTCTGCGCGGCGCGCTGGCTGACGCTGGCGATCTGGCCGGCGACCTCGTCGCCGCGCGCGGTGAGGCGCGTGACGAGATCGGACGCGGGGCCTTCGACGAGGCCGCGCAGCTCTTCGATACGCGCCACCAATTGCGAGTTGCTTTCGATGCCGATGCGCTGGACATGGGTTTCGACCGTCTCGCCGAGGCTGGCGGCGTGGCGGGCGAGCGCAGTGGCGATCTCGACGCCGCCCGACTCGAGCTGGCCCGAGAGAACATGCAGCGGATTGACGACTTCGTTGCGGAAGCGTTCGACGCTGCCGCCAAGCGCGCCCGACATGTCGTCGAGCCGGTCGGCGAGCTTGGCGTTGATGTCGCTGGCAAGTTCGCTCAAAGCCTGGGTCAGCGACACAGTGCGCGCCTGCAGGCTCTCTTCGAGTTCGGTCGACTTGGCGATGATGCCCTGGGCGACCTCGCGGCCGCCCTCGCCGAGCGTCTTGGCGGCTTCGAGCGTGCTGCGGGCGAGGGTTTCCTTGATCGTCTCGGCGCGCGCCGCCAGCGCCCCGTCGATGCGCTGGAGAATGGCTTCGATCGAGCTCCTCACGTCGTCGAGCTTGGTGCTGGCGCGCGCATCCGCGGCCTCGATGCCGGCGTCGAAGATGGCGACCGATTCCAGGCTGCGGCGCGACAGGCGATCGTCGAGTTCGCCGCCGCGCACGATGACCGTCTGTTCGATGGTCGTCAGCGTGCCCTCGAGCTGGCTGGTGAGCAACTTCGTTTCGGCTTCGATACGCGCAACGACGTCGCGACCGCGCTCGATCAGCGTCGTCTCGACGTTCGCCACGCCGTCGCGGAGCAAGTCGTCGATCGTTCGCGTATGGGTCGAGAGCGCCAGTTCGACAATCGTCTGATTGGCGGCGGCCGCGGTTTCGAATTCCGCCAGCCGGGCGCCGCTCGCTTCCTCGAAGCGGGCGCGATGGTCGGTGAGGCTTTCGTCAAAGCGCGTCTGCTGTTCTTCCATCCGCTGATTGAGGTGAGCGTGATGTTCGCTCAGGCGTCCTTCGAGATCGGAGCGGCGCGTGAGGAGCAGCGAGTCGATCGCCTCGATCTGTCCAGTGAGCGTCTCGCCGAAGCGGGCGGTATGGCCGGCGATCCGTTCGACGACGCTTTCTCCGCCTTCGCCGATCAGCCCGTTCAGAGCGCCGAGCTGGTCGTCGATGCGACGCGCCTGGTTATTGAGGTCGGCGACCAGGCCGCCGCCGCGCGAATTGAGCGCGTCCTCGATGCTGGCGACCGAGGAGGAGAGCGCCTCCTGCAAATTATCGCCCCCAACGGTGATCGTGGCGACCGCGTCGGCGGCGACGGCCGCGAACCTGTCGCCGACTTCGCGCGCCTGATCGGTCCAGCGCTCCAGCGCGGTGCGGGCGGCAGCGTCGAGGCGATCCTGAGTGGCCACTGTTTCGGTGGCGATGCTCTCGCCGGCGCGGCGCGCGAAATCCTCGATCTGCGAGCCGACCAGTCCGGCCGAATCGTCGATCAGACCGCGCAATTGCGCGTGGCGGGCGTCGAAATGTTCGGACCAGGCCGCGCCGACCGTCTCGAACATCACGCGGGCTTCTTCGGTCTTGCCGACGAAGGTCGATTCCAGACGGGTATTGGCCTCGGCGAGCGATTCTTGCAGCGCCTGGCCGCGCAATGAAGTATCGTCGATCAGGCCGCGCAATTGCGTGTTGCGCGCGTCGAAATGCTCGGACCAGACGGCGCCGACCGTTTCGAATATCGAGCGGGCTTCTTCGGTCTTGCCGGCGAGCGTCGTTTCCAGACGGACGTTGGTTTCCGTCAGAGAATCCTGCAGCGCCTGACCGCGCACCACAACCGACTCGTGCAGGCGATCGGCAACCTCATCGAGCCGCGTCGCCAGCCCGTCGGTATGCGCGACGACGATATCGGAAATGCCGCGGGCGCTCGATTCGACGCGCTCGACGAGTTCGTCGACCCGCTGACCGAAATCGCGCGCCAGCGAATCGCTGGCGACCGACAGGCGGGTCGCCACCGCGTCGCCATGCAGGCGAATGGCTTCGGCGGCTTCGGCGCTGCTCTCGGAAATTCGCGCGATGATCCTGCCGTCATGGACGTCGAAGGCGCGGCCAGCCAAACTCGTGGCGTCCGTCAACTCGGCGACGATCGAATTCGCGTTGCGGCGCAGCGAATCGATTGTGTTGTTGCCGCTCGCCTCAATGCGACTGACCAGATCCTGGTTGCGACCGGCAAAATCGGCCGCCAGCGCCTCGCCGGCGCCGCGGATCCGCTGGTCGATGTCGGCGACCCGACTGATGATCTCTTCGGCGCTGTGGCCGCTGGCCGCGGCCAGTCGGGCCGACACATCGCCCGCGACATTGGATAGTGTGTCTCGCATCTGCCCGGCCTGGGCTCTGATGCGCTCGACCGTATCCTCGCTGGCGCGGTCCATCGCCTGGGCGAAGGCTTCAGCCGAAATGCTAAGCGAATTGGCGACGCCGCCGCCGACGCTGGAGACGCGATCGCTCAGACGGATAGCGATCGATTCGAGATCATTGGCGATGCCGCGATGCGCGTCGTCGATGACTGCGCGCACGCGTCCGCCGCTGGAGAGAATCGCCTCGCGCTGGTCGGCCATTTCGGCGATCAGCGAGCGGATGCGGCGCTCATTGTCGGAATAGGCGCGCTCAAGGGTGGAGACTTCCGAACGCACCAGAGTTTCCAACTCGGCGGCGCGCGCCAAGGCCCGTTCGATACCGTCGCCCATGGTGGCGATTTCGCGGCGGATCGCCTGCGAAAGCGTCGCGACATTCTCGCTGGCGACCGTCTCGGGTTCGGCGAGGCGCAGCGCGACCTGGGTGATCGAGCGCGCCGACAGCCGAAGTTCATGCAGCCGGCGCGCCAGCGCGGCGAAGCCGAAGAACAGGATCATCGGTCCCAGCGCCGACAGCGCGAGCAGGACAGTCTCGGGACGGGTCAGATAATCGAATTTGGTCGAGGCGGTCGCGTCCCAGGGAAAATGGGCGCTGGCGTAGAGCATGCTGAGCGCGAGCCACAGAAGCGAGCCGAAGGCGGCGGCGACCACGGGCGCGCGACTGGCGCGACGAATCTGCAGGGCCTGCACGATCGGGCCGATCGCCGGGCGATCGTCATTGGCCGGGAAATCGTCGACCAGCGGCGCCTTGATGTCCTCGGGCGGCGGCAGCCGGCGCGACGGCGCCGGTTCGCTCGGCTCGAGCGACTTGGCCGGGATCGTCCTGCTCATGGGCGGTTCGATGGTCGGTTCAGAGTTCCGCCCGTCGCCCGACAGGTTCAGTGCGTTTTCAATCGCCGACATCGCCGCGGAGACCGCGTCCTTAGCCGGGTGCTTCTGCGCCATGATGCCGCCTCGTCGCTCTCCCCGCGCCGACCTCGAACATGAGGGCGCCGCCCGCAGGGTTCCCCGGACGCCACGCCATTTGGCCTCGCGTCGCTGCGCCGGAGAGTATTAACCACGCAGTCTACAGGTCGCCGATTGAGATTGAAACCTCGGCGGAATCGTATCTTTCAAACGTCGTTAACGCTTCGGTGACCATGAAGGCGGAGGCTTTCAGGCTTACTCCGGCCCGGATGCGGCCGATTCTTGCGCGCTGCGCGGAAAGACTTACGCGAATCCAAGTCTCAGGAGCTTATCATGCCCGCCATGTCGGTTGCGACGCCTGCCAGTTCGAGTGTTTCCGGCGCCGAGCCGGCGCTCGACCTCATCCATCTGGCGCGTCAGACCGACGGCGATCTGGAGCTGCAGCAGGAGCTTCTGGCCCTGTTCGACCGGCAGTCGGCCAGCCTTCTGGCGCAATCGGCCAACCCGGTCACGGCGCGCCGTCAACGCGCCGAAGCGGCCCACAAGCTGCGCGGCTCGGCGCTGGCGGTGGGCGCGGGGCGGGTTGCTCGCGCGGCGGCCGCCCTGGAGGCCGCGCTCGGCGAGGGTGCCCCCGGCGTGCAATCGATCGAAGCCGCAGTCGCGGCGCTCGGGGTGGCGGTCGAAGCGGCGCGGGCCGTCCTCACCAGACTACGAGACTAAACTGTTATAGCGAACGAACCCCCCGTTCGAAACGCGAATTACCTCTTCCGTTGCGCCGCCGCGCGCCTTATGAAGGCGTCCGCGAGCGACGCCTGCCGGCCCAATGCGGCTGACGGATGCTGGACACGAGGGAAAACGCGGATCCGATGACCAAGATCACCTATATCGACGCTTCCGGCGCGTCACGCACGGTCGAGGCCCAGGACGGCTCGACGGTGATGGAGACGGCCCTGCGCAATAGCGTTCCAGGGATCGAGGCCGAATGCGGCGGCGCCTGCGCCTGTGCGACCTGTCATGTCTATGTCGCCGACGAATGGAGCGCGACGGTCGGCAAAGCGTCGCAGATGGAAGAAGACATGCTCGATTTCGCCGCCGATGTGCGGCCGACGTCGCGCCTGTCATGCCAGATCAAGGTCACCCCAGCGCTCGACGGCCTGGTTGTGTCGACCCCAGACAAGCAGGGTTAAAGACATGAGCGATGTTATTAAGACCGACGCCGTCATTATCGGCGCCGGCCCGGTCGGCATGTTCGCGGTGTTCGAACTCGGCCTGCTCGACATCAAAGCCCATCTGATCGACATCCTGCCCAAGATCGGCGGCCAATGCGCCGAGCTCTATCCGGAGAAGCCGATCTACGACATCCCCGGCTATCCGATTGTCACCGGGCAGGGGCTGGTCGACGCGCTGGAAAAGCAGATCCATCCCTTCGACCCGACATTCCATCTCAATGAAATGGTCGAAAGCCTGGAAGTGCTAGGCACGCCGGAGCATCCGCTCTTTCGCATCGCCACCGACGCCGGAACGACGTTTGAAGCCAAGGTCGTGTTGATCGCGGCGGGCGGCGGCTCGTTTCAGCCCAAGCGGCCGCCGACGCCGGGCGTCGAGGCCTATGAGGGCAAGAGCGTCTTCTATTCGGTGCGCAAGATGGAGCATTTCCGCGGCCGGCGGGTGCTGATCGCCGGCGGCGGCGATTCCGCGCTCGACTGGGTGCTCAATCTCCATCCGGTCGCCAGCCGCGTCACGCTCGTCCACCGACGCGACGAGTTTCGCGCCGCGCCTCATTCGGTCAACGCCATGCGGACGCTGGTGGCGGAGAACAAGATGGATCTCGCCATCGCGCAGCTCACCGGGCTCAAGGGCAACGACGGCCAGCTTTCCGCGGTGAGCGTGCGCGGCGCCGATCAGGTCAATTTCGACATCGAATGCGACGATCTGCTCGCCTTCTACGGATTGACCATGAAGCTCGGCCCGGTCGCCAATTGGGGCCTCAATCTTCATGAGAATCTCGTGCCGGTCGACACCGCAAGATTCGAGACCAGCACCCCCGGCATTTTCGCCGTCGGCGACATCATCACCTATCCGGGCAAGCTGAAGCTGATCCTGTCAGGCTTCCACGAGGCGGCGCTGGCGGCGCAGCGGGCGCATCACTACGTCTATCCCGACAAGAAGCTGCTCTTTCAGTACACGACGTCGTCAACCAACCTGCAGCGCAAGCTCGGCGTGAGCTGAAAGCGAAAGATCGGCGACGCGCGACGCTCTGGCGCGCCGCCATCATTCCTTCGGCTTACGGAACAGGAAGGGCGCGACCTCGGCGACGCCGGGGGCTTTGTCGATCTCGAAGGGCGCCGGACGGCAGACGGCCATCGCCGACAGGCCAACCCGCGCCGTCAACAAGCCATTGAGCACGCCTTCGCCCATTCTGGCCGAGATGCGCGAAGCAATGCCGTGGCCGACCACCTGTTGCAACAGACTGTCGCCGACCGCCATGCCGCCGGTGATCGCCAGATGCGCGCCGATCGAGCGCAGCAAGGCGAAGAAGCCGAGCAGACCGGGCCGGCCGCCGTAGAGCTGGGCGATGCGGCGCGCCAGCCGCACGACCTGCGCCGCGACGAAGATCAGATCGAGGATCGCGCGCGGGCTCACCGCCGTCACCAGCGACACGCGTCGCGCCGCCGCGGCGATCTCGCCGCGCACCTGACGGTCGATCGGCAGCAGCAGCGCGCGTTCGGCGACATCGATAAGGTCACGACCGTCGACGACGGCGCTGCGCGCCTCCTCGATCTCGGCGCGCGCCCGCGCCGTTTCCGGCCGGCGCAAATAAAGCGACGCAAGCTGCGCGACCAGGGCACGGGCCGCTTCGCGGTCGTCGGCGGAGCGGGCGCGGGCAAGCGCGGCGTGCAATTCCGCGATGCGGCGCTGGCGGCGAATGGCGAAGATCTCGCGCGCCAGCAAGCCCAGCGCACCGACGGCCAGCAGAGCGAGAAAGCCGAGCGCAATCGCCCCGAGCGATTGCGCGCGAGCGTAGAGCGCCTCGATCAGCCCGTCGATCCATAGGCCGATGGCGAGCGAAACGAGGCCGCCAAGACCGGTCCAGGCGGTTGTCGCCAGCGACCAGCGCCGCCGTTTGGCGACGCCCGCCGCCTGCGCCGCCTCGATCTCGCGCTCGCTTGGGTCGAGCGCCGCCGCGGGGTCGAAGGGCGTCGGATCGCTCTGGCTGAGGATCGTCGCCATCGGCGAGGCCGATGCGCGCGCGTCATCGACGGCGACGCGCTGATCGTCGAGTCGGAAGGCGCGGGGGCGGGGGTTCTTATCGCTCATGTCAGGCGATCGCCGATCAGAAATTGCAGCGCGCGGTCGAGACGAATATGCGACGCCGGCGCGCCGCGCGCGACGATTGGCGGGCGGAAGCGAACAAAGCGCCAGTCATTGTCGGCTTCGGCGAGCGCCAGCCCTTCGCCCGCCAGTGTCGCCGCCGGATCGTCGGGCAGGCGTCCTGGGAAGACCGCCGCTTCGGCGACGCCGTCGAAAGTCTCGCCGCCGATCCGTTCGCCCGCTTCGGGCGTCCCGACGATCGCCGGCAGAATCTCGCCGCCATGGCGGATTTCCGCTTCGCGGGTCGCCCGCACGGCGGCCAGCGCGACGACATCGATTTCGGCGCCCAGTCCTTGCGCGCGCGCAATGGCGCGGCTCGTCATCAGTTTCAGCGCGGCTTCAAGCCGGTCATGATCCGAATGGTGCAAATGATCGGCCTTGGTCGCGGCGAAGAGAATGCGGTCGATGCGCGGTCTGAAGATCGAGCCGAGCCAGGAGGCGCGTCCGGCGCGAAAGGCGCGCATCACGCCGTCGATGGCGTTTTCGAGATCGGCGAGCGCGCCGGGGCCGGAATTCAGCGCCGCCAAAAGATCGACCAGCACGATCTGCCGGTCGAGCCGGGCGAAATGATCGCGAAAGAAGGGTCGCGCGACATGGGTCTTATAGGCCTCGTAGCGCCGTTCCATCATCGCCGCGAGCGAACCCGGCGCGATCTCGGCGCCTTCGAGCGGCAGCGGCGCGAAGGTCAACGCCGGCGAGCCTTCGAGATCGCCGGGCGCGAGAAAGCGTCCCGGCGGCAGGGTCGAGAGCGCATAGGCTGCGTCGCGCGCGCCTCTCAGATAGGCGGTGAAGAGTTCCGCCGCTTTGCGCGCCTGCGCCTCGTTGGCCGGCGCGTTCGGGTCGAGCCCGGCAAGAAAGCCGTTCCAGTTGGCGGCCAGGCCAGCGCGCGCATTCATGCGCGCCGCCTCGATCGTTTCGCGCGACCATTCGGCGTAGCTCTTATCGATGAGAGCGAGATCGAGCAGCCATTCGCCGGGGTAGTCGACAATGTCGAGATGAAGCGTCTCGGCCTTGGCGCTGCTCCAGGCGCGCGGGCGCTCGAATTCGATCGTCGCGCGCAGCTGTGAAATCCGCCGCGTCGATTGCGGCCAACGCCGTTCGACGCCGATAGCGGCGAGATGCTCCTCATAGGGGAAGCGCGGCACCGCGTCGTCGGGCTGCGGCTCGAGATGGATTCGCGCGATCCGCCCTTCGGCGGCGGCGCGCAGCACCGGCAGCCTTCCGCCATTGATCAGATTGTCGATCAGCGCGGTGATGAAGACCGTCTTGCCGGCCCGCGACAGGCCGGTGACGCCGAGCCGTAGCGCCCCGCCGGAGAAATAATCGGTCACCGACCGCGCGACGACGCCCGCCTCGAAAGCCAGATTGGTGAAAAGCGACAAAAGCGAGCCTGCGGGGCGGGGAGCGGACGGCCCTATTTAGGGCGGGGATTGGCGCCACGGAAGGGGGCGAAACGAAACGCGGCCTAAGGAAAGCTGACCGGTCAGGAGATTTCCCGGCAATTCTAGCGAACGCGCTAACCCAAGATTAGCCCGCGCGCATCCAACATGATCGCATGAGCATCAACTATGGATCGAAAGCCGGTTTCGGCCGTCGCGCAGGCGCAGTCCGCGCGCCGGCGCGCGCAGCCGACCGCGCCTCACAACCCGCCAATGGCATGGGCCAGATCGCGCCGCTGATTGGCCTGGCGGCGCTGTTGCTGGTCGTGATCGTCGCGACCCTGCGCGTCCTGCCGGGCTTTGCAACGATCAATGCGGATGTTGCGCAGATCGAAGACAAGGTGATCGCGATCGTCAATCAGCCGATCACGCATTTGCCGCGGGCGGCGCCCTTCGGTCAGTTTTCGCCGGGCTGGTTTCACGATGGCGCGACCAAGCCGGATTTCAACACCGTCGACGTCCGCGCCAGTCAGGAACTCATCTACAAGGATTCTGCCTACGTCACCTCGAACCTGAATCCGACGGAAATGTTCATCGCCAGCGAACTCGAATTCAACGCGATGACCAAATATTTCTATGTCGACCGCTCATTGCCGAAGAAGCGATTGTCGGAAGCGGAAATGGTCGAGATCAATCGCCTCTATCGGCTCATCGGCGAGGATGAACACGCGCTTAAGCTGAAATGGCTGACGGTCGCCGGGCTCTTCGCTGTGGGCGTCGGCGCAGTGGCGGCGATGGTGTTTCTGATCCTGCGGTCGCGTCAGCCCCAACCGAATTGATCCGTCCTGGCCGGGCTTGACCCGGCCATCTACGCGTAAGTCCAAGCTTCAAGACGTGGATGGCCGGGTCAAGCCCGGCCAGGACGCGAGACGGAAGCGGAGCAGGCAGGAGCGGGCGCTTGCTCGTTCCTATTTCGCCATTGCCGCCGTCAGGCCTTCGCTGACCTTGTCGAGAAAGCCGGTGGTGGTCAGCCATTTCTGTTCGGGACCGACCAGCAGCGCGAGATCCTTGGTCATGAACCCGGCTTCGACCGTCTCGACGCAGACCTTCTCCAGCGTGTCGGCGAAACGGGCGAGCTCGGCATTGTCGTCGAGCTTGGCGCGATGGGCGAGGCCGCGGGTCCAGGCGAAGATCGAGGCGATTGAATTGGTCGAAGTCGCGCGCCCCTTCTGATGTTCGCGATAATGGCGCGTCACGGTGCCATGGGCGGCCTCGGCTTCGACGATGCTGCCGTCGGGCGTCGTCAACACGCTGGTCATCAGACCGAGCGAACCATAGCCCTGAGCGACCGTGTCCGACTGCACGTCACCGTCATAATTTTTGCAGGCCCAGACATAGCCGCCCGACCATTTCAGCGCCGAGGCGACCATGTCGTCGATCAGGCGATGTTCATAGGTGATGCCGGCGGCGGCGAACTTGCCCTTGAATTCGGCGTCGAACACTTCTTGGAACAGGTCCTTGAACCGCCCGTCATAGGCTTTGAGGATGGTGTTCTTGGTCGACAGATAGACCGGATATTTGCGCGCCAGGCCGTAGTTGAGCGAGGCGCGGGCGAAATCGCGGATCGAGTCGTCGAGATTATACATGCTCATCGCGACGCCGGCGCCGGGGAACTTGAACACTTCCTTCTCGATGACCTTGCCGTCCTCGCCCTCGAAACGGATGGTGAGACGGCCCTTGCCGGGAACCTTGAAATCGGTGGCGCGATATTGGTCGCCATAGGCGTGACGGCCGATGATGATCGGCAGCGTCCAGCTCGGCACGAGGCGCGGCACGTTCTTGCAGATGATTGGCTCGCGGAAGATGACGCCGCCGAGAATGTTGCGGATCGTGCCGTTCGGGCTCTTCCACATTTCCTTGAGATTGAATTCTTTCACCCGCGCTTCGTCGGGAGTGATGGTCGCGCATTTGACGCCGACGCCGCAGCGCTTGATCGCCTCGGCCGCGTCGACCGTCACTTTGTCATTGGTTGCGTCACGATGTTCGACGCCGAGGTCGAAATATTGCAGGTCGATGTCGAGGTAGGGGTGGATCAGCTTGTCGCGGATGAGCTGCCAGATGATGCGGGTCATTTCGTCGCCGTCGAGCTCGACGACGGGGTTCTTCACTTTGATCTTGGCCATCGGCGGCTTTCCCGAGTTTCGCTGCAGTGCGGAAACTCGCCTATAGCATCGCCCCCTCGGAGGGCAAAATTCCCCCTCGGCCCGAACGCGAAACGCAGTTTCGCGTGGGCCGCGGCGGCCAAGCGACCGGGCGCGGAGGGGGGCGACGGTGTGCGCTTGACTATCCTATCCACCTGGATAGGATAAGAGACAGGTCGGGGACGAGCCGGAGCCGCGCATGAACCTCCATTCGCATTTGGGTTCGACCCTCCATCGCCGTCTTCACAGCCATGCCTGGCTGATGGCGCTCTTGGGCGCGGCGATCGGGCTCGGCTTTCTCCTCTACGCCCCATCGTTGCGGCCGGTCGCCGATTCGCTGTTTCTGTTCGCCGGCTTCCACATCGTCGGCGCGATCGTCCTGCTCGCCTCGGCCTATGCTTTCGGCCTGCGGCGTCTGATCGCGATGTTCGGGCGGCCGGCGCCCTCGGCGACTCGCTACGTTTTCGGCTGGGGACCGGAATGGATGAACGGGCTGGCGCTGATCGCGCTGGCGCTCGCCTGGGCGGCGATCGCGCTGATGATCGCCGCACCGGGCTGGTGGCCGCTCGCTTTCGCGCTGCTGCTGCTCGCCGCCAATAGTTTTGTCGGCAATGCGGTGATGCGCTCCTTCCGCAGCGCCGATCACATCGTGCTGCCGATGGCCGATCTGCTGCGCGGCGAAAGCGACACCGTTCTCGACGCCGGCTGCGGCGCCGGCCGCACGACGATCGCGCTGAGCCGGGTGCTGCGCCAGGGCCGCGTCGTGGCGCTCGATCGTTTCGACGCCGATTATATCGATGGCGGCGGCCGCGATCTGATTGCGCGCAATCTCGCCGCCGCAGGCCTCGAGGGCCGGGTCGAGGTCAGGACCGCCGATCTGACAGGCATTCCATTCGATGGCGGCGCCTTTGACGCCGCGGTCAGCGCCAATGTCTTCGACCATCTCGGCGAGGCCAAACCGCGCGCGCTCGCCGAGATGTTCCGCGTGTTGAAGCCGGGCGGACGTTTCCTGATGGCCGTCTGGACGCCAGGTTGGCCAATGTTCGCCGTCGCCAATGTCCTGTCGTTTTTTCTCACCTCGCGGGCCGCCTGGCGCGCGATGGCGAAGGAGGCCGGCTTTACGCTCGTCGACGAGGGGGCGTTCAATTACGCTTGGTTCGTCCTGCTCGAGAAGCCGGCCGCCTGACTCCTGCGAGGCATTCGTGAAACACGCCAGCCACCCGGAAATCGTCAAACGCCTGAAACGCGCCCATGGTCATCTTGGCAAGGTTCTGTCGATGTTCGAGGACGGCCGGCCATGCCTCGACCTCGCGCAGCAATTGCACGCGGTCGAGAATGCAGTGGCCAACGCCAAGCGCGAATTGATCCACGATCACATCGAACATTGCCTCGAAGCCTCCGAGACCGAAGGCGCTTCGTATCTCGAAGAGTTGAAGCAGCTGACGAAATTTCTGTAACCCGCCTCGCCTGAGGATTTCGCGCCGATGAGTGATTTCAGATCCGCCCATGCCCATGTCTTTCTCGGCGACGAGCATGCGCGC
>SSMV01000170.1 GCA_004799435.1 Bradyrhizobium sp.
TCGACGCCGCCAGCGGCGGTTTCATCGCGCCATTCATCGAACCGACGTTGAAGTGGGATTTCCGTGTCGAGCGGGTCAAGTCGATCAGCGCTTCCGGCCACAAATATGGACTGGCGCCGCTCGGCGTGGGCTGGGTGGTCTGGCGCGACAAGGAGGATCTGCCCGACGATTTGATCTTCAACGTCGACTATCTCGGCGGTCAGATGCCGACCTTCGCGCTGAATTTCAGCCGGCCCGGCGGCCAGATCATCGCGCAATATTACAATTTCCTGCGGCTCGGTCGCGAGGGCTACACCCGGATCCAGCAGGCCTGCGCCGACACCGCGCAATGGCTCGGCGGCGAGATCGCCAAGCTCGGACCGCTGGAGTTGGTTTACGACGGTAAGTCGGCCCTGCCGGCGGTTTGCTACAAGCTCAAGGAAGGCAGCAACTACGGCTTCACGCTCTACGACCTGTCCGAACGGGTTCGCATGCGCGGCTGGCTGATTGCCTCCTATCCGCTGCCGGCGAACCGTCAGGCGACTATCATCCAGCGGATCCTGGTCCGTCATGGCGTCAGTCGCGATCTCGCGCAACTGCTGCTCGACGATCTCAAGCGGGCGCTCGACCATCTGCAGGTCAACCCTGTTTCGCGCTCGGGCGCGGGGCCGACCTTTCATCACTGATTTTCCAATAAGAGGAGGCCGCGATGGCCCAGTCCAAACTCGCCGTGGTTTCCACATTCAGCATCGCGATGATGACGGCGGCGGCCGTTGTGAGTTTGCGCGGCCTGCCGATGATGGCGAAGGAACAGTTGACTCTGTTCGTCTACATCGCCTTCGCGACCTTCATCTTTCTCATTCCCGCCGCGCTGGTCTCGGCCGAGCTCGGCGGCGCCTTCGGCGAGAAGGGCGGCGGCGTTTACACCTGGGTGAAGGAGGCTTTCGGCGCCCGCTGGGGCTTTGTCGCCATTTGGCTGCAATGGATCCAGAACGTGGTTTGGTACCCGACGGTGCTGGCATTCTCCGCCGCGGCGATCGCCTATGTCGTCGGCAAGCCGGAGTTGGCGAACAACGGAACCTATGTCGGAATCTTCTGTATCGCCGCCTATTGGGTTGCGACCGCGATCACGCTGCGCGGCGTGAGCGCAATCGCCAGGGTGACGAGCTGGGCTTTCCTCGCCGGCACGGTGCTGCCCGGCGTGGTGATCATGATTCTGGCGGTGATCTGGATCGCCCAGGGCAACCCGATCGCTTTGTTGCACCCTGTCGCCACGGACTCCACCTCGGTCATGTCGATGGCGGGCGGGCATGCGCATCCCCGCTATTTTCCGAATGTCACCGGGCTCGGCGACATCGCCTTTCTCGCCGGCATCATTCTGCTATTCGCCGGCGTCGAGGTGCATGCGGTGCATGCCAATGAAATGTCGGACCCCAAGCGCCAATTCCCCGTCGCCATGTTGATCGCGTCAGTGGCGGTCATCCTTCTGTTCACGCTCGGCTCATTCGCGGTGGCGACCGTTCTGCCCGACGCGCAGATCAATCTCCAGGAAGGACTCATGAAGGCCTTCCAACAGATCTTCGCGCGTTTTGGAATCGACTGGGCGACGCCGATCATCTGCCTGTTGCTGGCGTTTGGCGGAATCGGCGGCGTGATGTCGTGGATCAGCGGTCCAAGCCGCGGCTTGCTATGGACGGCCCAGGAAGGCGAAATTCCGCCGATCCTCGCCAGGACCAACAAGAATGGCGTGCAGATCAGCATCCTGATCGTTCAAGGCGCCATCGTGACGATCCTGTCGCTCGCCTATTTTGTGATGGCCGACGTCAGCGTCGCATTCTTCCTGCTCAGCGCGGTGACGATCACGCTCTATCTGATCATGTATATGCTGATGTACGCAGCCGCGATCCGTCTGCGCTATTCGCAGCCGGAACTGAAGCGCAGCTACCGCGTGCCGGGCGGAACGACGGGAATGTGGGTCGTCGCGGGCGTTGGCTTCGCTGGCGTCGCTTTCTCGTTCCTCGTCGGCTTTTTCCCGCCGACGCAACTGCCGGTGGGGAGCCCGTCGCTCTACGTTTGGCTAGTTGTTGGCGGCACGGTGGTGTTCACTGGCCTCCCGCTGCTGATCGGGATGCTGAAGCAGTCGTCATGGCGGAGCGCGAGCCCGCCCAAAGCCTTTGTGCCGAAGCTCCCGAAAGCGGCCTGAGGCCAAAGTATGAAAGTGGCGACGACCTTCAAGCCAATCCCGCTCGCCGACGGCCGCTCGATCGGGTCGTTGGACCAGGTGCGCGATTTCATAATGTCGCTTCCGGAAGCTGTTGTGGCGGAGGCCCATTGGAAATATGCACGCGACCTTCTTTTGAGAGCGGTTGATCGACACGAGAAATATGCGACCGCGGACGCGCGGGCGCAAATGACCCGAGCCCTAAGAATAGGCGGCTTCATATAGCCGGTCGCACTCTGCGACAGCGTTTCGCGACGCGGCGGGACGGCAGTAGGTAGAATCCGATGCTTTCGCGCCAACGCGCTCTGCCGCATCGATGATTTTGTCGGGCGCCGATCTCTTTGTCCCCCAACCGGGTCCGCGCTCACAAACTGGCGGTCGCACTGGTTCTGAAGCCCGATGCGGCCGCCCTTTTGTCTTTTCGATTCCGCGAGACTGGCCGCCTCGCCAATCGCCAAGGCGCAATCCCGCCGACCTCCTCAAATCCCTCTCCGCCAGGACTTGCCCGTGTCAAACTTGGGATTCATTCTCGTCTGCCTATTTCTCCTATTGCTGCTCGGCGGCATCGTTGGCGGCAACGTAGTGCCCTTTTGGGCTTACGGTTACGGACTCGGTCTCGTCGGCACGGGCATGCTCGGCGCAATTCTCGTCATCGTCTTCGTTTTCGCGTTCACCGGGCGCATCTAGTTCGCGTGCGAAAAGGCGCCCGATTATTGCGCGTGGCCGCCTAGATCTTACATGCCGTTGGCGTTTGGCTCCGTCCGGGGCGGCGCATCGCGACGCGGCGGAAGTCCCTCACGCGGCGGAAATTGAAAGCGCGTTCTTCGCGCCAAGATTCGAACCAGGAGGAGAATGCGGTGCACTCCGCGGATTGGCGTCTGGCGCGGCGACCACCGTCTCTCTGTCGGCAATCGGGTTCCGCACATTCATTTGAGGCTGTCCCATTTCCAGTTCAGGATCTCCGGCAGATCCTGGCCATGGAGTGCGATGTATTGCTTATGTTCGACGAGTTTGGCCCGAAGCCTTTGCTTCAGGTAGACGCCTCTGTCGCCGGTCTGCGGCAATCGGTCGATAGCGTCGATCACGAGATGGAAGCGATCGAGGTCGTTCAACACCGTCATATCGAAAGGTGTCGTGATCGTGCCTTCTTCCTTGTAGCCGCGAACATGGATATTGCCGTGATTGGTTCGACGGTAGGTCAGCCGATGGATCAACCATGGATAAGCGTGGAAGGCGAAAATGACCGGCCTGTCCCTCGTGAACAACTCGTCGAACTCCAAATCGGTCAGTCCGTGCGGATGCTCCGTGCTCGGCTGCAGCTTCATCAAGTCGACCACGTTGACCACTCGGACTTTGAGGTCGGGGAAATGCTCGCGCAAGATCGAGACGGCCGCGAGCGTTTCCAGCGTGGGCACGTCTCCGCAACAGGCCATCACGATGTCCGGCGCGGCATCCTGGTCATTGCTGGCCCATGGCCAGATGCCAACCCCTGCAGTGCAGTGTTTGGTGGCGGCGTCCATCGTCAGCCACTGCGGCGCGGGATGTTTGCCTGCCACCACGACATTGACGTAGTGGCGACTGCGCAGGCAGTGATCCATGACCGACAGTAGGCAGTTCGCATCCGGCGGAAGGTAGACCCGCACGACCTCGGCCTTCTTGTTGACCACGTGGTCGATGAACCCGGGATCCTGATGCGTGAAGCCATTGTGATCCTGGCGCCAGACATGGGAGGCCAGAAGGTAGTTCAGGGATGAGATTTTGCGCCGCCAAGGCAGGTGCGAGGTCACCTTGAGCCACTTGGCATGCTGGTTGAACATCGAATCGACGATATGAATGAACGCCTCGTAGCAATTGAACAGGCCATGGCGCCCGGTGAGCAGGTAGCCTTCCAACCAGCCTTCGCACTGGTGTTCGCTGAGCATTTCCATCACGCGCCCAGTCGTCGCGAGAAACTCGTCGTTTGGCGCGGTCGCCGCGTTCCATTGGCGTTTGGTCACCTCGAAGAGCGCCTCCAAGCCGTTGGAGATCGTCTCGTCGGGGCCGAAGACACGAAAGTTTCGCTGTTCGTGGTTCAATTTCGTGACATCGCGCAGAAAGCGACCGAGCACATGCGTATCGCCGATGCCGGGCGCGCCGGGTGACGGCACGTCGGCCGCGTAGTCGCGGAAGTCGGGCATTCGCAGGTCGCGAAGCAGAATGCCGCCGTTGGCGTGGGGATTCGCGCCCATGCGCCATTCTCCCGCGGGCGCAAGTTCCGCCAACTCGGGCTTCAGACGCCCGCGTTCGTCGAAGAGTTCGTCAGGCCGATAGCTCTGCAGCCAGTCCTCCAGCAAATGCAGGTGTTCGGGATGCGCGGCCGGGTCGGAGAGCGGCACCTGATGTGAACGGAAGGTGCCTTCGATCTGCACGCCATCGACGAACTTCGGCCCAGTCCAGCCCTTGGGCGAGTTGAGCACGATCATTGGCCAGCGCGGCCGCGCGGCGCGGCCGTGAGCGCGTGCTTCCCTCTGAATAGTCTTGATCTGCTCGATGACCGTATCGAGCGTGGCGGCCATCGCCTCGTGCATCAGCGCGGGCTCATGGCCCTCGACAAAGTAGGGCGTCCAGCCGTAACCGCGGAGCAACTGCTCCAATTCTTCGTGCGTAATCCGGGCGAGGATCGTCGGATTGGAGATCTTGTAGCCGTTGAGGTGCAGGATCGGCAGCACTGCGCCGTCAGTGATCGGATCAAGGAATTTGTTGGAATGCCATGCGGTCGCCAAGGGGCCGGTTTCAGCCTCGCCGTCGCCGACGACGCAGGCGACGATGAGGTCTGGATTGTCGAGCGCCGCGCCGAATGAATGGCTCAGAGAATAGCCGAGTTCACCGCCCTCGTGAATCGAACCAGGGCACTCCGGCGACGCATGGCTAGGGATGCCTCCTGGAAACGAAAACTGCAGGAACAGCTTGCGAAGTCCGATTTCGTCCTGGCTGATGTCCGGGTAGATTTCGCTGTAAGTGCCCTCGAGATAGGTGTTGCCCACGACGGCCGGGCCGCCATGCCCTGGGCCGGAGACATAGATCATGTCCAGGTTATATTTTTTGATGACCCTGTTCAGATGCACGTAGATGAAATTCTGCCCCGGCGTTGTGCCCCAGTGCCCCAGCAGCATGTGCTTCACGTCTGCGAGCGTCAGCGGCCGCTTCAGCAGCGGATTGTCGTAGAGATAGATCTGGCCGACGGACAGGTAGTTCGCAGCCCGCCAGTAGGCGTCCATCTTGCGAAGCAATTCCGGATTCAGCGTATCGGCTTGCATGGTTTGGGTTTCCCGATTTCAATCCAGGTCGAAGGCTATGGCCGAGCCAGCGCCAGCGTCTGCTGCGCGATCATCAGTTCCTCGTTTGTGGGAATGACCCAGACCGATGCGGCGCTCTGCGGGGCGGAAATGCACGGTCCGTTGGATACGTTGGCCCGCTCGTCCAACCTCACGCCAAGCCACGCGAGCTTGGCGCACAGCGCCGCGCGTACCGGCGCCGAGTGCTCGCCGATGCCGGCGGTGAACACCAGAGCGTCCAGGCCGCCGAGCACGGCTGTATAGGCGCCGACGTATTTCGTCATCGTGTAGACGAAATGCTCGACCGCTGCGACCGCTCGCGGATCGCTGCTTTCCTGAAGCACGCGCATGTCGCCGCTGATGCCGGAGAGGCCGAACAGGCCCGCGCGTTCGTACAGCATCTTCTCCAGCGAGGCGTCGTCAAAGAACTTGCGGCGCAATAGATAAAACAAAGCTCCCGGCGGCACGTCGCCCGATCGCGTCGCCATCGGCAGGCCGGACACGCCGGCGAAACCCATTGTCGTTTCGACGCTCTTGCCGTGCAGCATGGCGCACATACTGGCGCCGCCGCCGAGATGCGCAGCGATCACCCGCCGCGCCGCTGGAGCGAATTTCGACGCCTGCCGGCTGATGTAATCGTAGGAGATGCCATGGTAGCCCCAATGGCGCAGGCCTGTATCGCGCACGTCCTTGGGCAATGCATAGGTCTGCGCCACCTCGGGCATCGTTCGATGGAACGAGCTATCGAAGCAAGCGACTTGCAGTAGGCCAGGGAACGCCTCGCTAAGCGTTCGGATCCCGTCCACATTGAAAGGCTGATGCGATGGTTCCATCGCCACGAGTCCATCGAGATAGGCGAGCACATCCGCATCGACCCGCACGGGCCGATCGAAGCGGGCGCCGCCGAGCAGCACGCGGTGGCCCGCCGCGACCAACTTTGTGTCCGCAAGGTTGGTTTCCAGCCAGGTGATGACGAATTGCAGGGCTGTCTTATGGTCGATTGCGTGACCTTCACCCCATTCGTGGGCGTTCATGGTCTTCCCGGCCGCGTCGCTGACGACGAAGCGCGGATCGCCCTGCATGCTGTCGATCTCGCCCCGGCAAAGCAACGGCGGCGATTCAGCGGCGCTCACCGCGTAGGCGGCGAATTTCAGGCTGGTCGAACCCGCGTTGATGACGACGATCGCCTCGCTCATCGCCGATCACTCCGCTGCGCGTCACAGGTTCGTCGCCGTCAGGCCGAGGGGAGCCTCCTTGATGAGCGGAATGCGAGCAGCAGCGCCGTTGGCGCCCGCCGCTTTGCCAGGCTTCTCAAAAAGCTCGAGAAATGGCTTGATGATGTCGATCGGCATGGGGAAGACAATGGTCGAATTCTGTTCGGCGCCGATCTCCGCTAGGGTCTGCAAGTAGCGCAGCTGCATCGCCGCCGGAATGCTCGACAGAATCTGCGCTGCATTCACAAGAGTTTGCGAGGCTTGGAATTCGGCCTCGGCATGGATGATCTTGGCGCGTCGGTCGCGTTCCGCCTCCGCCTGTTTGGCAATGGCGCGCACCATGTTTTCGGTCAGCTCGACCGTTCTGATTTCGACGTTACTCACCTTGATTCCCCAGGTTTCGGTCTGGGAGTCGAGGATGCTCTGAACGTCGGTGCTGAGCTTCTTTCGTTCAGAAAGCATCTCGTCGAGATCGTGCTGTCCCAACACCGAGCGCAAGGTTGTCTGCGCCAGCATATTCGTGGCGGGAAGGTATTGCTGAACCCTGATAATGGCCCGCTCGGCGTTGACGACGTTGAAATAGAGAACCGCGTCGACCTTCATGGAGACGTTGTCGCGCGAGATCACGTCCTGGCTCGCTATCTCGATGACCTGAATGCGCAAATCCACGCGCACCATTTCCTGAACGAGGGGGATCAAAAGCACGAGGCCCGGCCCTTTGACCTGCTGAAAGCGGCCAAGAGTGAAGACTACCGCGCGTTCATATTCCCGCAGGATTTTGATGCTCGCCGCGAGGAGATAGGCGGCTACGATCAAGGCGAAGAGAGCGACGTAGAGTGTTACAGAGAACATGGCGTTTCGCCTTTCAGAGCGAGAGAATTACGTCTTCATTCCGAAAGTCGGCTCGAAGGCGCCATACGGCGGACTCTGCTCGCGCGCTGACGTCCGCCGGGTGCGGAGTGGACAGATTTAGCTTCCAGAAGAGCCGCCGAAAGCGCCGCCGCGGTAGCCTCGGAAACTACCTATTGGCAATCCGCGGCGCGGTCGCGCGGCAATACCCGACATCGGGGGCACGACAACGGGACGCGCGCGGGACATTGGCGTGCCGGACGGGAGGTCAATCAGGCCTGGCGAGAGCTCGCCGCCGCAGCGAACGCATCATCAAAATCGGAGGCATTGTGCGAAGTCGAACGCCACTATGTCGGTGCGGCGCGGGAGCGGATACCCAAGCATGCGATTAGCGATTTGCGCCATTGCGACCGGCCTCGGAGCCTCGCGATCTTCCGAGATCGCCGCCCTAACGGCGTGAAGCGCTTTGTCAACGAGGATGGTCGATTCCATTGCACCCGCGTCGACGGCTTCGATGATCGCGCAGGCCATCAGATTTCGAACCAATTCCGCATTTCTCGTCCTCGGCCTGAATTCCTTCCAGGCTCGATCGAAGGCGTCGCCCATGATTTTAAGGGCTTCCGGTTCATATACGCCAGGTGTGAGATGTGAAGGCATTTGCCGCGCTCCCCGTTGGTAAGGTGACATCATCGGCGCAAATGTTCCCTCCTGGGCAGCGTCGGAATCCACTCATTGAGCCCCGCAACCCTCGTGCGTGAGGCGCCTGACCGCGCTGGCGAACTCGTCAGGCGCCTCTGGTGAACGCCCTCGCAGCGGACCTTCTTCAAACTCGGCGCGGCGGCTCGACGGGCGGATCTCTCAGCGATCGTCCCGCGCGCCTTCCGGCTTTCTTCTCGATTCGATCGGCGGAATTGGCTTCGACGGTAGCGCCGCAAAACATATTGGGGTCATCTGTTCGTCCGCCACTTAGCGATCTGCTTGTCCAGCGCATTGATAGCGTCGGCAAGAGCCTCGCGTTTTGTGGCGAAAGAGACGGGGGATCGATGGAGAGGCTGTTCGTTTTCGCTAAGC
>SSMV01000171.1 GCA_004799435.1 Bradyrhizobium sp.
GGAGAAACCACAGAACGTCGGCTTCCTTCGCCGGCGGCGGCAGATCGGCTCGATCGGTCATGTCTCGTCTGTCTCTCTTTTCTCGCGCTACACGGCGGCCAGAATGTCGGCGCGCAATTTCGCAATCTGCGGATCGCTTGCGGCGCGCTCCGCCCGCGGCGCGGCGATCGGGACGTCCAGCGCAATGGCGCCGTCGCGCAGAACAAGCGCGCGATCGGCGAGCGACAAGGCTTCGCCGACGTCATGGGTAATCAGCACGGCGGTGAAGCCCCGCTCGCGCCACAGACGTTCGAGCAGATGATGCATCTCGGCCCGCGTCAAAGCATCGAGCGCGCCAAAGGGCTCGTCGAGCAGAAGAATGCCCGGCCGCGACGCCAGCGCTCGCGCCAGCGCGACGCGTTGTCTCTGTCCCCCCGAGAGAACCTGCGGCCAGTCATTGGCGCGATCGGCGAGCCCGACCGATTCGAGCGCCTGCAAAGCGTGAGCGCGCCAATTGGGCTCGCGAGCGATGCCGACATTGCCGAGCACGCTCTGCCACGGCAAGAGGCGCGCATCCTGAAACATCAGGCGCACGCTGCTCTGGATGCCAATCACCGGCTTCTGCTCGATCTCGACTGCGCCGCTCGTCGGCCGGTCGAGCCCGGCGATCAGACGCAATAGCGACGACTTGCCGCCGCCCGAGCGGCCGACAATCGCGACGAACTCGCCCGGCCGCACCGCCAGGTCGAGCCGATCGAGGACGGTGCGGCGCCCGAACGCCTTTGTGACGTTCCTCAGCGCTACGGAGCGCCCAGCGAACCCGTCGCGCTCCGGCTCGGCGGCCTTGGCGACGGCAGCCGACGACGTTTCTTCCCTCGGGCGCTCTAGAGCGTAAGGGCGCGGGACAAAGGCTTCGCGTAAGGAGGCGGCGACATTCATTGGCGGGCCTCGCGCATATAGCTTGGATGCCAGAAGAGCGTCGCGCGCTCACAGAATTTCGCCGCCGAGTCGGAGAGTTTGCCAAGCAGTGCGTAGGCGATCACGCCGAGCAGAACGACATCGGTTTGAAGAAACTCGCGGGCGTTCATGGTCATGTAACCGATCCCCGACGAGGCGGAAATCGTCTCGGCGACGATCAGCGTCAGCCACATCAGGCCGAGGCCGTAACGCAGGCCGATGAAAATGGAGGGAAGCGCGCCGGGCAGCACCACGCGCCAAAAGAGCTGCGCGAAGCCGAGGCCGTGGACGCGCGCCATCTCCAGCAATCCCGGATCGATGGTTCGCACGCCGTGATAGGTGTTGAGATAGACCGGAAAGAGGACGCCGAGGGCGACGAGAAAAACCTTCGCCTCTTCGCCGATGCCGAACCACAGGATGACCAGCGGGATGATGGCGAGATGCGGAACGTTGCGCAGCATCTGAAGCGTGCCGTCGAGCGTCAGCTCGGCCGGTCGCCACAGGCCATTGGCGACGCCGAGGATAAATCCAAGCGCGCCGCCGATCACCAGCCCCTTGACCGCGCGCAGCGCGCTCACGGCGACGGCTTGCGGCAGCGAGCCGTCCTGCATCATGCGCCAGCCGGCGATCGCCACCGAACTCGGCGCCGGCAGAACGCGCGCCGCGATCAGGCCGGTGTCGGCGGCGACTTCCCACAGCGCGACGACAAGCAAAGGCAGCGCCCAGGAGACGAGCGTCTCGATCCAGACGCGGTGACCGCCCGGCGCCGGATTGACGCCGCGATTAGGAGCCGCTGTCACGAAGGGCGTCCTCGATTTTGATCGGTTTGGGAATGAGCTTGAGCTGATAGAACGCGTCGGCGATCTTCTGCTGCTCTGCGACGACGGCAGCGCCGATCGGCTGAACCGACCAGGCCTCGCGACCAAGCGCCAGCTTAAGCACCGGCACGGGAATGCCGGTCGCCGGGCTGAGTTCCGCGGCGGCCTCGTCAATGTTGCCGTTGGCCCAGGCGTCGATCTCCTTGACCGAGTCGACGATCGCCTGGATCACGGCGGGATTGGCGGCGACGAAGCGGCGGTCGCCGAGATAGAACTGATGATTGGAGACGATGCCTTCGCCATTGGTCAGGGTGCGCGCTTCGATCGCCACTTCGGCGGAAGCCTGGAAGGGATCCCAGATCACCCAGGCGTCGACGTCGCCATGCTCGAAGGCGGCCCGCGCGTCCGACGGCGTGAGGAATATTGTCGTCACGTCCGAATATTGCAGGCCGGCTTTTTCCAGCGCCTTGACCAGCAGATAGTGAACGTTCGAGCCGCGGTTCAACGCGACCTTCTTGCCTTTGAGATCCGCAACCGAGCGGATGGGACTGTCCTTGGGAACGAGAATGGCTTCGGCGCGCGGCGCCGCCGCCTCGTTGGCGACATAGACGAGCGGCGCGCCGGCGGCCTGGGCGAAGATCGGCGGCGCTTCGCCGGTGATGCCGAAATCGATCGCGCCGACATTGAGCGCTTCGAGCAGCTGCGGGCCGCCGGGAAATTCCGTCCACGAGACCGTGTAGCCGAGCGGCGTCAGCTTTTTCTCCAGAAGACCGCGCGCCTTGAGCAGCAAGAACGTGCCGTATTTCTGGTAGCCGACGCGCAGCACATTCTCGGCCTCCGCGTCGGCTGCGGCGAATAGGCCGACGGCGAAGACGCCGAGGGCAAGAAGGTGACCGAGTTTGCGCAGCATAGCGTCCCTGCCCTTTCACGGCGATCGAAGCGGCGCATCATTAATCTATTAGTCTATGGATTTAGTCAAGTGATTGCGGATTTTGGCTTGGGAGAAGCCGAGCGCGGCGCTCGACCGCGGCGCGAGTGATTTCCATCGGCGGGATTTGCGCCGACATGATAGTGGGCGTCGCTACGCCCGGCGGTCGATGGCGTTGCGGAGGGCGGAGGTGGTGAAAGGCGTCGCCGGCAGCCGAAAAGCCTCGTCGCCACGACCGTGGGATTTTTGGATCGACCGCGGGGGCACCTTCACCGATGTCATCGGCCGCGATCCGCGCGGGCGTCTGCATGCGCGCAAGCTGCTCTCCGAGAGCCCCGCCTATGCGGACGCCGGCGTGGCGGCGATCCGCGAGTTGCTCGGGCTGCACGACGGCCAGTCGATCCCCGCCGGCGCGATCGGCCAGGTGCGAATGGGCACCACGGTGGCGACCAACGCGCTTCTTGAGCGCAAGGGCGCGCGCACCCTGCTTGTGACGACGCGCGGTTTTCGCGACGCGCTCGAAATCGGCTATCAGGCGCGGCCCAAGCTTTTCGCACGCAACATTATCAAGCCGGAGCGCCTCTATTCGGAGGTTCTGGAGATCGACGAGCGCGTGCTCGCCGACGGAATCATCGAAACGGCGCCCGACCTCGAAATCGCGCGCGCGGCGCTTGCAGCGGCCAGAGCCAAGGGTTTCGGGGCGATCGCCGTGGTCTTCATGCACGCCTATCGCTATCCCGACCACGAGCGCCAGATCGCCAAACTGGCGCGCGACATCGGCTTCGCCCAGGTCTCCGTCAGTCACGAATGTTCGCAACTGATCAAGCTGGTCGGACGCGGCGATACGACCGTCGTCGACGCCTATCTGTCGCCGATCCTCGCCCGCTACGTTGAGCGCGTGTCGCGCGAACTCGACGTCGAGCGCAGCGGCGCGCAGCTCATGTTCATGACCTCGGCGGGCGGCCTCACTGCCGCCGGCCTTTTCGCCGGCAAGGACGCCATTCTCTCCGGCCCCGCCGGCGGCGTTGTCGCCATGGCCGAAACCGGCCGCAGCGCCGGCTTCAATCGGATCATCGGCTTCGACATGGGCGGCACCTCGACCGATGTCGCGCATTTCGACGGCGCCTACGAACGCGCCTTCGAAACCGAAGTCGCCGGTGTGCGGATGCGCGCGCCGATGATGTCGATCCATACGGTGGCGGCGGGCGGCGGTTCGATCCTGCATTTCGACGGCGCACGGCTAAGGGTCGGACCGGACTCGGCCGGCGCCGATCCCGGCCCCAAAGCCTATCGGCGCGGCGGCCCGCTCGCATTGACCGACGCCAATCTGATGGCGGGCAAACTGATCCCCGAGTTCTTTCCCAAAATATTCGGCGCTGGCCGGAACGAGCCGCTCGACGACGACGCCGTGCGCGCTGGTTTCGAAGATCTTGCCCGGCGCATCGGCGACGCGCGCTCGCCGGAGGCGGTTGCCGACGGCTTCATCGCCGTCGCGGTCGCTAAAATGGCGGAGGCGATCAAACGGATTTCGATCGCCCGCGGCCATGACGTGACCCGCTATGCGCTCAATTGTTTCGGCGGCGCCGGCGGCCAGCACGCCTGCGACGTCGCCGACGCGCTATCGATCAAGACCATCCTCATTCATCCCCTGTCCTCGCTGCTCTCGGCCTATGGCATGGGTCTGGCCGAGATTCGCGCCCATCGCGAAGTGGCCATCGAGGAGCCGATGAGCGACGACGCCCTCATCCGCGCCACCTACCGCGGCCGGGACGCCTTCGCCGAAGCCGCGAAGGAAATGGCATCGCAGGGGGCCGACCCGAAAAAGGCCCGGGTGTCACAACGTCTGCTGCTTCGCTACGCCGGGGCCGACACGGCGATAGAGGTCAAGTGGGGACCGCTCGACGACCTGCGCCGGCGTTTCGAGAAGGCGCATCGCGACCGCTTCGGCTTCGCCGAACGCGACAGGCCGCTGGTGATCGAAGCCATCGCCTATGAATTTGTCGGCCGCGGCGCGCGATTCGTCGAACGCCCCAAGACGATAAGCAAAGCGCCCCTGCCGCCTCCCGAGCGCGAAGCGCGATTCTATTCCCATGGCCAATGGCGGGCAGCGAAGGTCTTTCGCCGCGAGCCTCTGTCGCTCGGCCATACGCTTGACGGCCCGGCGCTGATCGTCGAGCCGCATCAGACAATCGTCGTCGAGCAAGGCTGGCGCGCCGAGATCACCGACAAGAATCATGTCGTGCTGCGCCGCATCGCCGCCGTCGCACGCGGCGCGAATATCGAAGCGAAGGTCGATCCGGTGCGGCTCGAGATCTTCAACAATCTCTTCATGTCGATCGCCGAGCAGATGGGCGTGACGCTGCAAAACACCGCCCATTCGGTCAATATCAAGGAGCGGCTCGATTTCTCCTGCGCCGTCTTCGACGCTGAGGGGCATCTCATCGCCAATGCGCCGCATATGCCGGTGCATCTGGGCTCAATGGATCGTTCGGTCGAGACAATCATTCGCCTCAACGCCGGCCGCATTCGCCATGGCGACGTCTTCGCGCTCAACACGCCCTATAATGGGGGCACCCATCTGCCCGACATCACCGTCTGCACGCCGGTCTTCGACGACAAGGGCAAGACGATCCGCTTCTGGGTCGCCTCGCGCGGCCATCATGCCGATGTTGGCGGCGTCGCGCCCGGCTCGATGAGCCCGCGCGCGACCACGATCGAGGAGGAAGGCGTCTATATCGACAATTTTCTGCTGGTCGAGCGCGGCCAGTTTCGCGAAGCCGCGCTCAATGCGCTGCTGACGGCGGGCCCTTATCCGGCGCGCAATCCGGCGCAGAACATCGCCGACCTCAAGGCGCAGATCGCCGCCAACGCCAAGGGCGCGCATGAGCTGAAGCGCATGGTCGAGCAATTCTCGCTGGCGACGGTCGAGGCCTATATGGACCATGTGCAGGACAACGCCGCCGAGAGCGTGCGCCGCGTCATCGACCGGCTAAAAGACGGCGAATTCGCGGTTGAGACCGATCAGGGCGCGCGCATCCAGGTGCGCATCTCGGTCGATCGCGAAGCGCGCGCGGCGACCGTCGATTTCACCGGGAGTTCTCCGCAACAATCGGACAATTTCAACGCGCCCGAACCGGTGGCGCGCGCCGCGGTTCTCTATGTTTTTCGCGTCATGGTCGACGACGACATTCCGATCAACGCCGGTTGTCTCAGGCCGATCCGCATTGTCATCCCCGAGGGCTCGATCCTCGCGCCGCGTTTCCCCGCCGCGGTGGTCGCCGGCAATGTCGAAACGAGCCAGGCGGTGGTCGACGCTTTGTTTGGGGCGCTTGGCGCGCTCGGCTCGGCGCAGGGCACGATGAACAATCTCACTTTCGGCGACGCGCGCTATCAATATTACGAGACGATCTGTTCGGGCGCGCCGGCGGGGCCGGGATTTGACGGCGCGAGCGCAGTCCAGACCCATATGACCAATTCGCGCCTGACCGATCCGGAGATTCTCGAATCGCGCTTTCCCGTCGTGCTCGAGGACTTTCACGTACGGCGCGGCTCGGGCGGCAAGGGTCGCTGGAAAGCCGGCGATGGCGTGCTGAGGCGCATCCGATTTCGCCAAAAGATGGAGCTCGCGTTGCTCACCGGCCGGCGCAGGATCCACAGTTTTGGCGTCGAGGGCGGCGAGCCGGGCGCGCTCGGCGTCAACCGCGTGCGGCGTTTTGATGGACGCTTCGAGACGCTGCCCGGCTGCGCGCAGACAATATTAGAGGCCGGCGAGGCGATCGAAATTATCACGCCAACTGGTGGCGGCTGGGGTAAGGCGAAGTGAGGCGCGTCATTGCGAGCTGGATTGCTTCGCTTTGCTCGCGATGACGATCACCGGGGGCAGCAGGATGCAGTTCGGCGTTTATACATTTGTCGAGACGGAACGCGATCCCACGACTGGCGCGCCGGTCCATGTCGAGCGCACGCTCGCCGAGACGATGGAAGAGATCGAACTCGCCGACCGCATTGGGCTCGACGTCTTCGCGCTTGGCGAGCATCATCGGCCCGACTACGCCGTCTCCGCGCCCGCCGTGGCGCTCGCCTATGCTGCGGCGCGCACCAAGACGATCCGCCTTTCCAGCGCCGTCACCGTGTTGAGCTCGGACGATCCGGTGCGCGTCTATCAGCAATTCGCCACGCTCGATCTGCTGTCGGGCGGACGGGCCGAGATCATGGCGGGGCGCGGCTCCTTCATCGAATCCTTCCCACTCTTCGGCTATGACCTCGACGATTACGACGAATTGTTTTCCGAGAAGCTCGAACTGCTGCTCGCCGTGCGGGCGCAGGAGAAAGT
Organism: Bradyrhizobium sp.; assembly: GCA_004799435.1. Taxonomy (GTDB): domain Bacteria; phylum Pseudomonadota; class Alphaproteobacteria; order Rhizobiales; family Beijerinckiaceae; genus Roseiarcus. The sequence goes on from SSMV01000171.1 coordinate 7,016, forward strand.
GACCTGGAGCGGCAAGCTGCGCGCGTCAATTAACAATCTTGGGGTCTATCCGCGCGCGCTGCAGAACCCGTTGCCGGTGTGGATCGCGGTCGGCGGCACGCCGCAATCGATCGCGCGGGCCGGCGCGCTTGGCCTGCCGATGGCGCTGGCGATCATCGGCGGCGAACCGGCGCGTTTCGCGCCGCTCGCCAATCTCTATCGCGAGGCGGCGGCGCGATCCGGCCGCGATCCGGCGACCCTGGCGCTGGGGATCAACGGCCATGGCTTCATCGCCGACACGCGCGAGGCCGCCGTCGCCGCTTTCTATGAGCCCTATGCCGAGACCATGTCGCACATCGGCCGCGAGCGCGGCTGGCCGCGCCTGACCCGCGCCCAATTCGATCAGGGCCGCGCGCCCAACGGCCATCTGATGATCGGAACGCCGGAAGACGCGATCGAGCGAATTCTCGCCCAGCACGCCGTCTTCGGTCACCAGCGCTATCTGATGCAGATGCGAGTCGGAGCGATGCCGCATGAAGCGATCATGCGCTCGATCGAACTTTTCGGCACGGTGGTCGCCCCCGCCGTGCGCAAGGCGCTGGCCGGCAAAGCGTGAGGCGTCAGTTGCGGATCGGCTCGTGCGACAGTGCGGCGCGCAGGAACGTGTAGAGGCCGAAGAGCGCCAGCAGGATCAGCGCGACCTCGAGCCCGTGAGTGAGCAGGCCGCCAAGCTGAAACAACCCGCCGATCGCCCAGCCGGCTGCGCCCGCCGCGCCGACGAATTCCGTGCCGACCAGCACGGCGACGCTGATCAGCGTCAAACTATTGGTCCAGTTGATCGATCCGCGTGCGGGCACGCTTCTCTCCCGAGCCATGGTCGAAAGCTTCAACTGTCGTGAAGCCGTCTTAAAACGCGGCCAAGGGCTATATGATCATGGGCCAGCGCGCAAGCGCGGCGAGCCCACCGCCCGGCCGCGCGCCTATTGACGCGCGGCGACGGGCTTGCTTTTAAGCGCCGCGCCCGACGCGCAGCATTCCTGAGGAGACCCGCCGACATGCCGCATTGGCCTCGCCACGCCCGTATCGACGGCCCAATCGTCATGATCGGTTTCGGCTCGATCGGCAAGGGAACCTTGCCGTTGATCGAGCGTCATTTCGAATTCGACAAGAGTCGCTTCATCGTCATCGACCCCGATGATTCCGACCGCAAGCTGCTCGACGAGCGCGGCATCCGCTTCCTGCATCTGGCGATCACCCGCGACAATTATCGCGACACGCTCGGCAAGCTCCTGAAGGAAGTCGGCGGCCAGGGCTTCTGCGTCAATCTGTCGGTCGACACCTCCTCGCTCGACATCATGCGCTTCTGCCGCGAGATCGGCGCGCTTTATATCGACACTGTCATCGAGCCGTGGCCCGGCTTCTATTTCGACAAGAGCCTCGGCCCGGAGGCGCGCTCCAATTATGCGCTGCGCGAGACGGTGCTGGCCGAGCGGCGCGCCAATCCGGGCGGCTCGACGGCGGTCTCCTGCTGCGGCGCCAATCCGGGCATGGTGTCCTGGTTCGTCAAACAGGCGCTCGTCAATCTCGCCGGCGATCTTGGCGACAAGGCCGAGGCGCCGAAGACGCGCGAGGACTGGGGGCGTCTCGCGCAGCGGCTCGGCGTCAAAGGCGTGCATATCGCCGAGCGCGACACGCAGCGCGCCAAGAGCCCCAAGCCGCGCAATGTCTTCGTCAACACCTGGTCGGTCGAAGGCTTTCTCTCCGAGGGCATGCAGCCGGCCGAGCTCGGCTGGGGCACGCATGAGACCTGGAAGCCGGCCAACGCCGGCGCGCATCAGGCTGGCTGCGGCGCGGCGATCTATCTCAATCAGCCCGGCGCCAACACCCGCGTGCGCTCCTGGACGCCGACGGCGCTCGGCCAGTTCGGCTTCCTCGTCACGCACAACGAGTCGATCTCGATCGCCGATTATTACACCGTGCGCGACGGCGCCGGCGCGCCGGTCTACCGGCCAACCTGCCACTACGCCTATCACCCCTGCGACGACGCGGTGCTCTCCTTGCACGAGATGTTCGGCCGCGCCGGCGCGATGCAGGAAGAGCATCACATTCTCGGCGAGACCGAGATTCTCGACGGGATCGACGAGCTCGGCGTGCTGCTCTACGGCCACAAGCGCAACGCCTATTGGTATGGCTCGCAGCTCTCGGTCGAGGAGACGCGCGAGATCGCGCCCTATCAGAACGCGACTGGCCTGCAGGTGACCTCCGCCGTGCTCGCCGGCATGGTCTGGGCGCTGGAGAATCCGAAGGCCGGCATCGTCGAAGCCGACGAGATGGATTATCGCCGCTGCCTCGAAGTCCAGACGCCCTATCTCGGCCCGGTCATCGGCGCCTATACCGACTGGACGCCGCTGACGGGCCGCCCCGGCCTGTTTCCCGAGGACATCGACACGAGCGACCCCTGGCAGTTCCGCAACGTGCTAGTGCGGTGAGGGAGGCGCGGACTGCAATTTAAGCATATTATGTCGGTTATCTACGCTCCCGCCGTTGTCCGGCTCCAAAATCCGCGCTCTTCAGCGATGCCCTACGCGGCGTATCGGCTTTGCCGATCAGCCAGCCAAGCGAAGTCGAGCCAATTCGTTTCTGAACTCGGACACCAGCGTTTCCGCCTCCTCGGTGGGGAGCGATGCAGCGAGCTTCGGGAAGAGTTTCTCCCAGCTTTCGGTCTCGCCCTCACTCCACGGCAGAATCTCGGCGTCACGAGCTATGCGCAGGAGCCTGTTAAGGCTTCTGCGAATATAGGCCATATCCGGAGGACGTTGCTCCGGTTCAGCGCGTCCCACGCGGAAGAGCGAAAGTTGACTCATGCCAGTCAACATATGCGAGTTGGGTGCATAGTCACGCGTCCGCCTGAGCCGCGTTGCGGCGGCCTCGTTCGTTCTCCACAAGATTTCGCTCATTCGGCGAAAGCCCGTAGAGAGCATAGAGAACATCATTCAACGCGCGCTCGTCGGCTGTGATCGCGATAACCTCCTCGGCCAGGGCGGCCACGCGTTCGGCGAATTGCACAATCGCTGGCGAATCGGACAGCGCCGGCGGCCGTCGCAATTCGATCGCGAAACGCTCCGCTTCGCGCGCGGGTCCGTTCAAGAGGAGCCAACGCCAATAGGATTCGACTAGCGACCCAGTGGCGAGGTCAAGATAGATTTTCTCGAGTACAGCGGCTCCAGCAATGTACAGACGAAGCTCGCCGTGCTCGAAGCGGACTTCGCGTCGGCCGCCGCGGTCGAGCGCCGCCTGGAGAGCTTCGATACGCGCCGCTTCCATTTCGTCGAGTCGTTCTTCGGCCCATTTGCGGCGGTCGGTAGCGAGGCGCAGGCCCCTGGGCGCTTGCTCGGTCATTTCCGGCAATATTGGCAATTCGGGCCACAGCCAGTGCACCGGATGGCGCGCACGCGCTAGTACGGAAAGTCTGTCGGCCGCTTGCTGCAGGAGATAGCCGCGTCGGGTCCATCGTTCTTGGAGGCGCCGCGCCAGGGCCACAATGTCTGCACGCGCATGCGCCGGGGCATTTGGTATCGGCAAGGGCGCGATGAATTGCCTGTTAGCCTCGTACCAACCTCCCTGTTTCGGTTTACCGATCCGACGGAAGACAAAGTCCGCAACGGGACCATTGAGGACTCCGAGAAGATACATTTGATCCATACGTTTCGCTGGCAAAATGCCATTGACGCGCACGTTGTTAAGATACTTGGTCCCATCGCAGTCGGCGCAGACCCGCATCTCGGGAACGGTCTGAGCAACAATAAGCTTGGGAATATCCTGTTTGTCGAGATTCTGATTTCGGCCCAAGCGATACCAAGTGTCGTCGTCGAACGCTCCAGACTCCCGGGTGCGAAGTTCCGGCTCCCATCGACACAGGTGCTCCCAGGCATTTGGAAAGCGCCGCTCCATATCGTCAGCAGGAATTAGGCGCACGGCACCGCGCGCGTCACGTTCGTAAGGAAACAGAATATAGGTGTCCGTCTCCGGCTCGTCGTAACGCTTCGCCTCCGGTCCGGAGACGAGCGGCTTCATGACCGCGTCCTCAACGATGACTTCGTAGGGTGTCAAGTTCCTATCTTTCGGCACGCATCTATATCGGCCCGTCCCGAGACGCTGGAGATGATAGATGTGGTCAGCGCTGCTAATCAGACCCTGAAAGATTGCGGTGGTCAGCGATGGATCGTCGAGCCTCGGGCAGTCGCGCGAAAGCCGCTCTATTAGGGCCCGCT
>SSMV01000172.1 GCA_004799435.1 Bradyrhizobium sp.
ATGAAACCCCACGGCATGAAACGGCCGGTGCGGGCGGCGTGGACGATCAGTCCGATCTCGATGATGACGGCGAGAATTCCGATATGCGTATGCAATTGACGGGCTCCCGGCGGCCGGCCCCCGAGCGGAGGCGGCAAGAATTAGGCGCTTCGCGGCGCGCTTGTCCATTCCCGGCCCCTCACCCCGCCTCTCCCCGCTTGCGGGGAGAGGAGAACAGCGCGCCGCATCGAACCCAATCCAAACCCCTACCCCGCCTCCATCAGCCGCGCCGCCTCGTCGCGCTCGAAGAGATAGAGAAGCAGCCGCAGAGCGCGATTGGCCTCGCCGCTTAGATTCGCGCTTCGCTCCAGAGCGGCGGCGGCCTGATCGCGCGCCAGCGACAGCAGCTTGCCGTGAACCTCCAGCCTGGCGACGCGGAAGCCCGGCGCGCCGGCCTGGCGGACGCCAAGCACTTCGCCCTCGCCGCGCAGACGCAAATCCTCTTCGGCGATGCGGAAACCATCCTCGCTCTCGCGCAGGATTTCGAGCCGCGCCCGCGCCGCCTCGCCGAGCGGCGCGCGATAGAGCAGCAGGCAAGACGAGCGGGCGCTCCCCCGCCCGACCCGGCCGCGCAATTGATGCAATTGCGCGAGGCCGAAACGCTCGGCGTGCTCCACCACCATGATCGTCGCCTCGGGCACATCGACGCCGACCTCGACGACGGTGGTGGCGACCAGAACCTTGGTCTCGCCGCGCTGGAAGCGGTCCATCGCTGCGTCTTTGTCCGGCCCCTTCATGCGGCCATGGACGAGGCCGATCGCATCGCCGAAATAATGGCGCAGCGCCTCGGCGCGCGCTTCCGCCGCCGCGACATCGAGTTCTTCGCTCTCTTCCACCAGCGGGCAGATCCAATAGGCGCGTTGGCCCGCGGCGATGGCGCGCCCGACGCCGGCGACGACCTCTTCGAGCCGTTCAAGCGGCAGCACACGCGTATCGATCGGCTTCCGGCCCGGCGGCTTTTCGCGCAGCGCGGAGACATCCATGTCGCCGAAATAGGCAAGCACCAGCGTGCGCGGGATCGGCGTCGCCGTCATCACCAGAAGATCGACCGCCTCGCCCTTGCCGGTTAGCGCCAGGCGCTGGTGAACGCCGAAACGATGCTGCTCGTCGACCACCGCAAGGCCGAGATCGCGAAAGACGACGCTTTCCTGAAACAGCGCGTGCGTGCCCACAACAATGTCGATCTCGCCCGCCGCCAGCGCGGCGCTCGTCTGGCGACGCTCGGCGGCCTTGTCGCGCCCCGTCGTCAAAGCGATGCGCAATCCGGCGGCTTCAGCGAGCGGCCGCATCCGCTCGAAATGCTGGCGGGCGAGGATTTCGGTCGGCGCCATCAGCGCCGCCTGTCGTCCGGCCTCGACCATATCGGCCATCGCCAATAGCGCGACGATCGTCTTGCCCGAGCCCACATCCCCCTGCAGCAGGCGCAACATGCGCTTGGGCTCGGCGAGATCGGCGCGAATATCGGCGAGCGCCTGCGTCTGCGCGCCGGTCAGCGCGAAGGGCAGCGCGTCGAGAATGCGCCTGGCGATCCGGCCTTCGGCGATATTGGCGCGCCCCGCCACAGAGCGCATCCGGGCGCGGATCATCAGCAGCGCGAGCTGATTGGCGAGCAATTCGTCATAGGCGAGCCGCACCATGGCGCGACCGGCAGGGTCGATGTCGGCCGGCGCCTCGGGGCGATGCAACACGCCGAGCGCTTCGCCGAAGCCTATCGCCTGCAGGCGGCGTAGATTGGTCTCGTCGATCCACTCGGGCAATTTCGGCAGGCGGGCGAGCGCGGCGAGCGCGGCTTTGGAGATCGTGCTTGGAAAAAGCCCTTCGGTGAGCCCATAGACCGGCTCGACCGCCGGCATTTTGGCGAGCTCTTCCGCGTCCATCACCCGGTCAGGATGGACCATCTGCAGACGGCCGTCCCAGAGCTCAAGCTTGCCCGAGACCCAGCGGGTCGCGCCGAGCGGCAGGCGCTTCTTGATCCAGTCGAAATTGGCGAGAAAGAAGACGAGTTCGACATCGCCGGTGTCGTCCTCGACCAGAACCTTATAGGGCGCCTTGGAGCGCGGACTCGGCGGCGGCCGATGCTCGACAACGCGCACTTCGATGGTGGCGATGGCGTCGCGCGTGGCCTCGACGATCTTCGGCCGGGCGCGGCGGTCGATGGTCGCATAGGGCAAATGGAACAGCACATCGACGACGCGCGCGCCCTGCGGCCGGTCGAGCAGTCGGTCGATCAGCTTGGCATATTTCGGCCCCACCCCCGGCAGCGTCGCGGCGGGAGCGAACAGCGGGTCGAGCAAGGCCGGGCGCATGGGGCTTTATACAGGCGGCGCAGCGCGGGGCGAAAGGCGGAGGCGTCTGGCAACAATAGGCCGCACGGCAGGCCTAGCCGCGGTGCCATTTTTCGACAGCGGTAAATGATTGCACCGACTTAGGCGACAGGCCTTCGTCAGCGCGCCTGTCAGATGCGCGAAGCTGTGTCAGCGGCACACGGCCGACCCCAGATCGATTACAATGGGCGTCGCTGTGAGCCGATTGGCGGCCCGATTGTCGATGGGAATGGACAGCTACCGTGCAGGACCTCGTCACGACAAATTTTCCAGCCAATAACATTGGAACCCTACTCGCATTAGCCACATCGATCATCGCGCTGGTATTGACGCTCGGAAGCGCGAACTCAGCTTTTAGACGCAACGCGGCCAAAGCGACGATTGGTTTGATTTGCGTAATCGATCTGTCCATACCGATAGAAATACTAGCCCCGCGTCATTTTATTTCAAGCGGAGGGGCCGTTACTGCGATATTATTGTTTTTAAGTTTTGCCCCGTTAACGTCATAATATTTCTTATACTGATAAATATTAGAAAATTTGTCCGTCTTAGACTGATAATCGGCGTGCTAGTAGCCTTGGTTGTTTTGAATTGGTGCGGAATAACCCGGCTAGCTGCTGCGTTAAGCTACGGTCCGGAGGGCTGACGGCACGACGCGCTTTGATGCGAAGTTGCGTCATTGCGAGGCGCGAAGCGCCGAAGCAATCCAGATGGGCGAAGGCGCCGTTCAAGGCTGGATTGCTTCGCTTCGCTCGCAATGACGGACGATAAAGCCCCTTACATCGGCGGCGTCACGCCATTGATCCCCACGGCGACGTGTCGCGCCTCGAAACCGCCGCCGTCGGCGGCCTGCCCGCGCGCGACAATCGCCGCGCCGACCATCAGATCGCCGAGCCCGCCGGGATCGATGGCGACGATCGCCGTCGATTTGTCGAGCGTGATCGTCTTCTGGCCGCCCTTATAGGCGACGGTGATCTGCGCGCCCTCGACCTGATCGACCCGCGCGTCGATCGCCCCATTGGTCATCGAACTGCCGGGCGCGATGTCGAAGGGCCGCGTGCCGTCGCCCGTGCCGCGCATCGCTTCGGGGAAGATGTGGACTTCCAGCGCCTTCAGCGTGTCGCCGTCGCCCGGCAGGGCGGCGACGCCGACATAGGCGCCCGATTTGATATCGGCGAGGCTCGCGGCGAGAACCCGATCGATCCTGGCGTCGCGCGGCAGTTGCAATGTCCGCTCGCCGCCGTCGCGGGTTTTGATGTCGAGGCTCTGGCGATCGGGCGCGATGCGCTCGATCACGCCGCGCAGCGCAATCATCGGCTGCATCGCGGGCGCCGCGGACTGCATCGCCGGCGCGGCGGGCGGCGCGGGCGGCACAGCCTGCATCGCCGCCGCCTGCGCCCAGGCGGGGGCAGACAAGGCGATCAGCAAGCTTGCGGCGAAAAACGAGGGTCGCATGGCAGCCTCCCGGTCCAGGTTCAGCTTCGAGGCATCGCACAAAACCCGGGCGGATTTTAGGGCGCGCCTCCTTCCGCCAAGCAACAATGGACAAATCCACCCTTGGTTCCATCCACTCTATCGTGAACGCCCCCTTGCCGCCCCACCCACCCACGGCAAGCGATCAGCCGTCAGCCGCTACCACGGCATTGTCTCGTCGGAGCCGCCGAAGCGGGCCGGTCGCGATTTGAAATGCGTCAGCTCGTCGCCGACAGGGCGCACCGCAAACTGGCATTGCATATGAAATTGCGGATGGAACTCGTCTTTAGGGATGAGATACCCATTGACGCCGCGCAGCTTGAGCGCAAGGACATCGATAAACAGCTTCGTTCCGCACTCAGGGCAGAAGAAGCGCGGGTTTCGCTTCAGCGTCCAAGACTTGGGCTCGCCGCGAACGATCCTGACCGCGTCGGCGGGATAGACCGACTCGGGCGCATAGGCGCCGCCGTGGACGGCCTGGCAATCGTCGCAGTGACAAAAGAATTGTACGACCGGTTCGCTGGCAATTTCCAGTTCCACCGCTTCGCAGCAGCATTGGATTTTCATCGTCGTCGCCTCGCTCGATGCGTCCGCCAACCCTTGCCCGCCGGCGTCGCCCGTGGCAATCGGGCGCGATGACTGGCTCTGAAACCCCTCGCGCCCCGCGCGTCTCCTTCGTGTCGCTCGGTTGTCCCAAGGCGCTGGTCGACAGCGAACGGATCATCACAAGGCTGCGCGCCGAGGGTTATGAGCTCGCCAAGAGCCATGCCGGGGCGGATGCGGTGATCGTCAACACCTGCGGCTTTCTCGACAGCGCCAAGAAAGAGTCGCTGGAAGCGATCGGCGCGGCGATGGCGGAAAACGGCAAGGTGATCGTCACCGGCTGCATGGGCGCCGAGCCCGAGCAGATCCGCGACGCCTTCCCCAATGTCGCGGCGATCACCGGCCCGCAGGCCTATGAGAGCGTGATGGCGGCGGTGCGCCAGGCCGCGCCCGCCCCGCATGACCCTTTCGTCGACCTGATCCCCGAACAGGGCGTCAAACTGACGCCACGCCACTATTCTTATCTCAAGATTTCAGAAGGTTGCGACAATCGTTGCACCTTCTGCATCATCCCCAAGCTGCGCGGCGACCTCGTCTCGCGGCCGGCGGTCGACGTGCTGCGCGAAGCCGAAAGACTGGTGAAGGCCGGGGTCAAGGAGCTGCTCGTCATCTCGCAGGACACCAGCGCCTATGGCCGCGACCTGCGCTACGCCTCAAGCCTCTGGCGCGACCGCGAGGTCTCGGCGCGCTTCCTCGATCTGACGCGCGAACTGGCCAGCCTCGACGCCTGGGTGCGGCTGCATTACGTCTATCCCTATCCGCATGTCGACGAGGTCATCGCCCTGATGAACGGCGGCAATGTGCTGCCCTATATCGACGTGCCCTTCCAGCATGCATCGCCCGCCGTGCTCAAAGCGATGAAACGGCCGGGCAATCAGGAAAAGACGCTGGAGCGCATCCGCGCCTGGCGGGCGATCTGCCCGGAATTGACGATCCGCTCGACCTTCATCGTCGGCTTCCCCGGCGAAACGGAAGAGGATTTCCGCCTGCTGCTCGACTGGCTCGACGAGGCGAGGCTCGACCGGGTCGGCGCCTTCAAATATGAGCCGGTCGCCGGCGCCCGGGCCAATGATCTCGGCGCCGAGACGGTGCCAGACGAGATCAAACAGAGCCGCTGGAAGCGCTTCATGGAGCGCCAACAGGCGATCAGCGCCCGGAAACTGGCGGCCAAGGTCGGCAAGCGGCTGGAGGTGATCATCGATGAGGGCGGCGCTCAAACCGCCAAGGGCCGCTCCAAGGGCGACGCGCCGGGCATCGACGGGACGGTCCATGTCGCGACCCGCCGGGCGTTGCGCGCCGGCGACATCGCCACGGTGAAGATCGAGCGCGCCAGCCCTTATGATTTGTGGGGCAGCGCGGTCTAGAGAAGCGTGTCAGCGAGGCCGCGTCCTTCTCCCCGCTTGCGGGGAGAAGGGACGTGAGCGAAGCTCGTCACCGGGCGGCGAAACCCGAGACGACCGAGACCACTTGCCCGTCGATGCCGTTGAAGCCGTGATGCGCGAAGGCTTCGCAGGGATCGCCCTCGCTGGTCCCGCCATCGAGCCAGACGACCCGCGCCTTGCCGCCCGCCCAGTCGGCGAAGGGCTTCACGCCGTCGGGCGAGGTCTTGCGGCATTCGTCGTGGCGATGATGGACGATCAGCGTCGGCGGCAAGGCGTCGGGCGAGCCGACGATCCGCATCACATTGTCGCTATCGCCCGAGGCGTCGCTTAGGAAACCCGAGGTCAGCACAAGCCGCGACGGACGGGCGCCCGCCGCAATGCCGCGCGCGGCGCGCTGCGTGCCGCGACTCGTGCCAACCAGCGTCACGCGGCCGAATTTCTCCATGAATTGCACGGCGGCGGCGACATCGACGCAGCAATCGGGCACCAGCACCGCGAAGCCGCGCGCCGCATAGGCTTCGCGGGTGCGCACGAGCTGGTTGCCCTGGCGCGCGATCGATCCGTCCGGCCCGACGCCGATGACGCCGTCCCCGCCGGCGAGCAGAACGATCCCGCCACGGGGATGGGCCGGCGTCAGCAGCGCCACATTGGCGCCGCCGACCTGAACCGTCGAGGCCGAAACCTCCGCGGCGAAAGCGGATTGCGCGCCGAGCGCGAGGCCGAAGAGCAGTGCGATCGCGGCGACAAGCCGCGTTCCCGTGGCGAACACAAGGCCTCCCGCTGAAAGAACTGCCTCACCGTAGAGCGGGTAACCCGAAGCCCTCAAGCGAAATCTGGTGGCCGGGCGGCCCAAGAGAGCACGACGCACATTTCAGCGGGCGCTACAATGCTGGGGATTTGCCTAGGCGGCGCTTCCACTCCATTCTCGGCCAGTGTAGCGTAGCAAGTCCTCGCTCATTTCCCGCACGACACTGCCGGTCAGCCAGCAACTCGGATGGGAGGCGCTCGCGATAGGTTCGCGATTAGAAATCGCGGCAATAAGGCCGCCCGGCTTGAAATATATAGTCCCTCGTTGACCATCGGCATTTGGCCCAAGATTAACGGTGTGACCACCGTCGCCATTCTTCGAGAAGGTGGACTATGACGAAACTACTAAAGATCAGCGGAGCCGCCGGCACGCTCTCGATTTTGGTTATGTTCTCGCCGGTAGCCGGCGCCGATGACGCGGATCCTGATCCCGGAAAATGTTGTCAATCTCGCTACGACATTTGCGCTCAGCACGAGAGCGCGTGGGTCGCGAAAGGCAACGCGATCGTCGGCCCCACATGCGCCTCGCGCCTCCCGACGTGCCTCAAAACAGGCATTTGGGACCGAGGAATTACCGGCTCCCCCATCCCAACGAACAAGAAATGTAAAACCTGAGCAAATGTCGGGTTAGAGAACGGACACGATCCCAAAATAAAGTCGCTCATCCGACAGTTGTCTCCCATCGCGCTTCAGTCGAACACGGATAACGGGAGATGTTTTATAATGGCGTCATTCGCTCGGCCGAAGAACGGCAAATCAAGCCGCCCACCGTTCGCGGGACCGCCCCATGATGAAACTCTGACGCTGTCTGCCAAACGGCGCGGTCTTCGACGTGCGAAAGCGGTCAATCTCGCGTGTCGTCGATGCGCCGGGCGACGATCACTGTAGGCACGGCAGCTGACGCGCTCATGAGCGCGTCTAAAGGGCGCCGACCCCTCACCCCTGACCCTCTCCCGCAGGGGGCGAGGGGAACAGCGCAGCACAATTCACAGGCTGCCAGCGGAGCGATAATTTCTTCCTCGCCGAATCGAAATTGATCGGTTAAGGCTCAAATCCCATGGCGCGGTATATTTTCATCACCGGCGGCGTGGTCTCCTCGCTTGGTAAGGGTCTGGCTTCGGCGGCGCTCGGCGCTCTGCTGCAGGCGCGCGGCTATTCCGTGCGCTTGAGAAAGCTCGACCCCTATCTCAATGTCGATCCCGGCACGATGAGCCCGACCCAGCATGGCGAGGTCTTCGTCACCGACGACGGCGCCGAGACGGATCTCGATCTCGGCCATTACGAGCGTTTCACCGGCCGCAACGCCAACCGGCAGGACAATGTCACCTGCGGGCGCATCTATCAGGATCTGATCGCCCGCGAACGCAAAGGCGATTTTCTCGGCGCGACGGTGCAGGTCATTCCCCATGTCACCAACGCCATCAAGGAATTCGTTCGCGACGGCAATGAGGGCGTCGATTTCGTGCTCGTCGAGATCGGCGGCACGGTCGGCGATATCGAAGGTCTGCCCTTCTTCGAGGCGATCCGCCAGCTCGGCAATGACCTGCCGCGCGGCCACGCCGTCTATGTCCACCTGACGCTGCTGCCCTATATTCCGACCGCCGGCGAACTCAAGACCAAGCCGACCCAGCATTCGGTCAAGGAGCTGCGCTCGATCGGCATCCAGCCCGACATTCTGCTCTGCCGCTGCGACCGCGAGATTCCGCGCGAGGAGCGACGCAAACTCGGCCTGTTCTGCAACGTGCGCGAAAGCGCGGTGATCGAGGCGCGCGACGTCGGCTCGATCTATGACGCGCCGGCCGCCTATCACGCGGCCGGGCTCGATCGCGAGGTGCTGGCCGCCTTCGGCATCGAGCCCGCGCCCAAGCCCAATATGCGCCGCTGGGAAGCCGTGACGCGCGCCTATCACAATCCGGAAGGCGAAGTGACGATCGCCGTGGTCGGCAAATACACCGGCCTCAAGGACGCCTATAAATCGCTGATCGAAGCCCTCACCCATGGCGGCATGGCCAATAAGGTGCGCGTCAAGCTCGACTGGATCGAGAGCGAAGTTTTTGAGAGCGCCGATCCGGCGCCCCATCTGGAGGGCGTGCACGGCATTCTCGTGCCGGGCGGCTTCGGCGCACGCGGCGCCGAGGGCAAGATCCTCGCGGCGAAATTCGCGCGCGAACGCAACGTCCCCTATTTCGGCATTTGTTTCGGCATGCAGATGGCGGTGATCGAGGCTTGCCGCGATCTGGTCGGCCTGCCGAACGCCAATTCGACCGAATTCGGCCCGACCAAGGAGCCGGTGGTCGGCTTGATGACCGAATGGCTGCGCGGCAACGAGCTCGAGCGCCGTAAGGAGGCCGGCGACCTCGGCGGCACGATGCGGCTCGGCGCCTATAAGGCCGAACTCAAGCCGGGTTCACGGATCGCCGCAATCTACGACGCAACGGAAATTTCCGAACGCCATCGCCATCGCTACGAGGTCAACACCGCCTATCGGGCGCGGCTCGAGGACAAGGGCTTCGCCTTCGCCGGCATGTCGCCAGACGGCCTGCTGCCCGAGACGATCGAGATCCCGTCTCACCCCTGGTTCATCGGCGTGCAATTCCACCCGGAATTGCGCTCACGGCCCTTCGAACCGCACCCATTGTTTGCGAGCTTCATCGAAGCGGCCAAGGCGCAGAGCCGGCTGGTCTGAGCGCGATCTTAAAAAGCCGCCTCAGCGCTCGGTCATCGCTTCCGACGTCGTCTTGGCGAGCGGCGACAGGAAATAATCGATCACCCGCCGACTTTCGGTCTTGATGTCCACCGTCGCGGTCATGCCGGGCGTCAGCGGGATTGACGCGCCGTCGACGCGCATCGCGTTGCTGTCGATCGCCACCGTCACCGGAAAGACGAAGCTCTGCGTCTGACCCGGCGCCGGCGAGTCGGGTTCGTTGCCGGGCGTCGTGGCGTTGGCGAAAGAGCGCTTCGCCTGCTGTTCGTCGACCGCCGCAGCGGCGATCGCGATCACCTTGCCGTGCAGCGCGCCGAAGCGGGTGAAGGGGAAGGCGTCGAGCTTGACCGAGACTTCCTGGCCGACGCGGACGAAGCCAATGTCCATATTGGCGACCAGCGCCTCGACCTGCAGCGCGCTGTCGGTCGGCGTCAGCGTCGCAAGCTGCTGGCCGGCGCCGACGACCTGACCGAAAGTCGTCACCGACAATTGCTGCACCACGCCGTCGATCGGCGCATAGAGTCTGGTGCTGGCGAGGCGCGAGACCGCCTTGGCGAGCGCCTGACGCGCCTCGTCCCCCTTGCGCGCGGCGTCCTCGGCCTTGTTCTCATTCTCCGCGACGAATTGCGACAGCGCCTTGGTCTTCTCGCTCGTCAATTCGCTGATCGCCGCGTCGGTTTCGATCAACTGACCCTGATCTGACGCAAGCTGCGATTGCGAGCGCTGCAACTGCTCCTTGGCGTCATAGAGATTGATCTTGGTGCCGACCTTGAGATCGATCGCTTCCTGGCGGGTCGAGACCCGCTCGGTCAGCGTCTCGATCAGCGCCGCCTGATAGTCGATGCTCATATGCAGCCGTTGCAGCGTCGCCTGTTTGCCGGCGATCTGCTTGTCGAGCGCGCGTAGCGTGTCGGCGAGTTGGCTCAGATCGGCCGACAGCACCGCCTCCTCGCGCGCCCGCATGCCGTCGGGCAAGGGCTCGCCGGCGTCAATCTTACCGCGCAGCGCAGCCCCGGCCTGATTGGGGTCGGCGGCGGCTGCGGCCGTCTGTTCGCGGGTCTGCAGGCTTTCGGGCAGAGGCTCGCCCCAGTCGATCTTGCCCTGCGGGTTGGCGGCCAGCGTCTCCAGCGTCGCCAGCGCCGCGCCATTGTCGTTCGCCGAGGCGGTCAGCCGCTGCGCCGCGCGCGCCGTATCGACCGCGAGCCGGCGGCGCGCGACTTCAGCAAGCGAGGATTGCAGCGTTTCGCGCGCCTCGCGCTCGTCGGCGGCGGCTTCCGCCGGATCAAGCTCAAGCAGAAGATCGCCCGCCTTGACCGACTGGCCGTCCTTGACGCGGATGGCGGCGACCTTGCCGGGGCCAAGCGATTGAATGACCTTGGCGCTGCCGGTCGGCTCCAGCTTGCCCTGCGCGACCGCATTGACGTCGAGCCGGCCGAAAAACGACCAGGCGAAAGCCGCGGCGAATATGGCGCAGATCGTCAGCATCATCGCCACCGGCGCCGGCGCCGGCGGCGTCTCGAGGATTTCCAGCGCCGCAGGCAAAAACTCGAGGTCGCGGCGCGCGACGGCGGCGGCGGGGCGCGGCGCGCTCATCGCAGGCTCCGCGCCGGTTCGGATTGCAGCGCCCAGAGATGCGCATAGACGCCGTCGGCGCGCGCCAGCAATTGCTCATGCGTGCCGATCTCGACGATCTCGCCGCGGCTCATGCCGACGATGCGGTCGCAATCGCGCACCGCCGCGAGGCGATGGGCGATGACGATCACCGTGCGGCCGCGCACGATCGAGCGCATGTTGCGCTGGATGACCCGTTCGCTTTCGTAATCGAGCGCCGATGTCGCCTCGTCAAAAATGAGAATGCGCGGATTGGTCGCCAGCGCGCGGGCGATGGCGATGCGCTGGCGCTGGCCGCCGGAGAGATTGGCGCCGCGTTCCTCGACGATCGTGTCATAGCCCTGCGGCAATTGGGCGATGAACTCCTCCGCCCCGGCGAGCCGCGCCGCCTGCATCACCAGCGCGCGCGGCAAGGCGGGATCGGCCAGCGCGATATTCTCGTGGATCGAGCGGTTGAAGAGCAGATTTTCCTGCAGCACGACGCCAATCTGGCGGCGCAGCCATCCGGGATCGAGCTGGGCGACATCCACGCCGTCGAGCAGCACCTGGCCGGCGTAGGGGCTGTAGAGCCGCTGGATCGCTTTGGCCAAAGTCGACTTGCCCGAGCCGGAAGCGCCGACGACGCCGATCACCTCGCCCGCCGCGATCGACAGCGAAATGTCGCGCAGCGAGTCGGCGGCCTCGGGCCGATAGCGCAGCGACACGCCGCAGAATTCGATCGCGCCGCTCGGCGGCGGCAGCGAGACGGGATTACGCGGCGTCGGCTCCGGCGCGGCGTTGAGAATGTCGCCCAGCCGGGCGACCGACACCTGCACCTGCTGGAAATCCTGCCAGAGTTGCGACAGGCGCAGGATCGGCTGCACCACCTGGCCGGCGATCATGTTGAAGGCGATCAATTCGCCAATCGACATCGAGCCTTCGATCACCGCTTCGGCGCCGATCAGCAGGATCAGCGCGGTCGTCGCCTTGCTGACGAACTGGATCGCGTTCTGGCCAAGCGAGCCGAGCACGCCGGCGTCGAAGGACGTGCGCACATAAGTCGCAAGCCGCTCCTCCCATTGCGCCTGCATCATCGGCTCGACGCTGGCGGCTTTCAGCGTCTGCGCGCCGACGATCGATTCGACCAGGAACTGCTGGGAGCGCGCGCCGGCGTCGAATTTGGCGTTGATCTTTTCGCGCAACAGCGGACGGATGAATGCGGCGATGACGAGATAGACCGGGATCGAGGCAAGCACGATCAGCGTCAGCTCGGCCGAATAGAGGAACATCACCGCGAAGAACACCGCGGTGAAAACGAGATCGAGCAGCGAAGTCAGCCCCTGCCCGGTCAGGAAGCCGCGGATCGTCTCC
>SSMV01000173.1 GCA_004799435.1 Bradyrhizobium sp.
TCGCCGTCGAACCTGCGCTATTCGAGGCCGCTGTCACGGGCGGCGATGACTACGAGTTGATCGTGATCGCGCCGCCGGAATCCGCGACAATGCTTGAGGAGGCCGCGATGCAGGCCAAAATCGCGCTGACCCGGATCGGCGAGACGTTCGCCGGCGCCGAGCCGCCGCGCTTCGTCGATCGCGAGGGGCGCAACATCGCCTTTGCGCATGGCGCGTATAGTCACTTCTGACGATGAAAGGATTCCAACGCTTTGACCCTCGACGAACGCGCGCTGTCCCATCGCTTCCTCGCCGCCGCGGCGATTGCCCACGAGGCCGGGCAGATCGCCGGGCGTCGCTTTCGCGATCGCTCGTCTTTCACCGTCGGCTTCAAAGGGCCGCAGGATTATTTGACCGAGGTCGATCTTGAGGTTGAGCGCTTCATCGCCACGCATCTCCATCAGGCGTTCCCCGAGGACGGTTTCATCGGCGAAGAAGGCGAGGGGCGGGTCGGTAAGCCGAGCGCGCCGACCTGGGTTGTCGATCCGATCGACGGCACCATGAATTTCGCTCGCGGCGCGCCGCATTTCTGCATCTCGATCGCCGCTGTGCTCGATCGCGAGGTCGAGATCGGGGCAATCTACGATCCGATTGTCGAAGAGATGTTTCTCGCCCGGCGCGGCGCCGGCGCGACGGTCAATGGCGCGACGATACACGTGTCGAAAACCGACGATCTCAAATCGGCGATTATCGAAGTCGGCTGGAACATGCGCGGCGGCGCAGACGATTCGTTTGCCTTGCACGGCCGCGTCGTTCGCGCCGGCTGCTCCGCCACGCGCAGCGGATCGGGCGCGCTCGGCCTCGCCTATGTCGCCGCCGGCCGTCGCGACGGCTATGTCGAGCGCCATATCAACGCCTGGGATTGTCTCGCCGGCGTCGCGCTGGTGCGCGAGGCGGGCGGCTATGTAAGCGATTTTCTCGCCGGCGACGGGTTGCGCAGCGGCGCGCCCCTCGTCGCCTGCGCGCCCGGCGTTAAAGATGAATTGCTGCGCGTCGCCGCAATCGAAGGTCTCAAATCATGAGCGGAGAAGCGATCACGCTTGGCGCCGGCGCGGCGCGGCTCGAAATCTCGCGCCATGGCGCGGAAGCGCGGGTCTGGCGGGTCGGCGAAGTCGAATTGCTGTGGCCGGGCGATCCGGCGATCTGGAACGAGATCAGTCCGATCCTCTATCCGGTCGTCGGCTGGACGCGCGACGGCGCGCGCGTCAATGGCCAGCACTATCCGCTCAGACTGCACGGCTTCGCCCGCAACCGCGTCTTCGGGCTCGAAGCCGTCGGCAAAGACTGGGCGCGCCTGACGCTGCGCGATGACGAGGAGACGCGCGCGCTCTATCCTTTCGCCTTCGAACTCGCCATCGAATATCGCCTCGCCGATATGGCGCTGACGATCGCAATCGAGGTCGCCAATCCGGGCGACGCAGCGGGGCCCTACGCCTGCGGCCTGCATCCCGGATTTCGCTGGCCCTTCGCCGGCGGCGCGCGCGCTGGCGCCGTCGCGCGTTTCGCCAAGCCGGAATCGGCCGAAGTGCCGGTGATGGCCCCGGGCGGGCTAATTTCGCGCCAGCGGCGCAGGATTCCTATGGAGAATGGCGTGCTGGCGCTCGGCGACCCTCTCTTTGCCGGCGACGCCTTGTGTTTCCTCAGCCCGGCGAGCCGCTCGCTACGCTTCGAACAGACCGACGGTTCGGCGATCGAGATGGATTTTGCCGGCTTCGATCACGCCGCGCTATGGATGCGGCCGGGCGCGCCCTTCCTCTGTCTGGAGGCCTGGACCGGTTACAGCGACCCGGAGGGATTTACCGGCGATCTCTTCGAGAAGCCGTCGATGCGGCTTCTTCAGCCGGGCGCGCGCGCAACCCATATGGCGACCTATCGCTATTTCGCCGCTTGAGATTCGCGCTGCGAGCGGGCAAGGAGCGCGCGTCCGCCCTTCCAGGAGACTTGATGATGGCGCCCACCGCCTTCCTGCTCGACGGCAAGGCCATTTCCGAGGGCGTGTTGGCGCAGGTCGCCGAGGGGGCGCGCGCCTTGGCGAAGCGCGGGGTGAAGCCGGGGCTGGCGGTGGTGCTGGTCGGCCAGGATCCGGCGAGTCAGGCCTATGTCGCCAGCAAGGGCAGGGCGGCGCTCGCCTGTGGCTTTCATTCGGCGCAGCACACGTTGCCGGCCGACACGCGCGAAGCCGATCTGCTGGCGCTGATTGCTCGTCTAAACGCCGATCCAGCGATCCATGGCGTGCTCGTCCAGTTGCCGCTGCCCGGCGCCTTGTCGGCCGCCAGAGTGATCGAGGCGATCGCCCCGCAAAAAGACGTCGACGGGTTGCATCCGGTCAACGCCGGCTTGCTGGCGACCGGCGCAATCGCGCGTGCGACCGTGCCCTGTACGCCCGCCGGCGCGATGGTGATGATCGACAAGGCCTGCGAAGCGCTGGGACTGACGCTGGATGGGCTGGAGGCGGTGGTGCTTGGCCGTTCGAACCTGGTCGGCAAGCCGATCGCCCAGCTCCTGCTGTCGCGCAATTGCACGGTGACGATCGCCCATTCGCGCACACCCGACATCGCCGCTGTGGCGCGGCGCGGCGATGTTCTGATCGCGGCGGTCGGCCGGGCGGAAATGGTGCGCGGCGATTGGATCAAACCGGGCGCCATCGTCATCGATGTCGGGATCAATCGCATTCCCGCGCCTGAGAAGGGCGAGGGCAAGACCCGGCTTGTCGGCGACGTGGCCTTTGCCGAGGCGGCTCTGCGCGCCGGGGCGATCACGCCGGTCCCCGGCGGCGTCGGGAAAATGACCGTCGCTATGCTGATGGCCAATACGCTCGCCGCGGCCCAGCGCGCCGCAGGGTGAGCGCGTGGTCAAGCTTCGGCCAACTTTGACCGCAACGATTGGCCCGTGCGAGCGTTACGCATCCGACTTGGATGATGTGTAGATAACCGAAGTCCGGCCGGCCAAATCGGAGTGTCGCAATGCAGGCAAGAAGCGAGCGGACTCTGCGTTGCGGGCGCAGCGTTCTTGCCGCGATCGGATTTTGCGCCGCCACGATGATCGCCGGCGCCTCGCTTGCTGCGCCGCCCGCCGATTGCGGCGAAACGCCGGACGGATTTTCGGCCTGGCTCAATGGTTTCCGACGGGACGCTGAGATTGCGGGCCTGCCCCCGGCGGTGATCGAATCGGCGCTATCGGGGGCGACCTACGACCCCGACATCATCGCCCATGACCGCCGGCAGGGCTCCTTCCACGAGGATTTCGAGAAATTCGCCGCCAAGCGGGTCAGCGCCTATCGGGTGCGCAAGGGCCGTCAGATGCTGATCGCCTATGCCGAGCCGCTCGAGAAGATCGAACACCGCTTTGGCGTACCGGGCCCGGTCCTGGTGGCGATCTGGGGCCTGGAGACGGAATTCGGGGCCGGCCTTGGCACCTATCCAACCTTCAATGCGCTGACGACGCTCGCCTATGATTGCCGCCGCTCAGAGCAGTTCCGCGCCGAGCTGGTCGACGCCCTCAAACTGGTCGCCCGCGGCGACATGCAGCCCGACGAGATGCGCGGGGCCTGGGCTGGCGAGATCGGCCAGACCCAGTTCATGCCCTCGACCTATCTGAAATACGCCATCGGCGCCGATGGCGGCACGGTCGCCGATCTCGTGAGCAATCCCGAGGACGCGCTTGCTTCGACCGCCAATTTTCTTCGCGGTAAGGGCTGGAAGCCCGGCGAGGGGTGGCACGAGGGCGAGCCCAATTTCGCCGCGCTGCTTGAGTGGAATAGCGCTCCGGTCTACGCCAAGACGATCGCTTATTTCGCCGACCGCCTGGCCGCCGATCAGCCGCAATGATCGATTGCGCGGGTCGCCGTCTTAGACGGTCGCCCGCGCCTTTTCCCGGCGGCCGGGAACCGCCCCGCTAAGGGCGGCGTTGCGGCCTTGGCTGATTTCGGCCGCCAAACCGCCCTAAGCGGTCGATTGCATCGACCTTAGTCGCAAGACGCGGCCGAATCCGAGGCGTCGCATTGTAAGGCGGTTGGGATTCTGGCATAGGGCGCCCCAGTCGAAGCGGCTGGCGCAGACGCCGCGATTCCATTCCCTAGGGGGGTTCTATGGCCTTGGGTCTCATTATTTTGTGCGGCGTGCTGTCGCTTTTCTATGGCGGCTACACGGTGAGCCTGGTCCTTGCGTCGGACCCCGGCTCAGAGCGCATGCAGGAAATTGCCGCCGCCGTGAGCGAGGGCGCGCAGGCCTATCTCAAGCGCCAATACATCACCATCGCCGGCGTCGGTGTCGTCGTTTTCATCGGCCTCGGCCTCCTTCTCTCCTGGACCGTGGCGATCGGATTCCTGATCGGCGCGGTCCTCTCCGGCGCCGCCGGTTTCATCGGCATGAATGTCTCGGTCAGGGCGAATGTGCGCACCGCCCAGGCGGCGACCCAATCGCTCGCCGGCGGTCTCGACGTCGCCTACAAGGCCGGCGCGGTGACCGGCATGCTGGTCGCCGGCTTGGCGCTGCTTGGCGTCTCCGTCTATTACTGGGTTCTCACCGGGCCGCTCGGCCACGCGCTCTCCGATCGCGTCGTGGTCGACGCGCTGGTGGCGCTCGGTTTCGGCGCTTCGCTGATCTCGATCTTCGCCCGGCTCGGCGGCGGCATTTTCACCAAGGGCGCCGATGTCGGCGCGGATCTGGTCGGCAAGGTCGAGGCCGGAATTCCGGAAGACGATCCGCGCAATCCGGCGACGATCGCCGATAATGTCGGCGATAATGTCGGCGATTGCGCCGGCATGGCGGCCGATCTTTTTGAAACCTATGTCGTCACCGTGGTGGCGACGATGGTGCTCGCCTCGATCTTCTTCGCCGGCAAAGACAATCTCGCCGCGACGATGCTCTATCCGCTGGCCATCTGCGGCGCCTGCATCCTGACGTCGATCGTCGGCACGTTCTTCGTCAAACTCGGCGCCGACAATTCGATCATGGGCGCGCTTTACAAAGGTCTCGTCGTGACGGGCCTATTGTCGATCGTCGGCCTCGCCGTCGCGACGCAATTCGTTGTCGGCTGGGGCGAAGTCGGCGTCGTCGCGGGCGTTGCCGTAAACGGCTGGGCGCTGTTCGTCTGCGGCCTGATCGGCCTTGTGGTGACGGCGCTCATCGTCGTGATCACCGAATATTACACCGGCACCGGCAAGCCGCCGGTGGTGTCGATCGCGCAAGCCTCGGTCACCGGCCATGGGACCAATGTCATTCAGGGCTTGGCCGTATCACTGGAATCGACGGCGGCGCCGGCGATCGTCATCGTCGCGGGCATTATCTCGACCTATCAGCTCGCTGGCCTGTTCGGCACCGCGATCGCCGTGACGACAATGCTGGGTCTGGCCGGCATGATCGTCGCGCTCGACGCTTTTGGCCCTGTGACCGATAACGCAGGCGGCATCGCCGAAATGGCTGGCCTGCCGAAGGAAGTGCGCCAATCGACCGACGCGCTTGATGCGGTGGGCAACACCACCAAGGCGGTCACCAAGGGCTACGCCATCGGCTCGGCGGGGCTCGGCGCTCTGGTGCTGTTTGCCGCCTACACCAATGACATCAAGCATTTTGTCGATACCGGCGTGCCTTATTTCGCCAATGTCGGCGTCGTCGATTTCAACCTCTCCAACCCCTATGTCGTCGCCGGTCTGATCTTCGGCGGCCTCATTCCCTATCTCTTCGGCGGCATAGCGATGACTGCCGTCGGCCGCGCCGCGGGCGCAGTGGTGCTTGAGGTTCGCCGCCAGTTTCGCGAGATGCCGGGCATCATGGCGGGCACGCAGCGCCCCGATTATGGCCGCGCGGTCGACATGCTGACCCGGGCGGCGATCCGCGAAATGATCGTGCCATCGCTGCTGCCGGTACTGGCGCCGTTCGTCGCCTATTTCGGCGTGCTGCTGGCCTCGGGATCGAAGAACTCGGCCTTCGCCGCGCTCGGCGCGATGCTGCTCGGCGTGATCGTCAATGGCCTTTTCGTCGCGATCTCGATGACCTCGGGCGGCGGCGCCTGGGACAACGCCAAGAAGAGCTTCGAGGATGGTTTCGTCGACAAGGACGGCGTGAAATGGACCAAGGGTTCGGAAGCGCATAAGGCGGCTGTGACGGGCGACACGGTCGGCGACCCCTATAAGGATACCGCGGGGCCGGCCGTAAACCCGGCGATCAAAATCACCAACATCGTGGCGCTGCTGCTATTGGCGATCCTCGCGCATTGACACGAGGGATCGGCCAGTCGCGAAAAGACCCGCACGAAAAGGCCCGCCGCGAGGCGGGCCTTTTTGTTGGTCTGCGTGAGGCTCACGGGGTAGGCGGCCTCAGCTGAAGCGCAGCAGACCGTTGATGATGTTTTTCAGGAAGTCCGGCTCCGAGCCGCCGGTCGGGGTGGTGCGCGAGACGAAGTCGAACACCTGGCCGTCCTTCATGCCATAATTGGCGATGCGGGCGACCTTGCCCTTCTCGAAATAGATCGCCAGCACCTTCTGGTCGGCCATCTTGGCCGGCATGAAGGCAAGCGTGCGCGTATATTTCTGGCCGATGTAATACCAGGCGTCGCCACCGATGGTGGAGGTCGTCGAGGGCGTGCCCATCAGCGACAGCGCCTGTTCCTTGGAGGTTTCGCCGACCTTGATCTGATCGAGCGACGCCTGATCGACGATATAGCCGCGATCGAAGTCGCCATCATAGCCCAGGCACCCACTCAGGCCTGCGCCCAGCGCCAGGGCCCCGGCCATCGCCGCCAAGCGGCGCACGCCGAGATTGAAATTCGCCCGCATGACTGGTCCCCGCTACGCCGCTTTTCGCTTGCCAGATCGCTCGGCGATGCCTAACCCAACGCGCTGACGAAAAGCAAGGCGCAGCATGATCTTCGCTCGCTTGCGCCGCCGGCGCAATAACCGCCTCCTCATCGAACAGATTCACGGCGAGATCGTGGCCGCCGCCCGGGCCCCTGCGCTCTATCGCCGGTTCGCGGTCGCCGACACGCTCGAAGGCCGCTTCGAAATGGTCGTTCTCTACGCCGCGCTGACGGTTCGTCGCCTGCTCGCGCTGGGGCCGGCGGGAGCGGAAATCGCGCAGGAAGTGGTCGATGCGGTCTTTCGCGGCTTTGAGGACGCATTGCGCGAAATGGCGATCGGCGACGCCGGCGTGGCGCGCCGGATCAAGGCCATGGGCGCCGATTTCGGCGGGCGCAGCCGCGCCTATCGGATGGCGCTCGACGCCGGCGATCAAGCGGCCCTGACCGCAGCGCTCGGCCGTAATGTCTACGGCGCCGCCGCGTCGGAGGCTTGCGCCATGTTGGCCGCGCGGGTCGCGGCGACCGCAGCCGCTCTCGATACGATTGCTTACGAGAGTTTCGCCGCGGGGCAGTTTCATTTTCCGCGTCCCGCTGGAGAAGCGCCATGACCGGCGCGCCGCCCTTCTCCAGAACGGTGCGGGTCGACGCGCTGCCCGCCGACGGCCAGACGATCACGATCGAGGCCGACGCGGCTGAGCGCGCCGCGCTCGCTGCGCTCAACCACCTGCCGGCGATCGACTCGCTGACGGCGCGTTTCACTTTGCGCCGCAAGGGCCGCGACGGGGCGAAAGTGGAAGGCGTCGTGCGCGCCGAGGTGACGCAGGTCTGCGTCGTCACCGCAGAGCCTTTCCCCGCGCGCGTGGAGGAGCCGATCGACATCGCATTCGCGCCGCCAGCGCGGCCTGTCGTCGCGAGGCGCGGCCAGGAGCTGAAAGAGCCGAAAGCGCTGGAGGTCGAGCTCTCCGATCAAGATCCGCCGGACGAAATTGTCGATGGCAAGATCGACCTCGGCGCGCTGGCGGCCGAGTTTCTCGCCCTCGGTCTCGATCCCTATCCGCGCAAGCCGGGGGTCGAATTCGCCGCCCTGGCGTCGGAGGGCGACGCCGGTTCGCCCTTCGCGACGCTGGCCGAGTCAAAAGCCGAAGCGAAACCCAAGTCAAGGCCGAAGCGCGGGTCGAAGGACTGAGCTTCAGCAGACTTTCGGCGCGCGATCGAACCAGGGCCGGGCCTGCTCAAGCTGGCCGGCAAGGCGCAATAGCGTCGCCTCGTCGCCCATGCGTCCGACAAATTGCATGCCAATCGGCAGGCCTTCAGCGCTCCAGCACAAAGGCAGCGACATCGCCGGCTGGCCGGTGATGTTGAAGAGCGGCGTGTGCGGCATGAAACTGAGCGGGCGCTTCACCAGCGCCGTCGCCAGCCCGCTCGCCTTGAGAACGCCGCCAAGGCGCAGCCGGCCGACCGCCGTTAGGATCGCGCGCTGGGCCGGCGTCGGCTCCAGCGTTCCAATCGTGAGCGGAGGCGTAGCGAGCGTCGGCGTCAGCAGTACGTCGATCGTCTCGAAGAATGCGCCGACCTGGCGCGCCCATTGCTGCAGATAGCGCGCCGCGCCGGCGTAGTCGGCGGCGCTCCAGCAACGCCCGAGCAGGCCGGTGACGAAAGTTGTCGTCTCGAAATCATCGAAGCCGAGCCGACGACCGACGATCTCGCCGGCCAGTTCGACGTCGATTGCAGTCTCCGCGGTCAGGATAACCAGCAAGGCGGCGATCCAGCGTTCGCAATCGAAGGGTGGCGTCGCCTCGACGACTTCGTGGCCAAGCTCTTCGAGCAGCGTCACAGTCGCCGCCACGCCCGCCAGGCAATCGGGATGGATCGTCGGCGCGGCGAAGGGATTGGTGGTGAAGGCGATGCGCAAACGGCCGGGCGCCGTCGCGACTTCCTCCAGATATGGGCGCTGGGGCGGCTTGATCTCATAGGGCGCGCCAAC
Organism: Bradyrhizobium sp.; assembly: GCA_004799435.1. GTDB lineage: Bacteria > Pseudomonadota > Alphaproteobacteria > Rhizobiales > Beijerinckiaceae > Roseiarcus. The sequence continues at coordinate 8,819 of SSMV01000173.1, forward strand.
ATCCCCGCCTTGCGTGGCGTCGAGCAGCGCCGCGCAGTCGCGTACCGAGCGCGTCAGTGCGTGATTGATCGAATAGCCGCGCCAGACTTCGCCGCGGGTTGGACCTTGCGGCGTGCGCCCGCGCGTCGGCTTCAGGCCCACCAGGCCGCAACAGGAAGCCGGAATGCGGATCGAGCCGCCGCCGTCGCTGGCGTGCGCCATCGGCGCCATGCGCGCCGCCACGGCCGCGGCCGAGCCGCCGCTCGAACCGCCTGAGGTTCTCGTTACGTCCCAGGGATTTCGACATGGGCCGAAGGCTTTCGGCTCGGTGACGGGCGCCAGGCCGAATTCGGGAATGTTGGTCTTGGCGACGAAGATCAGCCCGGCTTTGCGATAGCGTGCGACGAGCTCGCTGTCGCGGGCGCGCGCCGTCTGCGTCAGCCGCCGATTGCCCTCGCTGGTCGGCGCGCCGTCGAGCTCGACGCCGAGATCCTTCAACAGGAACGGCACGCCCGCGAATGGCCCTGAAAGTGGACCGCGCGCGGCCGTGCGGGCGCTATCGTAGAGCGTGTGAACGATGGCGTTGAGCGACGGATTCAGCGCTTCGATTCGCGCGATCGTTTCCTCGACCAGTTCGATCGGCTGAATCTCGCCGGAACGGACCAGTTCGGCCAGACCCAGGCCATCGTAGCGGGCAAAATCGGGAAATCGGCTCATTGCGGTCGTCGCCCCCTGGAGAATCGTTTCACGCTCGATGACCGATTTCCGCGCGCCTTTTGGCGAGTTTCGCCCCTGCGACGCCGCCAAAGCAAGTCGCCAGCGCGCAATCGAGCCGTGAATTCGTCAAAACCGCGCGATTTGCCCCTCGCGTTTGCCTTGAGCGGCGAAGCCGTTATTGTGCCGCGCTCTAACGAGGCGCCAGAATCCCGCAAGCCCGACAAAGAATGAAAAGAGACATCCGCATAGCCCTCGACGTGATGGGCGGCGATCATGGGCCGCAGGTTGTGGTCAAGGCGGCGGCCGTCGCCCTCGAACGTCGGCCGGACGTCGAGTTCATTCTGGTCGGCGACGAGCCGACGGTTGCGCGATTGTTAGCCGGCTTTCCCGCGCTGCGGGCAAAGTCGCGCATCCGCCATAGCGACGTCGCCATCAAGATGACCGACAAGCCGAGCCAGGCCTTGCGCACCGGGCGACGAAGCTCGTCAATGTGGCTGGCGATCGAAGCGGTGAAAAAGGGCGACGCCGATTGCGCCGTATCGGCTGGCAACACCGGCGCGCTGATGGCGATGGCCAAGGTTTGCTTGCGAACCATGGCGCAGATCGAGCGGCCGGCGATTGCCGCGATGTGGCCGACGCTGCGTGGCGAGTCGATCGTGCTCGATGTCGGGGCGACGATCGGCGCCGACGCCGAGCATCTCATCGATCTCGCGATCATGGGCGCGGCGATGGCGCGCATCGTGTTCGACATCGACAGCCCGACCGTGGGGCTGCTCAATGTCGGCGTCGAGGAGATCAAAGGCATCGAGGAGGTTAAGGCGGCCGGGCGGGTGCTGCGCGAGACCCCACTGCCGCATTTGCAATATCACGGCTTTGTCGAGGGCGACGATCTCGGCCGCGGCGTCGTCGATGTCTTCGTCACCGAAGGCTTCACCGGCAACATCGCCCTCAAGACGGCGGAGGGCACCGCCAAGCAGATCGGGCAATATCTGCGCGATGCGATGAACCATAGCCTGTTGTCGCGCTTGGGGTATCTCTTCGCCCGCGGCGCCTTTCGCGCGTTGCGCGAAAAGATCGATCCCGGCCGGGTCAATGGCGGCGTCTTCCTCGGTCTCGACGGGGTGGTGATCAAAAGCCATGGCGGCGCCGACGCGGAGAGCCTCGCCGGCGCGATCGAGGTCGGTTACGACAT